>JBNJEG010000069.1:0-10923 GCA_051745655.1 Pseudomonadota bacterium
GAGGCCCTTTATGCAATGGAAACCCAATGCCACCGTGGCCGTGATTGTGCCCGACGGGGACAGGTTCCTCATGGTTGAAGAGCACAGCGAAGGGGCGGTAGTGCTTAACCAGCCCGCCGGCCATATAGAGGAAGGCGAATCCATTCTGGAAGCTGCCCGGCGTGAGACGCTGGAGGAAACTGGCTACCCGGTAACCCTGACCGCTTTTCTCGGCATCTATGTATTCCGCTCGCCCTTCAACGGCCTCACCTACCACCGCTACGCGTTCATAGGGGAAGCCGGTCCGCGTCGGACCGAGGCACTTGACGACGGCATCATTGCGGCCCATTGGTTGTCACCGGACGATCTCGACGCCCGGCAGAACCAGTTACGGAGCCCTCTCGTTGCCACCTGTATCAGTGACTACCGGAAAGGCCGGCAATTTCCCCTGGATCTGATCCGGGAGACGGGACTGCAGTGACGCACCGGCGCCAATCCCCTACAATGGGCGCCCTATGACCGAAGTCCAGAACCCCGGTAACGATACCGCCCCCCGCGTCATCGTCGGCATGTCCGGCGGCGTTGACTCCTCCGTGGCCGCTCTGTTGCTCAAGCAGCAGGGCTACCGCGTTGAAGGTCTGTTCATGAAAAACTGGGACGAGGCCGACGGCACCGAACACTGCACCATCATGGAGGACCTGGCGGACGCCCAGGCGGTGGCCGGGCGCATTGGCATCCCGCTCTATACCGTCAGTTTCTCCGGCGAATACTGGGACCGGGTGTTCGAGCACTTCCTGGCCGAATACAGCGCCGGGCGCACCCCCAACCCGGATATCCTCTGCAACAAGGAAATCAAGTTCCGGGCCTTCCTGGACCACGCGGTTACCCTGGGCGCCGACTACATCGCGACCGGCCACTACGCCCGCCGGCGCGTGGTGGGCGACGGCAGTCAGGCCCAGCTGCTGCGGGGACTGGACGCCAACAAGGACCAGAGCTACTTCCTGCACGCGGTCGCAGGCGAACGCCTGGCACGCACCCTGTTCCCATTGGGGGATATGGATAAGACCGACGTGCGTCGGATCGCCGAAGACGCTGGGCTGGTGACCCATGACAAGAAGGACAGCACCGGCATCTGCTTCATTGGCGAGCGCCGCTTCAGCGACTTCCTCAAGACCTATCTGCCGGCACAGCCCGGCAACATCGAAACGCCCGACGGCGACGTGATCGGGCGCCACCAGGGGCTGATGTACCACACCATCGGTCAGCGTCAGGGGCTGGGAATTGGCGGCCTTTCCGGTTACAGCACCGAGCCCTGGTACGTCGCGGATAAGGACCTGGAACGCAACGTCCTGGTTGCCGTTCAGGGCGGGCAGCACCCCCTGCTCTACCGCCAGGGCCTCTATGCCTGGGAGATTGACTGGGTGACCGGGCAACCGGAGCTGCCGCTTCGCTGCGTCGCGAAGAACCGTTACCGCCAGCCCGACCAGAGCTGCACGCTGGAATCGAGCGGTAGCGGCTACCGGGTTGTCTTTGATGAGCCGCAGCGCGCCATCACCCCGGGCCAGTCCGTGGTGTTCTACCAGGGCGAGGTCTGTCTCGGGGGCGGTGTCATCGAGCGCACCTTCCTGGATGAAGCGGAATCCCCCGGGGAATCCATACCTGTTCAGGGGCAGTCCGCGTGAGCGGTAGCCTGCGCGACCAGACCCTGGCGCTGGCCGGCGTCTTCCAGGCGTCCAGCCTGGTTCACCAGACCGCCACCAAGGGCCAGTGCCTTCAGGATCCGCTCGAAACCACCATCCGCTCACTGTTCGAGACGGACCCCAGCAATACCCTTGACGTCTACGGCGACCTCTACGGTCTGCGTGAGGGCCTTAAGATCCTGAGCCGATCAATGGGGGAACAGCCCGCGGGCCACGACGCCCAGATCCTGCGCTACAGCCTGAGCCTTGTTCAGTTGGAGGCGCGCCTCCGCAAGCAGCCCGCCATGATGGACACCATCGGCGAACGCATTGAGCAGGCCCGCCGAACCGTCGAGCACTTCGGCCCCACCCATACCAACGTGCTGCGCAACCTGGCCGGCATCTACCAGGACACGCTCAGCACCTTCAAGGTGAAAATCAACGTGAACGGTCACCGCCAGTACCTTGAAATTGAAGAGAACGCGGCACGCATCCGTGCCTGCCTCCTGGCCGGCATCCGTTCCGCGGTCCTGTGGCGTCAGCTCGGCGGCCGTCGCTGGCAGCTCATCTTCCAGCGCAAGCGCCACGTCGCCATTGCGGACGGCATCCTTCACGACCTCGGCTGAGCGCCTGCCTGCACCCCACCCGCTCATGTATAATGACCGCCCTTACCCATTGATGAGAGGCTTGTCTTCATGGATCTGAACGCCCTGACGGCGATCTCGCCCGTTGACGGACGTTACGGCAGCAAGGTGGCGCCGCTGCGCGAAATCGTCAGCGAATACGGGCTCATCCGCGCCCGCGTCACCGTTGAAGTCCGCTGGCTCCAGCACCTGGCCGCCCAGCCGGACATCCCGGAAGTGCCCGCCTTCACGGACGCCGCCACGCGCTTCCTCGACGACCTGGTTTCCGGATTCAGCCTGGAGGACGCCGAGACCATCAAGGCGACTGAGCGCACCACGAACCACGACGTCAAGGCAGTGGAGTACTTCATCAAGGAGAGCATCGCCTCGGTCAGGGAGTCGATCCCGGAACTAACAGACGTCACCGAATTCGTGCACTTCGCCTGCACCTCCGAAGACATCAACAACCTCTCCCACGCCCTGATGCTGCGTGAGGCGCTGGACACCCAGATGCTGCCCTCCATGGACGAACTCCTGGAACAGCTCCAGGGCATGGCCGAGGCACTTGCGGAACAGCCAATGCTTGCCCGCACCCATGGACAGACGGCTTCCCCCACCACGGTCGGCAAGGAACTGGCAAACAGCGCCTACCGCCTGGCCCGCCAGCGTGAGCAGCTGCGCAATACCGTGCTGATGGGCAAGATGAACGGCGCCGTAGGCAACTACAACGCCCACCTCTGCGCCTACCCGGAAATCGACTGGGAGGCACTCAGCCGCCGCTTTGTGGAAACCCTGGGCCTGAGCTGGAACCCCTATACCACCCAGATTGAGCCCCATGACTGCATGGCGGAGCTGTTCAACGTCCTCAGCCGCTTCAACACCGCCCTGATCGACCTGGACCGCGACCTCTGGGGCTACATCTCCCTGGGCTATTTCAAGCAACGCACGGTTGCCGGTGAAGTTGGTTCCTCAACCATGCCCCACAAGGTCAACCCCATCGACTTCGAGAACTCCGAAGGCAACCTGGGGCTGGCCAACGCCATCTTCGACCACCTGGCCAGCAAGCTGCCCATATCCCGCTGGCAGCGCGACCTCACGGACTCCACGGTGATGCGCAACCTGGGCGTGGGCCTGGCGCACAGCCTGATCGCCTGGCAGGCCAGTCTGAAGGGCCTGTCAAAGCTCGAGGTAAACCCGCAACGCCTGGACGAGGACCTGCAGCAGGCCTGGGAGATCCTGGCCGAGCCGATCCAGACGCTGATGCGCCGCTATCACGTTGAAGAACCCTACGAGAAGCTCAAGGAGCTGACCCGGGGGAAGGCCATGACGCCGGAGGTCATCCACGCCTTTATTGACGGCCTGGACATTCCGGAAGGTGCCCGCGAACAGCTGCGCGCGCTGACCCCGGCCACCTACACCGGCAACGCGGCGGAGCAGGCAAAAGCCATCCGCAACCGATCACCCAAGTAACGCAGGACCGGAGGCACAGAGCGCATCATGGGCGTACTGGGCGAAACCAGCATCGAGACCTTCCTGAAGGACTACTGGCAGAAGAAGCCACTGATCATCCGCAATGCCTTTCCAGGGATCGAATCCCCGGTGTCGGTGGATGAACTGGCCGGCCTTGCCTGTGAAGAGGCGATCGAATCCCGCCTGGTTTTCGAGGAGGAGAACGGCAAGCCCTGGCAGCTGCATAACGGGCCTTTCGACGAATCCTGGCTACAGTCACTGCCGGACAGGGACTGGACACTGCTGGTCCAGGGCCTGGACCATTGGGTGCCTGAGGCGGCGGAGCTGCTCGAGCACTTCCGCTTCATCCCCAACTGGCGCCTGGACGACGTCATGGCCAGCTTTGCGCCCGTTGGCGGCAGCGTCGGCCCTCACTTTGACCGTTACGATGTCTTCCTGCTCCAGACCATCGGGCAGCGCCGCTGGAAAATCGGCGGTGTGCACGACGCCAGTTCGCCCCGGGTGGAAGGCTCGCCGCTGCACATCCTGGCGGATTTTGAGACAGAGGAAGAAGCCGTCCTGAATCCCGGCGACATGCTCTACCTGCCGCCCAGCGTGGCGCACTGGGGCATCGCCGAGAACGACTGCATGACCCTGTCTATCGGTTTCCGGACCCCCAGCCATGCGGATGTGGTCACGGGGGTCGCCGATTTCGTGGCTGAACGCCCCGAGCTTGACCGCCAGCTCGAAGACCCTACCCCCAAGGTGCAGGACAATCCCGGACGCATCACTGACTCACAGATCAGTGAGTTACAGGCTATTCTTGAAAAAGCGGTGAGGAATTCGGAGGCCGTGGCCAGCTGGTTCGGCCAGGCGATGACCGAGCCCAAGCAATCCGGTATTGTCGACCCGCCGGAAGACCCATTGGACGCCGGAAGCCTGGAGGCTCTCATCAACGAGGGAACCCCCCTCGCCTGGAATGAGGGCAGCCGGTTCAGTTTTTATGAGCTGCCCGGTGATGGTGGCCGCCTGCTTTTTGTCGATGGCCAGCGTTTCCGCCTCAGCGGTGACGCAACCGGTATTGCCGACGTGCTCTGTGCCGGCCGGCATCCGGACATGCATGCCCTCGCGCGCCTTATGAAAGAACCTGCGCTGACCGACCTTGTGGTCTCACTGGTCAACCAGGGCAGCCTGTATCCGGAGGGCGATGAGGAAGAGGATGAGGACGGGGACGCATGAAGATCGAGGCCCACCCCCCTGGAGCCCTTCCCGACGCAGCCGTGGCGCTGCGACGGCGTGTGTTCACGGATGAACAGCAGGTCCCGGAGGAGCTGGAGTGGGATGACACCGATAGCAGCGCCGTGCACTACCTGGTCCTCAATGACCAGGATGAGGCAGTCGCCACTGCCCGTCTCTATGAGGCGGAACCCGGCTGCGGTGGTATTGGCCGTATGGCGGTGTCCGCCAACGCCCGCGGCCAGGACGTCGGCACACAGCTTCTCAACCGAATGCTTCAGGACGGCCTGGACCACTATGACCGGTTCACGCTCAGTGCTCAGGACGCGGCGGTGGATTTCTACCGGCGACTTGGGTTCTACGTGGTCTCTGACCGCTACATGGACGCCGGAATCCCACATCGGCGCATGAATTGCACGGCCCCGAGTCTCGTCACGCGCCAGGAAGCGGAGACACGATGCCCTTTCCTGCTAGCCTCGGATACGACCAGTTGGCAGCTGGGCAAGGAACAGCATCAGCTCGAAGCCCTGCGTGCCATGACAGAGCAGGCAACACGCCGGCTCTGGATCTATGACCGAAGCCTCAGCCATGCCCTGTATGACGATGACGTGCTGGAGCAGGCGGTGTCACGGCTCGCCCGGCGCAGCCGCCACAGCGACATCCGTTTCCTGATCCATGACGACAGCCCCCTGGTCGGGCGCCGCCATGGCCTGGTGGAGCTGATGCGCCGCCTGCCCAGCCGCATGGCGCTGCGCCTGGTCAATACCAGCTACCCGCACGGCGACCGCCCCGCGATCATGGTCGATGACAGCGGTGCCATCAGCCGGCATGACTTCGATACCACGGAGGGCTTCGCCAACGCCTCGGCGCCACGACGGGTCCGCCCTTTCGCAGAAACCTTCGAGCGCGCCTGGGAATACGGCCGCAACTCCCTGGAACTCCGGGATCTGCCGCTCTGAACCTCAACGCTCGGATGGGTGCGCGGGTTCCGGCCCTGGCGGCATGAAATCCGCTATAAAGGGCTCAAGTTCCTGATTGAGCTCTTCCGCCACGTCCACGATCCGCTGGCGCAGCCATTGGTGATCCGGGTTGTGCTGGAGCAGCGGGCTCCAGGCCATCTTGAGCTCAATCGGTGGAATCGGGAACGGCGGGGCTTTGGCCACCAGCGCCGGATTGTCCTTCTGCAGCCAGGCCGCCCGACACGGCAGGGTCGCCATCACATCATGCTGTTCAGCCAGCAGCGTGGCCACCTGGTAATGACGGGTGAACACCGATATCCGCCGCTTGCGCCCAAGCCGCCCCAGCGCCTCATCAACCCAGCCAAGCCGCTGCACGTCCCGGGGATTCACGCCCACGCCAACCCCGAAGCCCGTCTTGCTGACCCAGATATGATTCGCCTGCAGGTAGGTATCGAGCGTGAAGGGTTCCTCAAGCACCGGGTTCTCGTTGCTCATCAGGCAGGCAAACCAGTCCTTCCAGAGAATACGCTGGTGGAACGACTGGGGGATGGTGTCGAAGCGGTTGATGGCCATGTCCACCCGCCCCTGCTCCACGTCCAGGAAACTGACGTCCGAGGGTGTGAGAACATCCAGCGTCACATGGGGCGCAAGCTGACGGATCAGCCTCAGGACCCGGGGCATCAGCGTGGACTCGGCATAGTCGCTGGCCATGATGCGGAAAACCCGCTCACTGGCAGCGGCATCGAATGAGCCGGTTTTCTGCACCGTCTGTTCGACCTGGGCCAGGATTTCACGCACCTGCGGCTGCAGGGTTGCCGCCCTTTCTGTCGGACTCATGCCCTCGCTGGTGCGCACCAGTAACGGGTCATCAAAAAGCTCCCTGAGACGGCGCAGACCGTTGCTCATGGCCGGCTGGGTCATGCCGAGGTAACTGGCCGCGCGCGTAACGCTTTTCTCGCGCAGGAGAACATCAAGGTACACCAGCAGGTTGAGGTCGACACGTGAAAGGTCCATGGCGTCTCCAGGGTCTGGACTTGCGTCATTATGCCGATAGGGGCGTGCCGCGGGCCAGAGCCTTTCGGGGCTTTATGCGGCCATTCATGCAGTTATCAGGCATCTCGTCTATACTGGAACCAATTCGGATGACACAGCGTGTGTTGGGTATGACCACAATCGCCATAATCGGTGTTCTGGCGCTGCTGCTGATCATCGGCATCGTGCTTGTCGTTGTTAGCCAGATGCGGGAAAAAGCCCGTGTCGAGCGGATGCGCCGCATCAAGGCCCTGGAAGACGGCCACAGCCTTCTGCGCCGGTTCGTTGACGAGTTGCCAAACTCCTTTCTGGACAAGGCTCTGCGCCGGCTCATCCTGCAACGGGCTCTCGAACTTGCAGGCCAGCTGCGCGAACTGAACGCGCCCGGCAACCCTGGGGCCCTCGAAGAGGCGGATCAGGCCGCCCTGTCCGCACTGGAATCCGGTCAGATCCAGGGCCCAGGGGAGATTGCGATGAACGACCAGGCCCGGGTCAAGGAAATCCGCAGCCTGCTCCAGATGCTGTTCCGGTTCGTGGAGCGCCAGAAGAAGTCCGGGCGGGTTTCCGCGGATGCGGCCCGCCAGCACATGATGAACATCCTGTTCCTGGTGCACCGTGTCTACGCGGACCTCATGGTTTACCAGGCGCAGGAGCACGAACAGGCCAAGCGTTACCGCAAGGCGATCCACTGCTACCATCTCGGCGCGAGCGAACTTGAGAAGTCCAAGGATCACCCGAGCGCGTCCGAGCTGATCAACCGTTATCGGGAACGAATCAAGGAACTCAATCGTCTCGCCAATGGCGACGATCCCAATGCCGATCGCAAAGAGGCGGTAATGCCCAGCAGTGTGAATCGGGAATGGGAAGAGTTCATCAACGAGGAAGAAGCGTGGAAGAAAAAAGCCGATTATGATGACTGAGGCCACGCTTCAATGACCAGGGACAAACCAGTGTGCACTCCAGGCTCTCACAACGTCTATCGTTCCGCCTGACCCGCAACGTGGTGCTTTCGGCACTCACCCTCGGGGTAGTGCTGAATCTCTGTGTGGTCACGCTCGACTACTTCAACGCCCGTAAGAACATGAACAGCGAGATCCGGGCCCTGATGGAAATCAGCCACAGCCCGGCCTCGCAGATCGCCTACAACATCGACACCAGGCTCGCCGAGGAGCTGCTGGACGGGCTACTGCGCCACCCCGCCATTGTTAAGGCTCGCATTGAGGATCCTCGGGGCCGGATACTGGCCCAGAGTGACCGCCCCACCCTCGAAGGCTCCTATCGCTGGCTGAGCGATTCACTGTTCGGCTCCAGCAGGGACTACAGCGAACAGCTGCACGTATCCCAGCTTGAAGACATGGAACTCGGGCACCTCCATGTCACCATCGACACCTACCCTTTCGGAATCACCTTCCTGGAGCGTGCCGGCTACACCCTTCTCAGCGGCTTCATCATGAGCCTGGCGCTGGCCGGTCTGCTTCTGGTGATTTTTTACACGATGATCACCAAGCCACTGCTGCGGGTGGTCAGCGGTCTGCAGGACGTTGACTCGGATAAGGCCGAGAAAGTCCGCCTGCCAACGCCCAAACGGCATGAGCAGGACGAAATCGGGTTACTGGTGCGCATCACCAATGAACACCTCGACACCATCGACCACAGCCTTCAGAAGCAACGCAACGCCGAGGGCCGGCTCAAGGAATACAACGAGAAACTGGCCCAGATCGTCGAGGCCCGGACCTCGGAGATCCGGGACAAGAACGAGGCCCTCCAGCGCTCCAACCGCGCCCTGATCGACGCGCGCGAGGAAGCCCTGGAGATGGCCCGGGCCCGGGCCGATTTCCTGGCCAGCATGAGCCATGAAATCCGCACTCCCCTTAACGGTCTTCTGGGCATGCTGCGGCTTACTCTGGAGAGCCGCCTTAGTGCCACACAGCGGGAGCGCATGGAGCTCGCACTCAGTGCCGGCGAGAACCTTGTGGCACTGGTCAACGACATCCTGGACATCTCCAAGGTCGAAGCGGGCAAACTCACCCTTGAGCGCATCAGCCTGGACCTGGGCGCACTGGCGGAGGAGTGCGCTACCCTGTTTGCCCAGCAGACGGCTCGTGCTGCCGGGGTGGAAATCGTTACCCGCATCGCGCCGGATATCGCCCCGGCTCACCTGGGGGACCCCACAAGGCTGCGTCAGGTCATCAACAACCTGATGGGCAACGCCATCAAGTTCACCTCCCAGGGTCAGGTGGAGCTCAGCCTCGAACCCAGCCCCAATGGCGTTGAACTGATTGTGGCCGATACCGGTATTGGCATGTCGGAAGCGGCCCAGAGGACCATTTTCTCCCCCTTCTCCCAGGGCCAGGCAGACACGACCCGGCGCTTCGGGGGCACGGGTCTGGGATTGACCCTGTGCCGGCAGCTGGTCGACCGCATGGGAGGGACCATCACCGTCAACTCGCGGGAAAACGAGGGAACCCGCGTCAGCGTGCAACTGCCCCTTGAGGTGGACCCGCAGACGCCGGAGCGCAGCGGCGAAACGGATTTCGAGACCATGAACGTGCTGTTGCTGACCGCATCAGGGAATCCACATATCCAGCCACTGCAGGATCATCTGCGTTACTGGGGCATCCGGGTCCGTGAACGGGACTCAGTACCTGACACACCGGCGGAGTTGGACGTCCGAGGCCAGGACCTCCTTATACTGGACAACCGCGAATCCCGTTGGGGAGCACTTGTCGAGCAGCTGGACCGGTGCCCACCCCGGGCGTACCTGGGCATGGACGGCCACGGCATCGACCGTTCGGAGACCATCCAGCTGCCGCTGGTCCGCCGCCAGCTGGTCAACACCCTGCGCGTGTGCATCGGCCTCACGGCTGTGACGTCCGAATCCAGACAGGGCACCTCGCGCTCGTCCGTGTCACTGGACGTCCTACTGGTCGAGGACAACCAGGTCAACCAGATGGTGGCCAGCGGTATGCTGCGCAAGCTCGGTCACCGGGTCGCCATCGTTGAAAACGGTAAGCAGGCCCTTGAGCACCTGGCCAGTCACAGCTGCGACCTGGTCCTGATGGACTGCCAGATGCCGGTCATGGACGGTTTCGAGGCAACCCGACGCCTGCGCGGCATGAGCGGGCTGGAACACATTCCGGTGATCGCGATCACCGCCAATGCCATGGAGGGGGACCGCGAGCAGTGTCTCGCCGCTGGTATGAATGACTACCTGACCAAGCCTTACAGCATCGAGGCCATGCGCGAGGTTCTGGAACACTGGAGCATGGCGGCCGGCCTCTGACGCTAGCGCTGCTGGAGCTTGAGGGCCGCGGAGTTGATGCAGTAGCGCATGCCCGTGGGCTCAGGTCCATCCGGAAAAACATGCCCGAGGTGGGCATCGCACTGGGCGCAGAGTGCCTCCGTGCGAACCATGCCATGGCTGCGATCGACCCGCTCCGTCACAGCGGTTTCGCTGACCGGCTGCCAGTAACTGGGCCACCCGGAGCCGGAATCAAACTTGCTGCGGGCATCGAACAGCGGCTCCCCGCAGCAGATACAGCAGTAGATGCCGTCTTCCTTGCAGTCATTGTATTCGCCGCTGAACGGTCTTTCTGTGCCACCCTCGCGGGTGACCCGGTAGCTCTCCGGGGACAGCCGTTCAAGCCATTCCTGATCCGATTGGTTTACTTTCGTCATCTCGCGGGCCTCCGCTACAATACCTTGTGCGCCAACTCAGGGGTTTACAACAGAATGCAGCAATTTGAAAAATCCGCCAAGCTTGAGAACGTCTGCTACGACATCCGCGGCCCCGTCCAGCAGGAAGCCCACCGCCTCGAGGAAGAAGGTCACCGGATCCTCAAGCTCAACATCGGCAACCCCGGCGCGTTCGGTCTGGATATCCCCGAGGAGATCCAGCAGGACGTGGTGCACAACCTGCCCACGGCCCAGGGTTACTGCGATTCCAAGGGCCTGTTCTCCGCACGC
>JBNJEG010000070.1:0-10876 GCA_051745655.1 Pseudomonadota bacterium
ATGGCCTCGGTTTCGCGGATGTTGGCCAGGAACTGGTTGCCCAGGCCTTCACCCTTGGAGGCGCCGGAGACCAGGCCAGCGATGTCGACGAATTCCATGGTCGTGGGAATCGTCTTCTCCGGCTTTACGATTTCCGCGATGCGATAGAGACGCGGATCGGGTACCGACACGACGCCGGCATTGGGCTCGATGGTGCAGAAAGGAAAGTTTTCCGCGTCGATGCCCGCGCTGGTGAGTGCGTTGAAAAGCGTGGACTTGCCCACGTTGGGCAGCCCGACGATGCCGCATTTGAATCCCATAGCCTGTGATCCTTAACGGATGTCGTGATGATTAGTGGTCACTCGTAACGGAACGCGTGCAGACGGTTCATGGCCGCGCTCCAGTCCCCGCGGATGGCGTCCGGCAGGGCGCGCAGCGTTTCGTCCAGTGCCGCCTCGATTGCGCTCATCTCCCGTTTGCCGGCGTTACTGAGCACGTAGTTGATGACCTGCTTGCTGTCGCCGGGGTGACCTACACCCACGCGCAGCCGATGGAATTCCTGGCTGCCCAGGTGCCTGATGATGTCCCGCAGCCCGTTGTGGCCACCATGGCCGCCGCCTTTCTTGAATCGCGCCGTGCCCTCGGGCAGGTCGAGTTCGTCATGGGCAACCAGTATGGATTCGGGTGGAATGCGGAAGAAGTCACTCAGCGCCTTGAGGGAGCGGCCGCTGTGGTTCATGTAGGTCGTAGGGAAGAGCAGGTGGAGATCCTGCCCCTGCCAGGTCACCTTGCTGTGGTAACCCAGGAACTTGCGTTCTTCGCGCAGGGGCTGCCCGGTTTCCCGGGCGAGCATCTCCACAAGCCAGGCCCCGGCATTGTGGCGGGTTCCGGCGTATTTGGGCCCGGGGTTGCCGAGCCCGGCAATGAGCCTGACCGGATCGGATGCCATAGCGGGGCCTTAATGGGCGGCTTATTCCTCGCCGCCTTCCTCTTCGTCGCTCTCTTCGGTACCGCCACCGCCGTTCTCTTCGGCCTTCTTGCCCTTGGGCTTGTGTACCGAAACCACCGGCTGGTCGTGGTCCTCACCCTGCTGCAGGGCAACGATCTCGACGCCCTTGGGCAGTTTGAGATCCGACAGGTGCACGATCTGCTCGAGGCCTACCTCGGTAAGATCCACCTCAAGGTGCTCGGGCAGGTCTTCCGGCAGGCAGATGACCTCAACTTCCATGGCATCGTGGGAGACAACGCCGCCCTCGAGCTTGATGGAAGGCGCGCTTTCCTCGTTGAGGAAGTGGATCGGGACCGTGACGTTGATCTTGTGGCCCTTCTCGACACGCAGGAAGTCGGCGTGGGTCAGGATCGGCTTGTAGGGATGACGCTGCAGATCCTTGATGATCACGTCTTCTTTCTTGCCATCGATGCTCAGGGAGATGATGTGGGTGAAGAAGGCTTCGTTCTCGATCGCCTTTTTCAGGTCATTGTGCCAGAGCGTGATCGGCACCGGCTCCTTGCCTTCGCCGCCGTAGACGATGGCCGGGATCTTGCGCTCAACGCGACGCAGGCGGCGGCTCGCACCTTTCCCTTTGACGTCGCGCTGGGATGCTTCGAGTTCAAATGCTTGTGCCATGGTTCCTCCTGGGCATCCACGGGGCCCGCGACCAGGCTCTGGTCCGTGGACGGTTCAAATCGGCCTTCAGGCCGGTTAACAGTCAATAACGCCGTGCGCCTACGGCACCGGATTCACTCGATGCTGTAGTCGAACATGGCGCTGATGGATTCCTCGTTACAGACCCGCCGGATGGACTCCGCGAGCAGGCCCGACATATCGAGGGAGCGGATTTTATCACACTGAGCGCCTTTGTCACTCAGCGGAATCGTGTCCGTGACGACGAGCTCATCCAGCCGGGACGACTGGATGTTGTCGATGGCGGGACCGGAGAGAACCGGGTGCACGATGTAGGAGCGCACGCTGGTAGCGCCGTGCTCCTTGAGAGCGTTGGCGGCCTTGCACAGGGTACCGGCGGTGTCGACGATGTCGTCGACCAGGATGCAGGTCTTGTCCTTGACGTCACCGATGATGTGCATGACCTGTGAGTCGTTGGCGCGCGGGCGGCGCTTGTCGATGATCGCCAGATCCGCGTCGAGCAGTTTGGCGATGGCGCGGGCCCGGACCACACCACCGACGTCCGGCGAGACAATCACGTAGTCCTCGTTGATGTGCTGGCGCTCGATGTCGTCCAGCAGCACCGGCGTGGCGTAGATGTTGTCCACCGGGATGTCGAAGAAGCCCTGGATCTGGTCCGCGTGCAGGTCAACGGTCAGAACGCGGTCGATGCCGGCGCTGGTGACCATGTCCGCAACCAGCTTGGCGGTGATGGCGACCCGGCTGGAGCGTGGGCGACGATCCTGGCGCGCGTACCCGAAGTAGGGCACGACCGCGGTGATGCGTGCCGCCGAGGCCCGGCGCAGGGCATCCACCATGACCAGCAGTTCCATCAGGTTGTCGTTGGTCGGTGCGCAGGTCGACTGCAGGATGAAGACATCACGGCCACGTACATTCTCGTTGAGTTCGACCGTGGTTTCACCATCACTGAACTTAGCGACGGTGGCATCACCGAGCGGGATATTCAGGCGTTTTGAGACATTGCGGGCGAGTCGGGGATTGGCATTCCCCGCGAACACCATCAGGTTGGACACGATTGAATCCCTCTGCGGTTCGTCTGAGCGTTCGTGCGGTTCGGAAGGAGGAAGATGGCTGGGGTGGCAGGATTCGAACCTGCGAATGACGGGATCAAAACCCGCTGCCTTACCACTTGGCGACACCCCATTTGATCGTCTATCCGGCATCAATCCAGTTCACCCAGTTGCGTGTACAGTGGAGACCGGTTCCTGCCCTGGGCGATGAAACCGTTGATGCCTGAGGGTTTCTCCGCGTGTGCGTCGATGGCTGCGGATTGTGTCTCGAACGGACAGAAAACGCAACCCCCGGTTCCCGTCAGTCGGGCCTCTCCGTATTGGCCGAGCCATGCAAGTGCCCGGTCAACGGTCGGGTAGAGCCGACGCACTATGGGTTCGCAGTCGTTGCGGAACCCGTCGTTACCCTCAAAAGCGGTGCGTATTCTGCGTTTCGGGGTGTCCCGTGTCAAGTCGGGATGACCAAAAACGCTGCCGGTGCTGACCTCGTCCTCCGGAACCAGCACAAGGTACCAGTGCTCGGGTGGCAGCACCGGGGTCAGCTGTTCGCCCACGCCTTCGCCCCAGGCGGCAACGCCGTGGATGAACACTGGCACGTCGGCGCCCAACCCCAGCCCGAACCGCGCCAGCTGGCTGCGACTCAGTCCGGTTTCCCAAAGCTGGTTCAAACCAACGAGGGTGGTGGCGGCATCTGAGCTGCCGCCGCCCAGGCCTCCGCCAGCGGGAAGGCGTTTGTCCAGTTCGATCTCGGCACCCATGTCGGTGCCCGTCTGGGACTGGAGTTGGTGCGCGGCACGGGTGACCAGGTTGTCGCCGGAGGGAAGCCACTCGGGCCCGCGGACGAGGATGCGACCGTCCCGGCGGGGCGTGATCCGCAGCTGGTCACTCTGGTCGAGAAACTGGAACAGGGTCTGGAGTTCGTGGTACCCGTCATCCCGTCGGCCCGTGATGTGCAGGAAAAGGTTGAGCTTGGCTGGGGCCGGCAGGTCCAGTGGGGTCATGGGGTTTCCGGCGTCCACTGGGTTATCACAAGGCGCAGGCGCAGCTCGTCCCGGGTGGCGGTGAGGCTGCGCGGCACATCCTCCACACCGTCCAGCTCGGCGTAGTCGTCGTAGTGGATCTCCCAGCCTTGCTGGCGCAGATGGCTGACGCGGCCCTGTTCGTCAAAGAACAGGTCGGCAGGGCTGTCCTGAAGCGGGAGTCCGCGCACCCAGACGTAAAGCGCCTCCACCGGCAGGGACCATCCCAGGGTCTCGCGGATGAGGTCATCCGGGTCATCGGAGAGGTACTGCTGACCGTCGGAGCCGGTAATCGTCAGGAAGCTGGGGGAGCCCTCCAGTCGCACGCTGCCCATCCCCATGAAGGCCGAGGACATCTCGATCAGGAACTGGTCGCCGTTCTGGACCCACTCCCGGATCACCGCCGAGTCGTTGCCCTCCTCATGCCGCACAGCAACTTTGCCCTGGAGGGTCCACTGGCGCAGCTCGCGCAGTTCCGCCTGACGGGCCTGCCAGCCCTCGGGCTCCGTGCGGGTCAGGCTGTCATCGGGCGGTGGCGCCGGGGGCGCGGTCATACAGCCCTGAAGCACAAGGCCCAGCGTTGCGACACAGAGCAGTCGTACCGGTTTCCGCATTACAGGCCCTCCGGCTCAAGATCCAGTTCCTCAAGGATCTCAAGGAGCGGTTCCAGTGCGTCGGTATTGTCCGTTTCCTCCAGTGTCCGGCGCCAGAGGGTGCGTGCTTCCTCGCGCCGGTCCAGCTCCCAGAGAACACGGCCCAGGTGGGCGGCAATCTCGGGGTCCGGGAGGCGCTCGTACGCGTCACCGAGGTATTCGAGCGCTTCCTCGGGTTCGCCCTTGCGGTAGTGGACCCAGCCGGCACTGTCGAGAATGGCGGGGTTTTCCGGATCCAGCTCCAGGGCCTGCATGATGAGCTCTTCCGCCTCATCATGGCGGTCGGTGTGTACCGTAAGGGTGTAGCCCAGGGCGTTCAGGGCCACGGCGTTCTCCGGCTCGGCCTCGAGTACCTCCCGGAGGTCTGATTCCATGCCTTCGATATCACCGGTCTGTTCCCGGAGCATCGCCCGCATGTAGCGGATTTCGGTGTTGTCAGGGTTGTCGTCGAGGGCGCTGTCGGCAACGGCCAGTGCCTTTTCCGGCTGCTCGAGGTCCAGCAGCAGGTTGATCTCCATCTGCCAGAGCCGGGCGCTCTGGTCCGGCAGGCGCGAGCGCAGGTTTGCCAGATTGTTGCGTACAGCCTCCAGCTCTCCCTGCTCGGCACGGATGTAGCTGGCGCGCGACAGGGATTGGAAGAAATGATTGCCGCCCTGGACCTGGCTGTAGTGGTGCAATGCCTCGTTCGGGTTCTCGCGCTTGTCCGCAAGGCGCCCCAGGTAGAAGTGGGCCTGGTTGGTGTGGACACCTTCTGAAAGCAGCTCGTTGAGCATGTCCTCCGCGATGTCGTGATGGTCGTTCTCCAGAGCCACCAGAGCCCGGGAAAGCTTAAGACCGGTGGCATCCGGGAAGCGTTCCATCAGCGCCTCAAATTCATCCTCGGCGGCCTGGAGCTGGCCCTGGTTGACCAGCACGCGGGCGTAGAGCGTGCCGAGGCGGCGGTTCTCGGGGAAACGCCGGGCCTGCTGGCGGAGGTAATCCACGGCTTCGTCGCTGCGTTCCAGGTCGTACAGCAGCTTGCCCTTGAGAGTGACCGCGGGCTGGAAGTTGCTCTTTTCTTCCAGCAGACCATTGGTCAGTTCCAGCGCGCGTTCACTGTTTCCGGTGTTGTCATTGAGCAGGGCCAGGCTGTAGGTGATGGCCTCGGAGTCCGGGTGGCGCTCGTGCAGGCGTTCGTACAGCTCGAGCATTGTCTGTTGCTGATCGGCGGGCAGCGCGCGGGCCTGGTTCGCGAGGGTGTCGAGCTGGGCGTCCTCGTCCTGCTCGTGCAGCTTTTCCATGTACGCCAGCGCCTGATCAAGATTGGACTGGCGCAGTTGCGCGAGTGCTGCAATGCGCAGTGCCTGGGGGTTTTCCGGGTCGACCTTGAGCCAGACCTCGGCAATCTGGCGCTGGGCATTTGTGGCGTCCAGAGCCTGCGCGATCTGCATGGCCCGCCGAATCACCGCCGGATCCTGCGTATCGGCCGCCGACTGGGCGTAATTCATCAGGGTGACGTCGTAGCGGCCACGCTGAGCTGCGAGTTCCGCACTGAGCAGCGCAAAGAGCACATCGGGCGGGAAATCCCGGTATTCGATCTCCTCCGAATCCATGACTGCGGATTCCACGGATTCAGCGGTGTCCTCCGCCTTGTCATCCTCGGCATCCTTCTTCTCATCCGAGGGCGCCTCATCGGCGGGAGCGTCATCGGCGGGAGCGTCATCCTCTTCCCCGTCTCCGGGATCAGTGGCGAGGCCGGAGCAGCCGCCGAGCAGGAGGGTCAGGGCAAGGGCGGGGGCAAGGAACCATGGGTGTTTCTGCATCTCGAATCCACTGCGCTGAAAGGCTTTCAATAATGGCACAGCCCGGCCGCTACGCCCAAGTCCGTACAGGCGCATCAGTAGCACTGAGGCCTGTCGATCGTTACACTAGGCAGCGTACATTTACAGGGGGCTGAATACCAGTCTATGGCGTTGTGGGTCCTGGGCATCAACCACCGCACTGCGAGTGTGGAAAAGCGGGAGCGAGTCTCTTTTCCGGAGAGTGAAATCGCCCCGGCACTGAAGAACGCGCTGCAGCTGCCCGGTATGCGTGAGCTGGCGGTCATGTCCACCTGTAACCGCACCGAGTTCTACATCCTCGGCGAAGGCGTGAGCCGCCAGAGCCTGGTGGAATGGTGGGGCGCCTGGCTGGACGTGGAGCCGGATACCTTTGAGGACAGCCTCTACGTGCATGAGGAACAGCACGCGGCCCGGCACGTGATGCGCGTGGCCTGCGGTCTGGATTCCATGGTGCTGGGCGAGCCCCAGGTGCTGGGCCAGCTCAAGGAGGCCTATAACCAGGCCTATGCGGCCGGCACCACCGGCACCGTCCTTTCCCGTCTTTTCGAGCATGCCTTCTCGGTCGCCAAGCGCGTGCGCACGGATACCGCCATCGGTGAGAACCCGGTCTCCGTGGCCTACGCGGCTGTGTCCATGTCGCGTCACATCTTTACCGACATGCGTCGTAATTCGGCCCTGCTGATCGGTGCCGGCGAAACCGTGGAGCTGGTCGCCCAGCACCTGCACGAGGCGGGTGTCAGGGACCTGACCGTGGCCAACCGGTCCATTGAACGGGCGGAACAGCTTGCCGAACGGTTTGAAGGCCGGGCCGTCACGCTGTCCGCCGTGCCGGATGAGCTGCCTGCGGCGGACATCGTGATCGCCTCCACCGGCAGTCAGCTGCCCATACTTGGTAAGGGTGCGGTGGAACATGCCGTGCGCCGCCGCAAGCGCCGGCCGATCTTTATGGTGGATCTGGCTGTGCCGCGCGATATTGAGCCCGAGGTGGCGGAGCTGGACGACGTCTTTCTGTATACCGTGGACGATCTGCATGGCGTCATCGAGGAAAACCGTCGTTCCCGTGAAGGCGCCGCCCGGGAAGCAGAGCACCTGGTGCAGGAGGGCGCTTCCGAGTTCATGTACCAGCTGCGGGCCCTGGATGCGGTGGCCACTCTCAAGCAGTTCCGGGGTGAGGTCGAGGCTGTGCGCGATGGTGAGCTGGACAAGGCGCTACGCTCACTGGCCTCCGGTGGCGACCCGGAGACGCTGCTGCGCAGCATGGCCCGGAGTCTCACCAACAAATTCCTGCACCATCCCACCGTCCAGGTCCGCAGGGCCACCGCCGAAGGGCGCGTTGAGGTGACCGACTGGCTGCGTGAACTTCACGGAATGGAACCCTCCGCCAGCGAGACCGAAAGCGACGGCCCTGGGGATGTGCCGCAGAGCACGTCCGCCGATCACACTGAGTCCAGCACCCGGAACCCATCATGAAGGAATCCATCGCCCGGCGGCTCGACCAGCTGGTGGAGCGGCACGAGGAGATCAGTGCCCTGCTGGCCGATCCGGCCACCATTGGTGACCAGAAACAGTTCCGCAACCTGTCACGTGAGTACGCGGAGATCGAGCCGGTTGTCGAGACCTATCAGGAATACCGGAAGGTGAAGGAGAACATGGCCGAGGCCGAGGCCCTGCAGGGCGACGGCGACCCGGAGATGCGGGAGATGGCCGACGAGGAACTGGCCCGCGGACGTGAACGGCTGGAGGAGCTTGAAGCCTCCCTGCAGACCCTGATGCTTCCCCGGGACCCGAACGAGCGCAACAACGCCTATCTGGAGATCCGGGCCGGTGCCGGGGGCGATGAAGCCGCCCTGTTTGCCGGCGATCTGTTCCGGATGTATTCGCGGTACGCCGAGAACCAGGGCTGGCGGGTCAGCGTGCTCAGCCAGAGCCTGGGCGAGCACGGCGGTTACCGTGAGCTGATTGCGCTGGTGGAAGGCGAGGGCGTTTACGGCCAGCTGCGCTTTGAATCCGGTGGTCATCGCGTCCAGCGGGTGCCCGAGACCGAGTCCCAGGGCCGCATCCATACCTCGGCCTGCACCGTGGCCGTGCTGCCGGAGGTGGATGAGCCGGAGGATGTCACCATCGATAAAAACGATCTGCGGGTGGACACCTTCCGCAGCTCCGGCGCTGGCGGCCAGCACGTGAACACCACGGATTCCGCCATCCGCATTACGCACCTGCCCACGGGGCTGGTGATTGAGTGCCAGGAAGAACGCTCCCAGCACAAGAACCGTGACCGGGCCATGAGCTTTCTCCAGTCCCGCCTCCAGCAGATGGAGCAGGACCGGCGTACCGCCGAGGAGGCTGATACCCGGCGGAACCTGGTGGGCAGCGGCGATCGCTCGGAGCGCATCCGCACCTACAACTTCCCTCAGGGGCGGGTAACGGATCACCGCATCAATCTGACTCTGTATCGCCTGGACGAAGTGATTCAGGGCAACCTCCGCGAGATCATCGGGTCGCTCCAGCAGGAGCATCAGGCCGACCAGCTCGCAGCCCTCGGAGCCGAGTCGGCATGAGCGGGCCGGACCGGGTCGACACGCTGCTGGACGATGCCGCGTGCCGTCTTGAAGCCGCCGGTCTCAGCAATCCGGCCGGCGAGGCCCGGATGCTGCTGGCCCACCAGCTGGGCTGCAGCCCCACCCGTTTCCGTGTCTGGCCCGAGGCGCTGGTCGGTGACGACGATGTCGAGACATTCCGCAGCCTGGTGGCGGCACGCGCCGGGGGCAGGCCGTTGGCCTATATCACCGGCGAGCGCGAGTTCTGGTCGCTGCCCCTGAAAGTGACCCCGGATACCCTGATTCCCAGGCCGGACACCGAGACCCTGGTGGAAGTGGCTCTGAACTGTCCGCTCCCGGAGCAGGCGCGGGTGTTGGATGTGGGTACCGGCAGTGGCGCGGTGGCGCTGGCATTGGCTCATGAGCGCCCCGGCTGGCAGGTGACCGGCAGCGAGATCGCCGCCGGGGCACTCGCGGTTGCCGAGGACAATGCCCGGGCACTGGCGCTGAACGTCCGATTTGTTGAGGGAGATGGTCTGACCCCGTTCGAGGGTGAGCGCTGGGATCTGATCGTTTCCAACCCGCCGTATATCCCTGAGGACGACCCGCATCTTTCACGAGGCGATCTCCGCTACGAACCACGCGGGGCCCTGGCCGCTGGTGCCGACGGACTGGACGTGATTCAGCCTCTGGTCGCCCGGGCGCACCAGCACCTGAACCCCGGCGGCTGGCTGCTGCTGGAGCACGGTTATGACCAGGCGGCCCTCGTGGCAGACTTGCTCACAGGGGCCGGCTTCCAGGATTGTTTCATGCAACGCGATCTGGCCGGGAACCCCAGGGTCAGCGGCGGACGCCGGGAGGGCTGACAGCGTGAGCTCACTGACCGACAGCGAACTGCAGCGGTACAGCCGCCAGATCCTGATGCCCGAGTTTGATGTGGCCGGGCAGCAGGCACTGGCGGACAGTCGGGTGCTGGTGGTGGGTGCCGGCGGGCTGGGCTGCCCGGTGGTGCTCTATCTGGCCGGTGCCGGGGTTGGGCATATTGAGGTCATTGATGACGATCATGTGGAACTGGCCAACCTGCAGCGCCAGATCGCCTTTACCGAGGCCGACATCGGCCGCTCCAAGGCAGAGGCGCTGGCGGAGCGCGCCATGGCCCTGAACCCGGGTGTCACCGTCGAGCCAATCCGGGGCCGCGCGGACCAGCGCTGGCTCTCCCGGGCGGCGACCCGCAATCACCTGGTGCTGGATGCCACGGACAACTTCGAGACCCGGTTTGAGGTGAACCAGGCCTGCGTGGATGCCTCCGTGCCCCTGGTCTCCGGCGCCGCCATCCGCGCTGAGGGCCAGGTGGCGGTCTTCGACACCGGAAGGATGAACTCGCCCTGCTACCAGTGCCTGTACGCGGATGTGGGGGAGGCCACGCTGAGCTGCTCTGAGGCCGGGGTGATCGGCCCTCTCGTGGGCATGATCGGCTCCGTGCAGGCCATGGAGGCCATCAAGCTGCTGGCCGGTGTCGGAGAGTCGCTCACGGGCCGTTTGTTGCTTCTGGACGCCTGGCGCATGCAGTGGCGTGAAATGCGGGTGCCCAAGGACCCGCAGTGCCGCATCTGCGGCAACTGAACTCAGCCTTTCCCGAGCGCCTTGAAGCGTTCAATCGCCCGCTGCCGGCTTTCCTTGAGGTCCACGATGGGTGCCGGGTAACCGGCTACCGTGCCATTGGGGTTGAACAGTTTCTTTCCTTCCAGGTGCGCGATCTCCGGGATCCAGCGTCGGATGAAGGTACCTTCCGGATCAAAACGCTCGCTCTGGGTTACCGGGTTGAAGATGCGGAAGTAGGGCGCTGCATCCGTGCCGGTCGAGGCGCTCCACTGCCAGCCGCCGTTGTTCGAGGGCAGGTAGCCGTCCACCAGCTGCTGCATGAAGTACTGCTCACCCAGCCGCCAGTCCACGAACAGGTTCTTGGTCAGGAACATGGCGGTGACCATGCGCAGGCGGTTGTGCATCCAGCCGGTGGTGTTGAGCTGGCGCATGGCGGCATCCACCAGAGGGATGCCGGTCTGGCCGGCTTTCCAGGCCTCCAGGTTTGTGCCCGCTGGTTCCCAGGGCAGGGCCTCGGTTTCCGGTCGGAAGGCCTGGTGACGGGATAGCTGCGGGAAGTGATAAAGCAGCTG
>JBNJEG010000071.1:0-10797 GCA_051745655.1 Pseudomonadota bacterium
GTTCCGGATCAGGAAAAGGAGAACATCTTTGGTCGCTTCTACCGGGTGGGCAAGAGCCGGTCTCAGCCGGGGAACGGGCTGGGGCTCAGTCTGGTCAGTGCGGTGGTGGAGCTGCACGAGGGGCGTATCGACCTTGCGGATGCCGAACCGGGCGCCGAGAAACCGGGGCTGAAAGTCACGCTCTATCTCCCGGCCCAGCCGTCGTCCGCAGACAACGGCGAGCGGGAGTCTTCGGCGTAGCGCCGGCTCAGACGCTCTTGCCGCCGATCAGGCCGCGCACGGTTTCGCTGGCGATGCGGGCCGGGCGGAAGGCCAGTTCGGTGGCGTTTTCCGCCAGCGCCCGGTAGCGCGCCGCGCGGGCGTGCAGGCTGTCCATCTCACCCTCGAAACGGCTCTTTTCCGCCATCATGAAAGCGGCCAGGGTATGCCGATTGACCCGGTTGGTAATTCCGAAACTTTCGAGCTCGTAGCCGACACGATCGAGGCCATTGAGTGCTATTGCAGTAAGTTGTTTGGTGTTCATTGGCGTCACCTTTTGGTTTTGATTCCGGGGTCAGTCTGGCAAAAGGCTACTGCGGATGATTAGAGTGGGCAACCTAACTATTCCGGCTGAATGTCACTGACTGCCTGCAGGAGCCTATGGGACGCTATCGACCGCCGCGCCAGCGCGGATCCCGCTACATTACCCCCGAGGGCGAACGTGCCCTGCGCGAGGAGCTGCGTTACCTTTGGAAGGAAAAACGGCCCGCCGTGACCCAGGCAGTCAAGGAGGCCGCCGCCCAGGGCGATCGCTCCGAGAATGCCGAATACATCTACGGCAAGAAGCAGCTGCGCGAGATCGACAGTCGCGTTCGCTTCCTCAGCAAGCGTCTGGATGAACTGACCGTGGTGCGGGAATCCCCTCATGACACCAGTCGCGTGTTCTTTGGCGCCTGGGTCACGTTGGAGGATGAGGAAACCGGCGAAGAGGTGCGCTACCGACTCGTCGGGCCGGACGAATTCAACGTGCGCGAGGGGCTCCTGAGTGTGGACGCGCCCCTGGCCAGGGCCATGCTGCGCAAGCGTGTGGATGACGAGGTGGTCCAGACAACGGACGAAGGGGAGCGACTGTGGATCATTGCCCGCATCGAGTACCAGTGAAAGGTGGGAATGCGAGCGCGTTGGCGATTTTCTGACCGCTGTCGCGCTATTATGGAGGAGAATCCGCTGGATAGGGAGTATCCGGTATGCCGGCCCGTCATTACTGCCGCCATTCCTGGTTGATCGGGGCGTTCATGATGACGCTCACAGTGCCCCTGTATGCCCAGCAGGGCATCGACGAAGAGAATGGCATTGCCTCTCCCAGGGAGCGTTCCACGCCCGACAGCATCCAATTCGCGCCCGTGGCCGAGGAGCAGCTTGGCGAGACCAGCATCCAGGGTGCTTTGGGCCCGCCGTCCGCCGGCCTGGTGGGAGCGGAGACCGAGGTGCTGGTAGAGCCTGTCTATCTCAGTGACGACCTCCGGCGCTCGCTGGATCTCGAGCGGAGCCAGCTGGAGCGCCAGCGGGAGCAGCTGATCGGACCGATCATGGACAGATCCGCAATGCCGCCGCAGATCCAGTATCCCGGTTTCCAGAACCGCACCTATGATCCGGGCTCAACCACCAATACACAGGTCCGTGAGTAGCGGCCAGTGTCATTCCCGGGTTTTTCTGGTAGTTTCCGGGAAAATGACCGATAACAAAGAGGTAGCTCATGAGTGACCTGAAACAGCAGTTTGATGAAGCTGTCAATTACGTCCAGAACGCGGAAGGCGACTTCAAGCCCTCCAATGATCTCAAGCTCCAGTTCTACGCCCTGTACAAGCAGGCCACCGAAGGCGACGTAAAGGGTAAGAAGCCCGGCATGCTGGACCAAGTGGGCCGGGCCAAGTACAGCGCCTGGGAGAAGGTCAAGGGCACCGGCTCCGAGGATGCCATGCAGCAGTACGTGGATCTGCTGGAGAGCCTCAAGCAGAAGCACGGCTGACGCACTGCTTTCAGGGCGATGCCTGGGCCTGGCGCGCCAGGTTCGTCGCCCGCTCCAGAAGGGGCCCGGCTGATTCCAGCCGCTGCTCATCCAGTCTTTCCCGGGCTTCCCGCATGTAACGGTTGGCGAGGGTCTGGCGCAGTGCCCGCAGCCTTTCGGTATCACCCGTATCCGTCTCGGGCAGCCCCTGTACCGTCTCGAAGGCAGCGTCCAGTTCCTCTATGCTGCCGGCCTCGGCGATCGCCTCTTCCAGATGGTTTAACGTTTGTCCCGTTGCCCGGGCATTACGGTGGGTTGAGGGCGCCTCTGTCCTGAAACCGGCCTCAGCGCACCGGGTTCCGGCGGAACCGGATGACGGAACTGGGAGCACCGAATTCCCGGGCGCTGGCTTCCTCCCAGTAATGGTCGAAAAGCTCCAGCCCCGTCTCGCCCTGAAAAAGCGCCCCCGGCTCGAGGAACGGATAGAGATCGCGGTAGGTGCGGAACTCCGTCTGTGAGGTCTGCTGGATGATGTGATCCGGCCCCAGTTCCGTGGCATCCCGGAGGCCGGCGGCACCGATCAGGTTGCCGAACGCCCGCACCGTGTTCCGGTGGAAATAATGCACGCGTTCGCTCTTGAGCGGCACATCCAGCTTGCCGCCCCGGCGTGGATCCTGGGTGGCCACACCACTTGGGCAGCGGCCGGTGTGGCAGCTCAGGGCCTGGATGCAGCCAAGGGCGAACATGTAGCCCCGTGCCGCGTTGCACCAGTCCGCCCCCAGTGCCAGTGTCTTGGCCAGGTGAAAGCCGGAGGTGATCTTGCCGGCGGAACCCACCGCAATGGAATCCCGGAGGTTGGTGCCCACCAGGGTGTTGTGAACCAGCAGCAGGGCATCCAGCAACGGCATGCCGAGCCGGTTGATGAACTCCAGGGGGGCGGCACCGGTGCCACCCTCGCCGCCGTCGACCACGATGAAATCGGGCTTCCGGTCGGTTTCCAGCATGGCCTTCACGATGGCGAACCATTCCCAGGGATGGCCGATGGCGAGCTTGAAACCCACCGGCTTGCCACCGGACAGTTCCCGCAGCCGGTCCAGGAACTCTAGCAGCTCGATCGGTGTGCTGAACGCCGAGTGGCTGGGGGGTGACACCACATCCTCGCCCACGGGAACCCCGCGGGCCTCGGCGATTTCCTCGGTGACCTTGGCGCCGGGCAGGATACCGCCGTGCCCGGGTTTGGCACCCTGGGAGAGCTTCACCTCGATCATTTTGACGGCGTCGCGGGTGGCGTTCTCCACGAACAGGGCTTCGTTGAAGTACCCCTGTTCATCCCGGCATCCGAAATAGCCCGAGCCAATTTCCCAGACGAGGTCGCCGCCGCCTTCCAGATGATAGCGGGAGATCGAGCCCTCGCCGGTGTCGTGGTAGAAGCCACCCTGGGCAGCACCATGGTTCAGCGCCCGGATGGCGTTGGCGGAAAGCGACCCGAAGCTCATGGCGGAGATGTTGAAGATACTGGCGCTGTAGGGTTGATCACAGCCGCTGCCGATAGTGACACGGAAGTCCGTGTCCGCGTGGTCCACCGGTGCCAGCGAGTGGTTGATCCACTCGTAACCGGATTGGTCCATATCCAGAAGACTGCCGAAGGGGCGTTTATCCAGGGTGTTCTTGGAGCGTTGGTAGACGATGCGCCGCTGTTCACGGCTGAACGGGCGTCCTTCGGTGTCCGAGAAGATGAAGTACTGGCGGATCTCAGGGCCAATGGATTCCAGAAAGTACCGGAAGTGGGCCAGTACCGGATAGTTGCGGCTGACGGTGTGCCTGGGCTGCAGAAGGTCCCAGGTGCCCAGAGCGGTAAGTGCAATGGCAGGCAGGGTGATGGTCAGCCACCATGCGGACAGGCTGCTGAGCGCCAGCGTCATCACGCTGACCAGGATGCAGGCCAGATAGGCACTGTAGCGTAAGGGGATCAATATCCTTTCTGTCATTCGGTATTGCCCCGTGCCGGTATGCGGATGGCTTCTGTCACTATGATGGCGTCAGAGCCGCCAGACCAGTGAAACAGTACCAAAAGACAGGGGCTCCTTGTTGGTCGCGTCCTGTGAGGTGGTGGTCCGCAACGAGACCGAGAGGTGAAGGTCCTGCGTGTGCCAGCTCGCGCCAATGCCGAGATGCCCCACCAATGGTTTCTGATCATACCGGTACCGGCCCGAACGCTCGTCCAGGTAGGAGTAGGGGATCCACTCCCCGAGGATGCCAGCGAAAAGGGACCAGCCGGGACCCGGTGCGTTAAGAAGGCCCGGCATCCCGACAGAGGACGACAGCCCCGCATAATCGGAAATGAAGTTGTTTGGCAGGTTGCGACCCAGGCGCCAGCCTACGCCAAACTGGGCATTGGAGACGAAGCTGCCGGCCTTGGCGCTGGCCAGCCAGTTCAGGTCCTGCTGCAGCTCATCCGTATCGCCCGTCTTGAAGGCGCGTTGCGCATGCTGGACCTGGGCACCGCCCACCCAGTCGGTACCCAGTTGATACTCCCAGCCCCTGGGGTTGGTGCTACCGGTCACACCGTGAACCCACTCCTGGGCCTGTTGCGCCAGTGAATCCGGCCCGACAACGCCGGCGGTGATGCTGTAACCGGTAATGCTGGTGTCGTCCCAGCTCCAGAGAGTGGCCTCGGCGGACAGGTAACCCGCGTAGGGAAGATCATTGTACTGGGGGGCGCGGGCCTGGATATTCTGGGGTGTGATCATCAGCTGGCGCAGGGAGAACGCCAGCGCGTGCCTGTCACCTGACGCGCCGATGCCGGGCAGGACGGCAAGACTGTCGCGGGTGTGACGGCTCAGGCACAGGTTGCAGTCGGTATCCTTTTCGGCTGCCTCACCGAGGTAGGAAAAACGGAGTCCGTTGGTGTAGCCCTTATCCCTGCCCGTCAGCAGATCATTGTCCCAGGAAAGGCTGAGGGTGTCCGCGCTGGTTTGGCCGGCGGTCACCAGCACCAGAAGTAGAAACGTCGTGGCCTTTAACGGTGGCTTTGCAGTTGATGGGAGGATGTTGCCGTTCCTCGAAATCTCTGTAATCGGGCTCCCATACTAGCGAATAGCTGCTAGGGTGGAATTCAGGGATATCCCGTAAAACAACACAGAAGGAGGCCTCATGACCTTTCATATCGATCTTGCGCCACTGATCTCACTGGGCGCCGGTATCGGCATCCTGATCTTCCCGAAACTCCTCAACTACATCGTGGCGGGTTACCTGATCATTCTTGGGACGCTGGGCCTGATGGGCCATGGATTCTGAGAGCCTTCTCCGGGCCCGGTTTATTCCCGGACCCGGAAACTGACCTGCCCCACCATCTGACCCGACTCGGTTTTAACACGCACGTACCAGAGCCCCTCCGGGTCGGGTGGAAAGCTCAGCTTGTGGGTCCACGCCCGGTACCCCGCCTTGCGCCCCCCGATGACCTCCAGGGCGATGCGGTCGTAGACGCGACCGTTGTGGACCCATTCGTGATAGACGGTCTCATTCAGGCCCCGCGGTGCGCGGATGGCTGTGTACGCGTACAGGCCACGCTCCAGCACCGCCTCGGCCCTGGGCGCCTCAAGCGCACGCCCCGGCGCAAGGTCATCCTGGTCCACCAGGTGGGAAATGGTGCCCTCGGTCAGCCAGAGGGTGGCGGGCGGTACGGCGAAACGGCCAAACCAGGCACCGGCAGTCAATGCGATGACAATCCCCGCCATGCCAGCAAACCGCAGTGGGCCTCCCATGGGCACGGCCTGCGCAAGACTCGGTAGGGCCAGGACCATGGTCAGTAGAGCAGTGATGATGTAGCTCTCCCAGGTGGTCAGGTGAAGAATAATGGGGAGCGCTGTGAGCAGGATCACCGAGAGGGCCAGGCAGTGATAGGCGAGGTACAGCCAGCGGTGCCTGGCCAGCCAGCCATGGTAGAGCGGATCGACGATGGAGACGAGCCCGGCGGCCCCGATCATGACCGTGAACACCGCCTGAACACTGGTCCAGGTGGTCGTGATCGCGAAAAACGGAAGTGCGAAGAAAAAGCTTTCCTGGTGGATCAGCTGGGTGGTGAAGCGCACCAGCGGCGGCGGCATATCCACGCCCGGGATCAGGCTGATCAGGCGGCGGATCGGCTCCTCCAGCAGCAGCCAGAGCCAGCCCGCGAGCATCAGTACCGCGATCAGCCCCGCCGTGTCCTGCTGGCGATCAACCAGCAGGAAACTGGCAATACCCGCCAGGAAGCCGATCAGTGCGAACAGGTAGGGGTGACGCCGTGCGTGCGCGACGGCACGCAGCGCCTTCCATTTCCAGTTAACGGGGCCGGGTAGGGGGTTGCTCATAGCGACCGCAACATAAGTGGCCCGCCCCGGTAAGTCAAAGACCGTTATTCAACGGTAATGGTGATGGTTTCCGACTTCACCGGCTGATCATGGGGTGTATGGGTCTCATCCCCGAGCAGCAGCGTCAGCTCATGTTCGCCGGGCTCCAGATCGAGGGTGGTCTGAGTCTGGCCGCCGCCGAAGTGTCGATGCTTGTCATCGGAGGGAATGGGCTCGTCCATCGCGGGCATGCTGTCGACATTCACAAGCAGGTGGTGGTGACCGGTGTTTTCCCGGTCAACGCCGGCGGGCGCCACGCCCATGCCTTCAAGACCGAAGCGCACGGTCACGGGCGAGCTGACGGTTTCGCCGTCCTGTGGGGAGATGAAATAGGCCGAGGCATCTTCTGGCGCGTCGCTGGCCATTGCAGCGGTTGTGCCCAGTGCCAGGGTAAGGCCGGTCAGTGTGTGGGTCAGTGCCTTCATGCGGTAACTCCCTTTCTTGGGTGGGAGCCCCAGCATAGGAGGCCGGAGCGGGCGGCGACAAGCCACCGCGCCCCGGCCGGGAGGTCATTACCGGATGGTCATCCGGGGTGGAGCCTGGCGTTACTCAGGAAAAATTCTTCTGCGGCTGGGTGCGGACGTGGGTGGTGTACAGAACCAGACCAACCAGCGTCAGCCCGCCTACCAGGTTGCCCAGGACGGTCGGGATCTCGTTCCACATGATGTACTGATAGAGGGTGAATTCACCGCCCATCATCAGGCCGATCGGGAACAGGAACATGTTCACGACGGAGTGCTCGAAGCCGAGATAGAAGAAGACGATGATCGGCATCCACATGGCCATGATCTTGCCCGAGACGTGAGTGGAAATGCTCGCACCGACAACGCCCATGGAGACCATCCAGTTACAGAACATGCCACGCATGAAAAGCACGATCCAGCCGGCGACACCCGCTTCCTGGTAGCCCACGGTCCGGCTCTCACCGACACTCATCATTTTCTGGCCAACCTCGTTGATGGCTTCAGAGCCCCCCATGGAGAAGTTAAGGTAGCCGAAAATGGCGATGAACAGCGCGCCGCCAAGGTTACCGAGACCCACCAGGCCCCAGTTCTTCAGCATGCGCGAAAAGGTAACGCCGGGTCGCTTGTCCAGCCAGGCCAGAGGCACGAGCGTGAACACGCCGGTGAGCAGGTCGTACCCCATCAGATAGAGCATGCAGAAGCCCACCGGGAAGAGCAGTGCGCCGATCAGGAAGGACTCGGTCTGCACCGCGATGGTGATGGCGAAGATCACCGCCAGGGCCAGGGTCGCCCCCGCCATGAAGGCACGGATAAGGGTGTCGCGGGTGCCCATGTGGATCTTGGCCTCGCCCGCGTCCACCAGTTTGGTAACGAACTCGTTGGGTTGAAGATAGGACATCGTGGTTCTCCTTTGAGAAGTTGAGGTCAGTGGTTAGAAACTGGCGTCTACCCAGAGCCAGGCCTTGTCGGTGTCCGTGGTCTGCTGGTTATCCTCCTCGGTCTGATGGAGCGCAGCCTTGGCCCCGAGCGTGTAGGTGCTGTTCGGGGACCAGGTCGCGACCAGCCCGGTTTCCGAGCCATAGTCGTCGCTGCCTTCATCGCTCTCGAAGCGGTGGTGAACCGCCTTGAGTGACACGCCATTGATGGCGGTTGCGACCGAGGCGTAGGTGTCCTGCAGTCCGGCATCCGGTGTGCTGAGGAACTGATCGGTCCAGCCGTTCATGGCGTGGAGGGTTGCCAGTGGTGTCTGGAACGCGCGCGTGCCGCCGTCCGATCCGAGCAGCTCCTGGCCTACCTTGGCGGTCACGCCGCCAGCGCGGGCGCCGGCCTCAAGGCGGTAGTAGTCCGTGTCAAAGCTGTCAGGGTTGTTGTCGTAATCGGACTGACGTGCGACCTCCAGCGTGTAGAGCGCCGCGAGGTCATCGCTGAGCGTACTCTCACCGCTGAACCGCAGGCCGTGGCTGCGGGTCGAATCCTCTGGCGCATTCTCGTATGAAAGCAGGTAGGTGTACGCCGTGAGCGAGCCAGCGGCGAGCCCGTCATAGCTCGCGTTGATCACGCCTGTATCCATGGGCGCGTTGCCGTTGGGGCTGGCATCGGAAAAGATGCGGTTGGCGTTGTAGAGGTAGCCCCCGGTCAGGGTGGTATCAGGCAGGGACTCATTGACGACGGTGAAGCCGTCAAAAGTCTGCTCGTTCTGGCGCCAGCCCACGGTGCCGATGAATCGGTGGTTGTCCAGGAAGAACCGCTGGCGACCATAGGTCATCTGTGTATCCGCCAGCCCTTCGTAGCGCACCCAGGCCTGGTTGATCTCGGTCTCTGCCGGGTCGGCGATAACGGGTCGGTCAGCGACCCCGTTGATGGTGCTGTTGTAGGTTTCCCCTCCGAGCTGGGTGACGTGCTCGGCTTCAAGGAAGCCCGTGACGCCGCTGACCTCGCCGGTGCGATAGCCCAGGCGGGTCCTCAGCGTGGAGGCGCCGGCATCCTTGTCGACACCCTCCTGGTCAACGAGCTCGTAGCGGTAGCGCGCATCCAGGTTGGTCTCGCCGTTGCTGAGGGCCTCCGTGACCGGGTCGGCAGCCTGCGCCGTGGTGGTCACTGACAGGCACATCAGCATCAGTGATGCCCTGCGCGTTGCTGGTCTGGAGTCAGTATCGTTCATGGTTACCCCGTCTTCTGCCTGGTCCGATTAACGCCGGAAGGGGCCGGAGCCCCTGCTGTTACCAGCGCTTAAAGGGAAGGAATTTCCCGTCCATGGTGATCACAACCCGATCGCCCTTCGGATCCTCGACCCGGTCCACATACATCTTGTAATCGATCGCGCTCATGATCCCGTCGCCGAACTTCTCGTGAATGAGATCCTTCACGCTGTCGCCGTAGATCATGCAGGCTTCGTAGATGCGGTAGATGAGGGGGTCGGTCGGGACGGCGTTGTCCCAGTGCTTGTGGGGGCAGGTCTGCAGGGTTTGTGCCACTTCGTCACCGAGATTGAGTGCCTTGCACAGCCCCTTGGCCTGCTCCTCCAGCATGGTGTTCATGCCGTAGCAGCAGGACGCGGTCCATACGGGCGACATGCCGATGGCTTCGGCCAGTTGTTCCCAGGTGTAGCCTTTGTCGTTCTTGGCCGTGAGGATGGTCGCGGTCATGGTCTCGTGGTTCATCATGGTGCTGCTCCTGTTTCAGCGTTGTGCATATTGGTCGGGCGTGCCCCGAAAAGGGGCATTACCAGAGTCGCCCGGCAACCTCGGTTCCGGGCGCTTCATACCCGCTGTCGCAGTGATCGTGCCAATCTGTTCATGAGTCTTTATTGCCTTTTCAGTCAGAGGGTTATTGCGTTAAGGGGTGTTTGGGGAGTACTACGCGATTTCGTGATTCACGGGAATTCGTAATGGCTGGCTACGGGAATTCGTGATTCGGCACGGCGTTTGATTGGGGAAGGGAAAGCATGAACGGAGGCCCTCATGAACGCCGTCATCACGCCGCGAGCGAACGCTGACTGGATTGAAGCCCTGCCGGATCCCGGCCTGCTGGTGGACCCGGTGCGCGACACGGTCGAGGCGGCCAACAGCCACCTTGCCCGGATGCTCGGGCGCTCGGTGGAAGAACTGGAGGCCGTGCGTGTCACCACGCTTTTCGGTGGCCAGATTCCCCAGCTGGTCAGTCTTACCGATGAGGCCATGACCCATGGCGAGGCCTGGAGCCGGGACCTGAGCCTGGTGGCCCGGGATGAGCGCGTCATCGAACTCGAGATGTCCCTTTCCGTCATGACAGAGTGCGGGGAGCCGCGCGTTCTGATGCTGTTGCGGGATCTGGCTCTGTTCCGGGAGCGGCGGGAGCGCCACGAGATCAACAATTACCACCGGGGCGGTCTGCTGCACTGGAAACGCGTGGAGACCCTGTTCCGGGAGATTGAACGGGAAAACCAGCTGATCCTCGAGGCCGTGGGCGAGGGCATCTACGGCGTGGACGCCGAGGGCCGCACCACCTTCATCAACTCCGCGGCCGAGCGCATGCTGGGCTGGCACCGGGATGAACTGCTCGGGCGGGTGATGCACACCGCCATTCACCACAGCCACTCGGACGGCACGCCCCACCAGCGCGAGTGCTGCCCCATCTACCGGGCCTTCAGGGACGGGGCGGTCCATCGGGTCAATGACGATTTCTTCTGGCGCCAGGACGGCTCCGGGTTCCCCGTGGAGTACACCAGTACCCCGATCGTGGACAACGGCCAGCTGGTGGGAGCGGTGGTGGTGTTCCGCGACATCACCGACCGCCGCCGCACCGAGGACAGCCTCAAGGAGGCGCTGGAAGAGGTGGAGACCCTCAAGCACCGGCTGGAGATGGAAAACGCCTACCTTCAGGAGGAAATCAGCGCCGAGCATAATGCCCATGAGATCGTCGGGCGCAGTGAGGCGGTGGCGGCCATGATCCAGCGCATCGACCTGGTCGCGCCCAC
>JBNJEG010000072.1:0-10586 GCA_051745655.1 Pseudomonadota bacterium
GCGCTGTACGTCACGTCGGCGGTCACCGGTATCCACAAAGGCATCCAGATGCTGAGCCGCTTCAACGTCATGCTGGCGCTTGCCATCGCTGCGGTGATCTTCATCTTCGGCCCCACCCTGTTCCTGACCAACGCCTATACCCAGGGATTCGGTGAGTACATCTCCTCGTTCTTCCGCATGGGCACCATGACCTCGGAAACGGCCCCGGCCTGGTGGATGAAGTGGTGGACGGTGTTCTTCTTCGCCTGGTTCATCGGCTACGGCCCGCTGATGGCAATCTTTGTGGCGCGCATCTCCCGTGGGCGCACTATCCGGCAGATGATCCTGGCCGTTGCGGTCATGGCACCGGTGGCCACGACGGTGTGGTTCACGCTGCTGGGCGGCTCCGGCATCTTCTACCAGATGGAAGGGGTCATTGACCTTGCTGAGCCCCTGAACGACTTCCAGTTCGACGTTGCGACGCTTACTGTTGCCCAGTCACTGCCCGGCGGCACCTTCATGGCGCTCGCCATCCTGCTGCTGACGACCATTTTCGTGGCAACAACCGGCGATTCCATGAGCTACGCCATTTCGGTGGTGGGTACCGGTCATGACGAACCGACCCGCTCCGTACGCGTTTTCTGGGGTGTTGCAATGGCCATGATGGCGGCCATCCTGCTCTACATGGGAGAGGGACAGATCAGCGCGCTGCAGCAGTTCATCGTGATCACGGCCATCCCGGTCTCACTGATCCTGCTGCCGTCGCTCTGGACTGGACCCAAGGCAGCCTATGCCATGGCTCGCCAGCAGGGTCTGATCAGTCCGGAACCCCATCCGGCGAAACAGGCGGGCTGAAGCCCGCTCAGGCGGCAATCACACGGCGGAACGGTGGCAGCGCGTCCAGCAGCATGCTGCCGTAACGCCGGGAGATGATGCGGCGATCCAGGATCGTCACACGGCCGGTGTCGGATTCACTGCGCAGAAGCCGCCCAGCGGCCTGCACCAGCCTTATTGAGGCGTCCGGCACGCTGATCTCCATGAAGGGGTTGCCGCCCCTTTCCTCGATCCATTCGGCGAGACTGGCCTCGATCGGATCATCCGGTACCGAAAATGGCAGGCGCGTGATCACCACGTGCTCCAGATAGGTTCCGGGCAGATCAATGCCCTCCGCGAAACTAGCGACTCCAAACAGGATCGAGGTCTCCCCTCCGTCCACCCTCTGGCGATGACGCTCAAGCACCTCGGCCCGGGTATGGTCATCCTGGGTGATCACAGAGTCCCGCCAGGCTTCCGGCAGCATGTCCCGAACGCGCTGCATGTCACGGCGTGCCGTGAACAGCACCAGTGCCGCCGTATCACCCTCCAGTACGCCCGGAAGCCGGTCCACCAGCCGTTCCGCATAGCTCGCAGGGTCGCCGGGCTCCATGCTTGAGGCGGGGACTTCAACCGTGGCGTTCTCCTGATAGCGGAAATTCGAGGGAATCACGAGGCAGCGGCTGTCCGGCGGCAGGCCGGCGCGCATGCTGAGCCGATCAAAACGCCCCAGCGCGGTCAGGGTGGCGGAGGTCAGGATGGCGCCGAAACACCGGCTCCAGAGACGGCTGAACAGGACGTTGTCCGCCAGTACCGGACTGCTATAGAGGGTGATGTCAGCGTTGTCACCCCCTCTGCGGTTCAGCCAGCGCGCCGGTGCCGGCGTGCGGGTGCTGTCCTCACCCTCCTCCGCCTCTGGCACCGACTCCGACCAGGCCTGCCACAGCCGCAGCTGATCCTCGGCCCGGGCGTGGAACTGGCCGATGACCGGGTACCAGGCCTCGGCGGTCTCACGGTCGATATCGCCTTCCCGGCGCTCGTCCATGCCTTCGTCCAGGAAATCCGCCAGCTGATCCAGCCGTCGGGTGAGCTGTGCCTGTTGCTGCTGCAGGGCCGTGACCTGTGCACTCAACGTGTCCGGCAACCGGGCGCCGGGGAAGCGATACTGGCTGGTCCCGCCATCCTCGCCTCCTTCCCAGGGGGTGTTGTCCTCCAGCCACTCGTGGAGTTCCGCCAGCATCGGGTCCGTTTCACGCGCCAGATCCGTCAGTTTCTGGACGGTTCTGGCAGCCTCTGCATCCGCCGGCAGGTGCGGCAGCAGCTGGGCCAGCGCCTGGCTTAAGTTGCGCAGCCACTGCCGTGTGCCCTCTAATCCCAGGGAGGCCGCAAAATGGTTCAGGGCCTTGTCCGGCAGGTGATGGGCCTCGTCCATCACGTAGATGGTGTCCTCGGGCTTGGGCAGTATGGCACCACCACCCAGTGCCAGATCCGCCAGCACCAGGTCGTGGTTCGCCACGATCACGTCCGCGTGCTCCAGCTCCGACCGTGCCGAGAAAAAAGGACAGCTGTCGAAATAGCTGCAGCGCCGGTTGGTGCACTGACGGTGATCGGTGGTCACGCCCTGCCAGATGTCATCGGGAATATGGTCCGGCCAGTGGTCGCGGTCGCCATCCCACTCGCGGGCGGCGTAACTGGAGAACAGCTTTTCGTGAAAAGCACGGGTTTCCGCCGGCTCTCCAGGCTCCTCCTGGAGCATGAACAGAGGAATGGTATCGCTGTCCTGGTTGCCATGCCCGTGCAGGCGCTGCTCCACCTTGGAAAGGCACAGGTAACGGCCCCGCCCCTTCGCAAGTGACCAGCTTACATCCAGCCCCGAGTGGGCTTTCAGGTCCGGCAGGTCCTTGTTCACGATCTGGTCCTGGAGCGCCACGGTGGCGGTGGAGAGCACCAGCTGTTTGCCGAGCTGCCGCGCGACGGGGATGGCTGCCAGCAGGTAGGCCAGGGTTTTGCCCGTGCCCGTTCCGGCCTCCAGCACACAGGCCTTGTGAGCGGAGGTCCGCTGACCGTCATGCTCCGTGATCTCACCAAGGTAACGGGCGATCTCGGCGATCATGAGCCGCTGACCGTAGCGCGCACGCAGGTCCTTGCCGGCAAGTACGGCCCGATAGGCTGCCTGGATCTCAGCCTTGGTGTCCTCGTTGAGCATGCGCTCCTGTCCACGGGTGGCGGGTGATAGACCGCCCATGATAGCGGGCGGGCCCGGGAGCGTACAGGCTCAGCTCGCGATCACATGCAGGTCGGCACCCTTGCGGTTGTGGTGACGCAGGCGGCGGATGCAGCCCTCGAGCGTGCGCGAGATCTTGGCGTGCGTCCGGATCTGGGAGATCAGCGGCCAGGTGGCCCGCTCCCCCTCAAGCATCATCTCCCGCACGAACTCTGGCGACGGGTTCGACATCATCCGCCGGAAATGCCGCAGACGGTAGCGTGGCGCCAGGGTCACATCCCCCTGGTACTGCTGCGACATGATGGTGTAGATCTGGCCACAGGCCTGACGTGCCAGCTCGGGGCGCATGCGCTTCCGGAGCAGATCGAACAACCCCTTGCCATGGTACTGGAACTCGGAGCGCAGCATGGACAGCGGCAGCCCGGCCAGGCTTTCCCGCTGATGCCCCTCCTCCCGTCGCAGGAATGGCACCACATGGGGGTTGGTCTGGCTGACCAGGGTGAAGTTCACGTCGTACAGGTGCATCAGGCGCTCACGCGGAAGATCGCTGACCACGGACCCGTCCACAAACCGCAACCGGGGCATGTAGGGCACCCGGGCCCCGTGGTGGTCTTTCTTCTGAAGCTGTACCGGCGGGAACACCCCCGGTACCGCGGAGGACGCCAGGGCGGCACTCCAGACCAGCATGTAGGGTGACGTATAGCCACTGAGCAGGCGAGCCGCGTGCTGGCCCTGATCCGACGAGACACTGATGTTGATCGAGCGCCCGGTGTGCTGGAACGCCTCCTCAAAGGTGTATTCGCCGATGTTCTCACGCAGGCACTGTTCCAGGACTTCCTGATCCATGAAGCCGGCGCCCCGCAGCCCGTTGATCACGCCCTTCCAGCGCCAGGCCTTGAGGTTGTGGCGCTCTGGCTCCAGCAGCTGGTCCAGTTCACTGTCCGGGGTGGTCCCGACCATGGCCGCCATCACCGCACCGGCGCTGGAGCCGGAGATCACCTGCGGCAGCAGGTCCCGCTCCCAGAGCGTGCGGATCACGCCCAGATGGAACAGCCCCAGGGTCGCCCCACCACTCAACAGCAGCGCCGGGCGGCCGTAGCTCAGCAGGGTATCCTTGAAAAAGCCGAGTTTCTCGCTTTCAGGCAGCTCCTGCATGGGCGTGTCGCACAGCAGATTGATGGACTCGCACACCTGGTTCACGTATTCCTCGATCAGGTGCTTGGTGCCCACATAGCTGTTGTGGTACAGACCGGGATTGGAAATATTACCAAGGTCGTGATGGAGCCCTTCGCGGATCGCACGCTTGAGCCGTGCGTAGTCGGCGGTCTGGTGATAATGGCGGAGTTCCCGCAGGCGGTCGTGGATCAGGTTGTAATTGTAGAGATCGGAGGCGAATTCCTCCTTCCACTCTACATTGCCTTCCAGGTAATCCAGTTCCAGCGCTGCCGCTTTCCATTGTTCATAGGTCCGCGCCCTGGCGAGCTGCTTGCGGTAATGCGCGATTTTGCGACTCATGGGATGGGCTCCGGTAACCACTGCCTGCCTCGATTATAGCCTCCGCTCAGAAATCATCGAGCATCATGTCCTCATCATCATCGGCGAAAGGATCATCCTCCACCTTGCCGTCGTTCACCTGATACTGACGCCGCTGGAGATAGGCATTGCGCATGAAGGTGTAGCGATCCCCCGTGATCTGGTCCTCATAGCGCAGTAATGAGGCCCTGAGGTCGATGCCATAGAGCCCGTAGAGGTAGTACCGCTCGGGCGTCTCGATCTCATCCATGAGATCCGGCACAGCGTAATCCACGCCCATGCCCGCGGAATCCCTCACCGTCGAGGGGCCGAGGAAAGGCAGCATCAGGAAAGGCCCCGTATCCACACCCCAGTAGCCAAAGGTCTGCCCAAAATCCTCGTCCTGCTCCGGCAGTTCCATGTAGCTGGCGACGTCCACAAGCCCCAGAAGCCCGAAGGTGGTATTGAAGATGAAGCGGCCGGTGCTGATCAGGGCCGCTTCGCCCTTGCCCTGGAGCAGGCTGTTGAGGACGTTGCCGGGCTCACTGATGTTGCTGAAGAAATTCGTGACGCCGTCGTTGACCGGTTCGGGCGTGACGCGGTTATACCCGCGCGCCACCGGTCGGGCAACGTTGCTGTCAACGACCTCATTGAACGCAAAGATACTGCGGTTGAAGGACTCCCAGGGGTCGCGGTCGTCATAGACAGAAGAGTCCGCCACCTTCTGTGGGTCAACGTCGCCCGGGAGGCTGTCGCCGGAGGTCTCCGGTTCCTGCTGGGCGCTGGCGTTCAGGGCGATCCCAACCCCCACAAGGAGTCCAATAAGCGTACGATGCATCATTGCCTGTAAAACCTGTCTGCAAGGGGATTGAAATCGCGGGTCCCGGCCTTAAAATCAGCGCGCATCAACGAACAGGAGCGCTCATGTCCGAAAGCAGCCCCAATGGCCATCTCGTCCACGAGGAACACTTCCCCGTCCGCTGGGGAGACCAGGATGCCTACGGCCACGTGAACAATACGGTTTATTTCCGTTTTTTTGAAGAGGCGCGAATCCGCTGGTTCGATTCTGAGGCTCTGACCGCAACTGGTGAGGGTGAGGGCCCGGTGATCGTCACCACCAGCGCCACCTTCCACCAGGAGCTGGTTTTCCCCGCCACAATCCGGGTGGAAGTACGCACCGGGCGGGCCGGCAACAGCAGCCTGGAAACATTCTACAGGGTTCTCGACGCCGAAGACGGGAAGACCTATGCGTCAGGTGAGGCCAAGGTTGTCTGGATCAACCACGATACAGGCCGCCCCACCCCCCTGCCGGACCGCCTGCGGGCCCTGAGCGAGGGGAGCGGCCAGTAAACGGCCGCTTCTTCAGCGTTTACGCACCACCACGTTACCGATGGAGTAACCGGCCCCGAAGGAGCAGATGATGGCGTAATCGCCCGCCTCAAGGTCGGACTGGTACTGATCAAAGGCGATGATCGAGCCGGCTGAGCTGGTATTGGCGTACTCGTCCAGGATCACCGGCGCCTCACCGGCCTCCGCGTCGCGCCCGAGGACGCGCTTGGCGATCAGCTCGTTCATGTTGAGATTGGCCTGGTGCAGCCACATGCGCCGCAACTGGTCGGTACCCAGACCCAGTGCCCCGAGATGCTCCCCGATCAGTTCCGCGACCAATGGTGATACTTCCTTGAACACTTTCCGGCCTTCCTGAACGAACAGCTTGTCCGACTGGCCGATGCCGGACTCGTCCGCTCGGTTCAGGAAACCGAAGTTATTACGGATGTTGTTGGAGAAACGCGTCTTGAGCCGCGTGCCCAGCACGTCAAAGCCACGCCCGGCGGCAACGTCATCCGGATGCTGGACGATGATGGCAGTACAGGCATCCCCGAAGATGAAATGGCTGTCCCGGTCGCAGAAGTTCAGGTGGGCGCTGCAGATTTCCGGATTCACCACCAGCACGGTCCGTGCGTGGCCATTATGGATCGCGTCCACTGCATTCTGGATTCCAAAAGTGGCGGAGCTGCAGGCCACATTCATGTCATAGGCAAAGCCGTCCACGCCCAGGGCATCCTGGACTTCCACGGCCACCGCCGGATAGGGACGCTCCAGGTTGGAACAGGCCACGATCACCGCATCCAGATCGGATGCCTGCAGACCGGCGCGCTCCAGCGCCTGGTGGGTTGCCTTCACCGACATCTCACACTGGATGCCGTACTCGGTGTTGGGGCGCTGGGGAATGGAAGGCTTCATGCGTTCCGGGTCCAGAATGCCTTCCTTGTCCATCACGTGCCGGCGCTTGATCCCCGAAGCCTTCTCGATAAAGCCGGAGGACGAGGGTTGCAGTGCGTCAAGTTCACCACGCTCAATCGCCGCTGCATTGCGTGCATTGTAAAGCTCGACGTACGCATTGAATGCCTCAACCAGTTCGTCATTGTCGATGACGCTGGGAGGCGAGAAGAGACCGGTGGCACTGATTACTGCTGTCGACACGGGATGGCTCCGGTTGTTGTTGATTACGGAAAATAGTAACACATCGAACCGGGGTGTCAGGTGTACGGGTTTACCGGCGCACCTGTTGCCACTGGCGCTCCAGTCTCTGGGGTGAAACCGTAACGGCTGTACCGAGCTGCTGCGCGAAATAGGAGACCCGATACTCTTCCAGCATCCAGCGGTAAGTGATCAGGGCCTCGTCCTCGATCCCCTGCACTGCCAGGGCCTCGCGGCGCTCGACGTAGCGTTCCCAGAACGGCTGGAATTCCGTGAGAAACGCCCGCTCCCGGCCGGCCTCCCTGGGCATCTTGTCGAGCCGGATCAACGCCGCGTCCATGTAGCGCGGGAAATGCACCAACCATTCCGGCGGTGTTGCCGCCATGAAACCGGGGTATATCAGCTGGTTCATCTGGAACTTGAGATCGGCCATGCTCTGGGCCACGTTCAGCGGGATCTTCCCCTTAAGCCCTTTCATCACCTTATGGTAACGCTCAAGAATCTGGCTCAGGAGCCGGCTGTTGGCTTCCAGGGCCGGCATGAACTCAGCCCTTCCCGATTCCAGACAGGCTTGCAACGCCTGCTCGCTACGGGGCATAGCCTGGTCTGCGAGGAAATGAGACTGGGCCGTCGCAATCAGCAGGTCATCCAGCAGCTCAGTCTTGCGCCCGACCGGAGCAAAAAGCAGTGATGCCTCATGGAAGCCGGGCAGCCTGCGATCCAGATCCCTCAGGGTATTGCCAAGGCGGTTCACCAGGATGCGCGCAATGCCCCGGCGATTCAGATACCAGGCACGGACCGGGTCCAGCACCTGGGTCTGGCGCACCCCCTGGCCCTCATCCTCCAGAACCGGGTAGACGCGAACCTGCATGCCGCCCTGCTCAGTCTCCACACTCTCCGGCAGGTCACCGCCCGGCCAGTCGGAAACAACCGCCTCGGTTTCGGATTCCTCCGGAGCATCCTGCATGGCACTTTCCAGGGCTTGATGGGCCTCGTCCTCATGGCGGACGATCAGGCCCTCGACATCGCGCCCCTGATCCAGGATGTTCCCCTTTTCATCAATCACCTGGACGTTCATGCGCAGATGGTCAGGCAGGTTGTCCGGGTCCCAGACGTCCTCGGGAATCCGCACGCCCGTCATCCGCTGGAGCTGCTCTCCCAGCCGGCGTGTCAGCGGTTCATTGCAGGGGGTGAGATTGGCGAGGGCCGCATCCACGAAGTCGGGCACCGGCACGAAGTTGCGGCGCAGTGACTTGGGCAAGCCTTTCACCAGCGCAATGGCGCGATCACGCAGCAGCCCCGGCACCAGCCAGCCCAGCCGCTCCACGGGAAGCTGCTTGAGGGCCATGAGCGGCACCCGGATGCTCACACCATCCTCAGCCGTACCCGGTTCGAAGTGATAGCGAAGCTCAAAGGCCAGCCCATGCCACTCCAGCGTATCGGGGTAGAGGCTTTCAGTATCCGCCCCGGGCTCCTTCTGGAACACATCGGACTCGGTCAGGTAGAAATGGTTGAGTTCGTCCTCACCCAACTGCTTCCACCAGCGCTCAAAGTGCTTACCGCTGACAATGTCGGCGGGCAGGCGCTCGTGGTAGAACTGGAACAGGGTCTCCTCGTCCACCAGCAGATCCCGCCGACGAACCTTGTCCTCCAAAGAGGTGACCTCCTCGATCAGCTCCTGGTTGGCCAGCACGAAGGGAGCCCTGGTCCGGTATTCGCCCTCCACAAGCGCGCGGCGGATGAAAATCTCCCGTGACAGCGCGGGATCAATGCGGGCATAGCCCACACGCCGGTTGGCGACGATGGTCAGCCCGTAAAGCGTGACCGACTCCATGGCCATGACCTGGGCCCGCTTCTTCTCCCAGTGCGGCTCTGCATGGTTGCGCCGGACCACGTGCTCGGCGAGTGGTTCGATCCACTCCACCTCGATCCCCGCCACCATGCGCGCGAAAACCTGGCTGGTCTCCACGATCTCGGCGGCCATGATCCACTTCGGCGGCTTCTTCGCCAGCGCCGAGCCCGGGAAGATCCGGAACTTGCGGTTCCGGGTCCCGTGGAACCAGCCCTTCTCCTCCTTGAGCGCCACATTGCCCAGAAGCCCGGCCAGAAGCGCCCGGTGCACGGAACCATAGTCCGCCGGACGCTGGTTCACGCGCATACCCTGCTCCCGCGCCAGCAGCAGGATCTGGCGGTGGATGTCGCGCCACTCGCGCATGCGCAGGAAGGCCACAAAATGCCTGCGACACCATTTCTGCAGCTGGTTGCCCGAGAGCGTCTGGCGCTGCTCCTCCCAGGTGTTCCAGAGATTGAGCAGGCTGTTGAAATCGGAATGGTTATCCCGGAACAGTGCGTGCGCCTGATCCGCCTGAGTCTGTTTGTCGCCAGGGCGCTCACGCGGGTCCTGAATGCTCAGCCCGGCGGCGACCACAGCCACCTCGGCCAGGCTGCCCTCACGTTCGGCCGCCAGCAGCATGCGCGCCAGCCGCGGGTCCACCGGCAGTCGCGCCATCCGCCGCCCGGCCTGGGTTACCTTACGGCCCCGGTCCACAGCACCCAGCTCTTCCAGCAGCTTGTAGCCGTCGTTGACCAGGCGTTTGTCTGGCGGATCGATAAAGGGAAAGCGCTTGACGTCCCCCAGCCCCATGTTCGTCATCTGAAGAATGACGGAAGCCAGGTTGGTGCGCCGGATCTCAGGGTCCGTGAACTCGGGCCGGTTCAGGAAATCCGTCTCGTCATAGAGCCGGAAGCAGATCCCCGGCGCCACACGCCCGCAACGCCCCTTGCGCTGCTCCGCGCTTGCCTGGGCAATGGGCTCAACCGGCAGGCGCTGCATCTTGGAGCGCACACTGTACCGGCTGAGCCGCGCCAGCCCGGTATCGACCACGTAGTGGATGCCCGGCACCGTCAGCGACGTCTCCGCCACGTTCGTCGCCAGCACGATGCGCCGCCCACCATGGGGCTGGAAAACCCGGTTCTGCTCCCGGTTCGACAGCCGCGCATAAAGAGGCAGTACCTCGGTGTGCTTCAGATCCGCATGCCGCAGCGCCTTGCTCACCTGCCGGATATCCCGCTCCCCCGGCAGGAACACCAGGATATCCCCGGGCCCCTTGCGTTGCTCCTTCTCGTATTCCTCGATCTCGTGGACAACCGACTCGATCGCCCCCGGCCAGCCCGACTCCGGATCCTCGGAATCCGCCAGGGGCCGATACCGCACCTCCACCGGATGGGTCCTGCCGGACACCTCCAGCACCGGCGCATCGTCAAAATAGGCACTGAACCGGTCCAGCTCGATGGTCGCTGAAGTGATGATCACCTTCAGGTCCGGCCGCTTCGGCAGGATCCGCTTCAGCGCCCCCAGCAGGAAATCAATGTTCAGGCTGCGCTCATGGGCCTCATCCACGATGATGGTGTCATAACGGTCCAGGAAGCGGTCATGGGTCAGCTCATTAAGCAGGATGCCATCCGTCATCACCTTGACCAGCGAATCCTCACTGGTCTGGTCACTGAACCGCACCTGATACCCCACCGTCTCACCGACCCGGGTATCCATCTCTTCCGCCAACCGCTGCGCCACCGT
>JBNJEG010000073.1:0-10407 GCA_051745655.1 Pseudomonadota bacterium
GGTCGGCATCTTGGGGACGTGCATCTGTGCCGACTGGAGAAAGCCCGCTTTACCGAGACCTGGTACCTGGAGCAGGTGGCGAACAATGGGCGCTGGCTCAACAATCCGCGCATGACGGTGCGTGCCTACCATGACGTGGGTATGCTGGAGGTGATGAGCTGCTTCCGCCATGGCCGTATCCGTGCAGTGAATCCCTATCCCAATGCCCGGATGCACCTGCCGGACGAGAAGCTGCAGCTCAATCTGTTCCTGGCGGACTGGCTGGATTTCTGTCTCAGGTTCGGGCAGGCCGCCGATCTGGACTCTGTCTGGAGCCTGGAATCCTGACTCCGTGATGACGTTCCCTAAATCCGGTGGGCAATAACGGGATACGCCCGCTATATTGAAGGGCATATCGATAAAGGGAGCCCAAAGCCACCATGGATGCCTCAGCGGACCCCCTGCATGTTCTGCAGATCACGGACCCTCATCTGATGGCGGATCCGGAGGGCAGACTGCTTGGGATGAATACGCGGCAGACACTGGATGCCGTGCTGACCCACGTCCGCGCCCATTACGGTCAGCCGGACCTGGTGCTGGCCACCGGTGACATCTCTCAGGACGGCAGTGATGCATCCTACCGCTACTTCCATGAACAGACCGCATTTTTCGAAGGACCCGTCTTCTGGTTTGCCGGTAACCATGATGTGTGGCCGGCAATGGTGCGCACCATCGGGGGTACCCGGTCGGCGGAACGACGCTATCGGGGTAATGGCTGGCAGCTGATCTTTCTGGACTCCTCGGTACCCGATCAGGTCCATGGCCGGCTTGGTGACCAGGAGCTGGCGAAACTGGATCAGTATCTTGGGGAATACCCGGACGACCACGCCCTGGTCTGCTTCCATCACCATCCGGTTAGGATCGAGGCCGAGTGGATGAACGCCATTGGGCTTCAGGACCATGATGCCTTCTTCGAGGTGCTGTCCCATCATCCACAGGTGCGGGGGTTGCTCTGGGGGCACGTCCACCAGACCCTGGACCGGGAGGATAACGGTCGCCGGATGCTGGCCTCACCCTCCACCTGCGTGCAGTTCCGACCGGATGCCGAGTCTTTTGCAGTGGATACGGTTCCTCCTGGCTATCGCTGGCTCGAGCTTTACCTCGACGGTCGCATCCGGACCGGGGTAGAGCGCATTGCTGATGACGACTATGGGCTGGATGTCGACAGTGGCGGCTACTGAGGATCCCGATCTCATCTATATGCACGGTTTCCGCAGCTCGCCAGCCTCTGAAAAGGCTCGGGAGCTGGAAGCCTGGCTGTGCGAATCCGGCTACAGAGGGCATTACTCGATCCCTCAGCTCGCGACCACGCCCCAGGAGGTGGAGGCTCAGGTTGCGGGCTTTATTGACAATACCCCAGGTGCTGGCCCGGGGCTGATCGGCAGCTCGCTCGGCGGGTTCTTCGCCATGGTGATGGCGGAGCGCTATGGTCTGCCGGCGGTACTGATCAATCCGGCCGCCTATCCCTACCGCCTGATGGAAGAGTCACTGGGTGAGCATACCAATCTCTATACGGGGGAGCGGTTCGAGGTCACGGAGGAACACGTACGTCAGCTCCAGTCCATGGACCCGGGGCCGCTGTCCCACCCCGAACGCCTGATGGTGCTGCTGGAAACCGGTGATGAAACGCTGGACTACCGGCAGGCCGCCGAACGCTTTACCGCCAGTAAGCTGGTGGTGCACGAGGGTGGCAACCACCGCTACACCCGGTTCCGTCAGGAGCTGCCGATGATGGTGGACTTCCTGCGCCGGAATCAGTAGTTGCAGTAGACCGCGATGCCCATGTCGCGGAAGTTCTGGACCATTTCCTCCAGGTCGTACTGGGTCAGGCCGGTGTGGATGAGCACATCGTTCTCCAGGCGCTGCCATTCATGGTCCAGCTCCTGCTGCCCGAGTATCGAGAAGTTGCCGCAGACGTGCTCCGCGATCTTGAGCGTGGCCAGCAGTGTCTTGCGCTCCTGGGCCCGGGTTCCCGTCTGGGCAAAAACCTGGTGCACGTTGTGGTGTTCGGCGATGACCTCGCAGAGGTGGCTTGGCAGGTTCCAGGATCGGGCCACGTAATAGCCGACGACCGCGTGGTTGGTGTTCAGCATCCGGTTCTCGACATCGATCAGCCTTGGTTCGGTGCGGGCGTAGCTTTCCATCATGACGTCGTCGTAGTCCGGGAATCGCTCCATCATCAGCGGGATGCCGGCATTATGGAAAAGCCCGACCGCATAGGCTTCGTCCGGGTTCTTGGCACCGATGGCGCGGGCAACGTGGGCCGAGACCTGTGCAATGTCCGTCGCCGTGTCCCAGAAGCGGGTCATCGCCCGGATTGCCTGGTCCGACATCTCGCCCTTGATGCTCAGGCCGTTGATGATGTTGATGACCGTGGTCGGGCCAAGCAGGGCCACGGCCTGCTCAATGGACGAGATCTGGTTGCTGTGCTGCAGGAAGGGCGAATTCACGAACTTCAGCATCATCCCGGACAGGGAGACGTCCTGGCGGATCAGCCGCGCTATCTGGTTGATGTCCGGATCGGGCATCGCCTGCTCCATCTGCAGATCCACCATGATCTGGGGTTGCGGCGGGATGCGGATGCCCTGGAGCACATTGTGGATCTGTTCGTCGGTCAGTTCGGCAGGCATAGGGGCTGCACCTGTTGGCCGTTGGTGCCCTCAGCCTAGACCAGGTTGCGGCGGTAAGCTGTAACCGATTGTTCAGGGTGCACTTCCATCCCCGTACATACCCGTAGGAGCGAGCCTCGCTCGCGATTGTTACCCGGGATCGCGAGCAGGGCTCGCTCCTACGGGGACTGAAGGTCCAGGATCGGCCAGCCGCGGTGATGGGCGATGTCGCGCAGGGCCGGATCCGGGTTGGTGGCAACCGGGTTGGGGACGGTTTCCAGCAGCGGCAGATCGTTGCGGGAGTCGCTGTAGAAGTGGGCGCCATCCAGTGTTTCGGAGCGGTTGAGCAGCCATTCCTCAAGTCGCGTGATCTTGCCGTCCCGGAAGCAGGGCGTGCCGGAGACCCGCCCCGTGAAGGCGCCGTTGAGCACTTCCGGCTCCGTTGCAATCAGGTGGGGAATGCCCAGGCGTTCGGCAATGGGTTCGGTCACGAAACGGTTGGTGGCGGTGATGATCAGCAGGGTTTCACCACGCTCCCGGTGGCGGTGCACGAGGGCTTCGGCCGCAGGCTCGATCATGGGCTCAACCCGCTGTTGCATAAACCGTTCCCGCAGCTGCCGCAGTGTGGCCAGTTCCTGGCTTGCCAGGGGTTCCAGGGCAAAGGCCAGGTATTCCTCGATGTCCAGGCGGCCGGCTTCGTAATCGCGGTAGAACTGGTCGTTACGCTGACGGTAGCGTTCACCATCGACGACGCCGGTGTCGATCAGGAACTGGCCCCAGGCGTGATCGCTGTCACCGTGGAGCAGGGTGTTGTCCAGGTCGAAAATGGCGAGTGTCACGGTAGCGCGGCCTCCGGGTGGAATTTGCGCGACAGGATATCACAGCCATCGCGGTTTGCTCGGGGGGTATCAATTCTGGAAAAATGACACTAACTTACACGTAGAAGATGAATAACAAACAGAGGTATTGCCGTGATTGACTCCGACGGATTCAGACCGAATGTCGGAATCATGCTGGCGAACCACCGGGGGGAATTGCTCTGGGCCAGGCGGATCGGCCAGGATGCCTGGCAGTTTCCGCAGGGAGGCATCAACGAGGATGAAACACCGGAGCAGGCCCTCTATCGCGAACTGATGGAGGAGATCGGCCTGGAATCATCGGATGTCCGGATCATCACGACGACGCGGGGCTGGCTCAGGTACCGCTTGCCCCGGCGTATGGTCCGCAGGGATTCACGCCCGGTGTGCATTGGCCAGAAACAGAAATGGTTCCTTCTCGAGATGCTCTCACCCGACGCGCGGGTGCGGGTTGACCGCAGCCACAAGCCTGAATTCGACGGCTGGCAATGGGTCAGCTACTGGTACCCGCTGGGGCAGGTGGTGTCATTCAAGCGCGAAGTCTACCGCAAGGCGCTGAGGGAACTGGCGCCGGGCGTATTCAGGCTACAGTCAAAGGGGCACCCGCCGGCCCGCCAGGAAAGCTGACCTATTATGACCACAATGCTCAGCACGCTCCGTAGCATCGTCCAGGAACTGAATGGAATCAATAATCTGCAGGAGGCTCTGGATACCATCGCGGCGCGTGTCCAGGCTGCGATGAAGACCGAGGTCTGCTCGGTCTATCTCTATGATGAGAAATCCGGGTGCTATGTACTGAAAGCCACCGAAGGGCTCTACAAGTCCGCGGTGGGCCAGGTGCGTATCTCGCCCTCGGAGGGGCTGGTGGGGCTGGTCGGCAGCCGCGAAGAGCCGATCAACCTTGAGGATGCCCAGAAGCATCCGCGCAACCGTTACTTCCCGGAAACCGGCGAGGAGCGTTTCGGCTCCTTCCTCGGCGTCCCCATCATCCATCACCGTCGCGTCCTGGGCGTGATCGTTGTCCAGGAGACCCAGAACACCCGCCGCTTCGACGAGGGCGAGGAAGCCTTCCTGGTTACCATCTCCGCCCAGCTGGCCGGCGTCATCGCACACAGCGAGGCAACCGGCGCCATCGGGGGCACCTCCATCGGTGGTGATCAGGCCCGGGATATTTCCTTCAGTGGTGTTGCGGGTGCCCAGGGCGTCGCAATCGGTACTGGTGTGGTGGTCTTCCCGCCGGCGGACCTGGATTCCGTGCCGGACAAGCACTGCGACGACGTGGATGCGGAGATTGAGCGTTTCCGCTCGGCGGTCGATTCGGTACGCGAGGATGTCGAACAGGTGGGTGAGCGCCTTGCGCCCCAACTGAGGCCGGAGGAGCAGGCGCTTTTTGAGGTCTACCTGCGCATGCTCCACGACCATGCCCTGCCGGGTGAGGTGGAGAATCGCATCCGCGACGGGCTCTGGGCCCAGGGCGCGCTCAAGGCGGTGGTGAACCAGTACGTCCGCCACTTCGAGATGATGGGCGACCATTACCTGCGCGAGCGGGCGGTGGATATCCGTGACCTGGGGCGCCGATTGCTTTCGCATCTCCAGGAGGGGGAATCGAAGACGCCGGAATACCCGGATAGTACCATTCTGGTCAGTGATGAGCTGACGCCTGCCATGCTCGGGGAGGTGCCTCAGGGCCAGCTGGCGGGGCTGGTGTCCGTACGCGGTTCCGGTAACTCCCACGTGGCCATCCTGGCCCGCGCCATGGGGGTTCCCACGGTGATGGGGCTGGTGGACATCCCGGTTGCCCAGCTGGATGGCCGGGAGCTGATCGTGGATGGTTACGAAGGTCAGATCTTCGCCTCGCCCTCCGCCGAGCTTAAAGCCTTCTTCGAGTCGATCATCGACGAAGAGCGTGAGCTGGTTAAGGGGCTCGAGGAACTGCGCGACAAGCCCTGTGAGACCATCGACGGCCATCGCGTGCCACTGTTTGTGAACACCGGCCTGATCACCGATGTGGTGCGCTCGCTCAGCCACGGCGCGGAGGGTATTGGTCTCTACCGGACGGAAGTGCCGTTCATGATCAATGAGCGGTTCCCGTCGGAGCAGGAGCAGAAGGCCTACTACCGGGAGCAGCTGGAAGCTTTCGCGCCGGCGGATGTGACCATGCGCACCCTGGATATCGGTGGTGACAAAGCGCTGACCTATTTCCCCATCGTTGAGGAAAACCCCTTCCTGGGCTGGCGTGGCATCCGGGTCACCCTGGACCATCCGGAAATCTTCCTGGTGCAGATCCGCGCCATGATCAAGGCCAGCGAGGGCCTGGACAACCTGCGCATCATGCTGCCGATGATCAGCAACGTCTCCGAGATCGAGGAGGCTCAGCACCTGATTTACCGCGCCTGGCACGAAGTGCGCGATGAAGGCTACCAGCTGGCCATGCCGCAGGTGGGGGTCATGATCGAGATCCCGGCGGCGGTTTACCAGGTGCGCGAGATCGCCTCAAGGGTGGACTTCGTGTCCGTGGGCTCCAACGACCTGACCCAGTACCTGCTGGCGGTGGACCGCAACAACCCGCGTGTGGCCAGTCTCTACCACTCCTATCATCCAGCGGTGCTCCAGGCCCTGTGTCAGGTGGCGCAGGACTGCCACGACGTGGGCAAGCCGGTCAGCATCTGCGGTGAGCTGGCGGGCGACCCCGGCGGCGCGATCCTGCTCATGGCCATGGGCTATGATGCCCTTTCCATGAACGCAGCGAACCTGCCCCGGATCAAGTCCGTCATCCGCGGGATCGACATGGCCATGGCGCGCGGGCTGTTGGCGGAGGTTTTAACCCAGGATTCACCGCACGTGATCCGCAGTTGTGTGGAGCTGGCGCTGCGCAAAGCCGGGGTGGGGCGTTTCATCCGCCCGGAACGCAGTGGCTCCGACCTGAAAGAGCTGGCGGCTTCACAGCAGTGAACCGGGATTCACTGCTACCCTGTTTCTAGTATGAGTACTCTAGAAGACGCCGTTAGTCTCGAGTGAGCAGTCAGAGTAAGGGGTAATCCATGGAAACACTATCGCGCAGGGGCGCTGAGCGTTCCGAACGCCCCCGGATCGGGCTGGCACTCGGCGGGGGCGGCCCGTTGGGCGGGATCTATGAGATCGGGGCGCTGCGGGCGCTGGATGAAGCGCTTGAGGGCGTCGATTTCAACGACCTCTATGTCTATGTCGGCGTCAGTGCCGGCTCCTTCGTCGCGGCCAACCTGGCCAACCAGATGACGACGGCTCAGCTGTGCCGGATCTTCGTGAAGAACGAAGCGGATGTTCACCCCTTCCACCCGGAAGTGTTCTACCGGCCCGCCTTTCGCGAGTACGTACGCCGGGCTCTGGCAGTGCCGGGATTGCTGCGCGAGGCCCTGGGGCGGTTTGCCAGTAACCCCTACGATCAGAGTCTGCTGGATGCCCTGACGGTTCTGGCTCAGGTGGCGCCGGCGGGTCTGTTCGACAACACCGGCCTGCATGAATACCTGCGTCGCGCCTTCAGCATGCTGGGGCGGACCAACGATTTCCGGCAGCTGCGTCACCGGCTCTACATCATTGCCGCCGACCTTGAGAGCAGCGAAGCGGTCAGGCTGGGCGCGCCCGGTTTTGATCATGTGCCCATATCCCGGGCGGTCCAGGCCAGTATCGCCTCGCCGGGCATCTATCTTCCCGTGGAAATCGACGGGCGTTACTACGTCGATGGTACCCTGCGCAAAGGGCTGCACGCGTCCGTGGCGCTGGAGGACGGAGCGGACCTTGTGCTGGCCATCAATCCGCTGGTGCCCATCGATGCCAGTGCCGCCGTGCGAGCGGGCACCATGCAGGCAGGCGCACTGATGGATTCCGGTATGCCCAACATCCTGGGCCAGACGTTCCGGACCATGGTCTATTCGCGCATGGAGGCCGGCATTGCCCAGTACGCGGACCAGTATCCGGATTCGGACATCGTGCTGTTCCAGCCTGAACGTGACGACGCCAAGCTGTTCTTCTCGAACGTGTTCAGTTTCCAGTCCCGGCGCATGGTGTGCGAGCACGCCTACCAGATGACCCGGCGTGACCTTCTGCGGCGGGCAGACGAACTCGAGAGTCAACTGGCGCCCCATGGCGTTACCATCAACCGGGAATGCCTGGCGGATGAGCAACGTACCATCAGTACCAGCCTTTACGGTGAGATGCTGCCGGTGTTCGTGGCACGGGAAGGTAAGCGCCGGAAGCGCTTTGGCGCCGGCGTGGAGCAGGTGTCGGGGCTGATCAACAGCGCCCGACAGATGCTCTAGGCATTCCTAGAGAATGTAGCGGCTGAGGTCCTGATCCTCGGCCAGCTCGCCGAGCTGTTCATCGACGTACGCTGCTGTCACCTCGAACCCATCGCTGATGCCGTCGCCGGCATCGAACGAGACGTCGTCCAGCAGCTTCTCCATGACGGTGTGCAGGCGGCGAGCGCCGATGTTCTCGGTGCTCTCATTGACCTTCCAGGCGATTTCCGCGATCCGGTCGATGGCTTCGTCGGTGAAGCTCAGATTGACCCCTTCCGCACTCATCAGCGCCTCGTACTGCGCTACCAGCGACGCGCGAGGCTCGGTCAGGATCCGCTTGAAGTCGCCCGGGGTCAGCGCCTTGAGCTCCACCCGGATGGGCAGGCGGCCCTGAAGCTCGGGAATCAGGTCCGAGGGCTTGGTCAGGTGGAAGGCGCCGGAGGCGATGAACAGGATGTGATCCGTGTGCACCATGCCGTACTTGGTGCTGACGGTGCTGCCCTCGATCAGCGGCAGCAGGTCACGCTGGACGCCTTCGCGGGAAACGTCCGAAGAGCCCTGCGAATCGCTCTTCTTGGCGACCTTGTCCAGCTCGTCGAGAAAGACGATGCCGTTCTGCTCGACCACCTGTATGGCACGCTGCTTGATGTCCTCCTCGTTCACCAGTTGCGCCGCCTCTTCCTCGCGCACCTGCTCGAAGGCGTCCGCAACACGCATGCGGCGGGTCTTGCGCTTCTCATTGCCCATGTTGGAGAACAGGGACTGGAGCTGGTTGGTCATTTCTTCCATGCCCGGCGGGGTCATGATCTCCACGCCGCCGCTGTGGGCGCTGACCTCGATGTCGATTTCCTTGTCGTCGAGCTCGCCCTCGCGCAGCTTCTTGCGGAACATCTGGCGGGTGGCGGAGCTGTTGTCCGTTTTCTCGTCCTCTTCCTGGTCGCGCGGCGGACGCAGCAGGGCGTCCAGGATGCGATCCTCGGCGGCATCCATGGCGCGGTCCTGAACCCGGGCCATTTCCTTCTCGCGCAACAGCGAGACGGCGTTCTCGGTGAGGTCACGGATGATGGATTCAACATCGCGCCCCACGTAGCCCACCTCGGTGAACTTGGTGGCCTCGACCTTGATGAAGGGGGCTTCCGCCAGTTTCGCGAGACGGCGGGCGATCTCGGTCTTGCCCACGCCCGTGGGGCCGATCATGAGAATGTTCTTGGGCGTGATCTCTTCCTGGATACCGGTATCCGCCTGCATGCGCCGCCAGCGGTTGCGCAGGGCAATCGCTACGGAGCGCTTGGCCTCGTCCTGGCCAACGATGTGGCGGTTGAGTTCGTCAACGATCTCACGGGGGGTCATGCCTGCCATGAAAACTCCTGTCAGTCGCTGGGTCGGATGACTTCCAGCGAGCGGTTATGGTTGGTATAGACGCAGATATCAGCGGCGATATCGAGCCCTTTTTCAGTAATCTCGCGCGCCGTGAGCTGGGTGTTCTCGAGCATGGCACGCGCGGCAGCCTGAGCGTAGGGGCCACCGGAGCCCATGGCGATCAGGCTTTCCTCGGGTTCCACTACGTCGCCGTTGCCGGTGATGATCAGCGAGGTTTCCGCGTCCGCCACTGCCAGCATGGCCTCAAGCCGCCTCAGAGCCCGGTCGGTGCGCCAGTCCTTGGCCAGTTCCACGGCGGCGCGGGTGAGGTTGCCCTGGTGCTTTTCAAGCTGTGCCTCAAAACGTTCGAACAGGGTGAAAGCGTCCGCCGTCCCGCCGGCAAAGCCGGCCAGGACGCGATCATTGTAAAGTCGCCGCACTTTCCGGGCGTTGCCCTTCATGACGGTGTCGCCGAGGGAGACCTGGCCGTCGCCACCCATGGCGACCTCGCCGTCACGGCGTACTGAGAGAATGGTAGTCATGCGTACTCCCGTGGTTGCCGGGTTTCTGGGGTTTCTCCGGAAGTGGGGGCGCGGGTTTTACATTTCAAGGTGTGGGTAGGAGCGAGCCCTGCTCGCGATCCTGTGAAGGATCAGTCCTCCCTGATTGACGGGCATGGTTGGAGGACCGCATCGCGAGCGGGGCTCGCTCCTACAGGGGGTTAGCCGTCACTTTCGGCCTCGCGCTGGCGCACCATTGGCTGGATATTGATTTCGACGAGGCGGTCTACGGCCTGGTTCATTCGGCTGCGTGAGTCGAAGGGGCCGACCATGACCCGGTACCAGACGCCGCCGTCGTCCACACTGACCTCGGCAATGCGCGCCCTGAGCCCCTGGAAACCGACCTGGGCCCGTTGGCGCTCGGCGTCTTCCCGGGTCTGGAAGGCACCGGCCTGAAGGATGTATTCGAGGTTCTCGTCGCTGTCGCCCTTATCGGGGCGATAGGCTTCGATGTCCGGTGTGGCGACCTCGGAGTCGGGAAGCATCTCGTAGAACTGGAAGTCCCGGTCTTCCTCGGATTCGGAGTCGGTGCTTTCCTTGGTGGGCGTGGGGGTGACGTCCTGCTTGTCCTGGTCGGTGTCTGGATCCAGCGAATCCAGGTAGACGAGGAATCCCACAAAGCCTGACAGAAGGGCAACGGGAATCAGCCAGCGCAGGGACGTCGCGTTTTTCTTCTTGGCCATGACCGTCTCCCTTACATGGATTCCGG
>JBNJEG010000074.1:0-10380 GCA_051745655.1 Pseudomonadota bacterium
TTCGGGGTTGTCGTCAGGGTTGTTGATGATCTCGTTATGACTGGTTCCCTCAACGCTGCCGAGCTTGTACCAGTTCCGCTCAAAATTGTTCCGGTACAGGGTGGTCGTCAGGTCGAGATCCTCTGAGAACTCAATGTAGTGGGTCAGGCTGTACTGTTCCCGCTCGCTGTGGAACCGGTCCTGGGCTGAGCCGGCGTAACGGCGGAACGGATCCTTACGGGAGTCTTCCAGCGTCTGGCCGATGTAGCTCTCGTTGGCATCCCGCTCACCCATGCCGACCTTGAGATCCACCTGCTGGTAGAAGTCCGCTTCCGGGGCTGAGTGCCAGCGCAGCTTGCCGATGAACTCCCGGCGCTCGAAGCCGGTGTCGCGCTGCCCCAGATTCTCGCTTCGTTCACCCTGAACGTCGCGCGGCGTATCCAGATCGCGGAAACCGTCGGAGCCGTCCGTATAGCCCTCGATCATCCAGCCCCATTGACCCTTGGAGCCGCCCACGTGGGCGTGATGCCGTTCACCACCATTGGAGCCGAGCATGGATTGGATGCGGCCACCAAATTCCTCTGACGGGATCGGGGTCGAGATCATGTTGAGGGCGCCGCCGTTGGTGTAGGGCCCGTCCTGGATGGAGCTTGATCCTTTGCGGACCTCCACGTTGTGCATGCGCCCAATTGGCGGGAAGTAGTAGGCGGAAGGCGCCGCGTAGGGGGCCGGGGCGGCCAGGACGCCGTCCTCCATGAGCGTGATCTTGCCGCTGCGGCCTGTGGAGGTGCCGCGCATGCCGATGTTCGGGAAGAGCCCGAAGCCGTCCTCTTCGCGGATGTTGACGCCGGGAACCTGCCGCAGAACCCGGTTCGGGTCGTTGTAGTTATGGCGATCCAGGTCTTCCTGGCCGATCACGTGGGCGGAGCCCGGTACATTGTCGATTCGCTCCGGTCCGCCGGTGATGGTCAGCTGATCCAGGGTGAAATCCTGCTCGGATCCGTCTTCCTGAGCCTGCGCGACACCGGCGGTGAGTGTGGCGGCAATAGCGAGGGCAAGGGTTCTGCGTCGGAATTGGATGGTCTGCATGGTTCTTCTTTCTTCCTCTGATGGATTGAAAGTGGTGTTGGATGACAAAGAAACGCAATGCGAATGATTATTGAGTGCTGATAATATTGCTGGAGGTGTTAAGTGTCAACAAAATGTAATAATCCGGTTATCCCGTTGAGCTGCTGGATGCTGATGGCAGGAATCGGCTGCGGTAGGCCCCGGGCGTCATGCCGGTACGGGCATGGAAGAGGCGGGAGAAGGCGCTGGTGTCTTCGTATCCCACGGCCTGGGTAATCTCTGACAGACGCCGGTGGGGTTGTTCCAGCAGTTTCTTGGCCTTTTCCACGCGCAGTTGCTGGAGGTAACGCAGGGGTGTGTCGCCGGTAGCATTGCGGAAACGGCGCTTGAAGGTGCGCGGGGTCATGTGGAAGTGGGCGGCCAGGTCATCCATGCGCACGGGCTCGGCAAGGTGTTCATCCAGCCAGTCCTGGATGGTGATGATGGCCTCATCCTGGTGGTAGCGCCGGGCATGGATGCTGCCGTACGCGGCCTGGCTTTCCCGGCCCATGTCCATCACGAAAGCCCGGGCCAGGGCACGGGCGGTATCCACGCCACAGTAGCGTTCAACGAGGAAGAGCCCGAGATCAAACCAGGCCATGCCACCGCCGGCGCAGAAGACGATGCCGTCCGATGTGATCAACCGGTGCGGGCGCAGGTCCACCTCGGGGTAGCGTTGGCGGAAAAGACCGCTGTAGCCCCAGTGGGTCGTGGCCTCCCGGCCCTCCAGCAGGCCCGCTTCTCCCAACAGGAAAGCACCGGTGCAGTTGCTGGCCAGATCCCGGCCTTCGTGATGCCAGCGTTGGAGCAGTGGGAGCAGGGCCTGGTTGGCGTCCAGGGTTGCCTCAATGTCGCCGCCGATGGTCGGGATAACCACCAGGTCCGCCGCCGGCGCGGTATCCCAGCGGCTACCGGCCAGAAGACTGACGCCGTTCACGCAGTGGCAGGGGCCGCCATCGGCGGTTGCGAGGGTAACGCTGAACCGGGGCTCTGGCTGCTCATCATGGATGCGGGCCCAGGTGACTCCGGCCATCCGGAACAGGTCCATGATGCCGGTAATGGCCGTGGCCAGTGCCTTATCGAAGCCAATAATGGTGACCTGGTAGTGCTCCGATTGGCTCATTCCAGCATTCTCTTCGATGGCAGGATTCGCCTAGATTGTGTCATTGATGACAGTAGGCGGCCATACCCGGCTATGGCATGGTAGGAGACTGAATACCCGACCGGAGAATGCCGACGCCATGGCCGATACCCTGCTTGACCGACGTGACCTGGCCTTCCAGCTCTACGAGGTGCTGGATACCGAATCCCTCAGTGAGCGCGAGCGCTTCAGCGACCACAGCCGTGAGACGTTCGATGCGGTTTTCGATACGGCTGAGCGGATCGCCCGGGAGCAGTTTGCCAGCCACAACAGCCTGGCGGATAAGGAGGAGCCGCGCTTTGAGGAGGGCCGGGTGGTCATGCGCCCGGAAGTGAAGGCGGCAGTTGATGCCTATGCCGAAGCGGGTTTCATCGCCGGCCGTTACGATTATGAACTCGGGGGCATGCAACTGCCGGAGACGGTCATGACCGCCTGTAATGGCTTCTTCATGGCCGCCAACCCGAGCACGGCGGGCTACCCCTTCCTGACCACGGCGGCGGCCAACGTCATCCGCACCTTCGGCTCCACACAGCAGCAGGAGTGGTTCCTGCAGCCGATGCTGGAAGGGCGCTTCACCGGCACCATGGCGCTCACCGAACCCCAGGCCGGGTCCTCCCTGGCGGACCTGCGCACCACCGCCAAGCCCACGGACGAAGGGCACTACCTGATCAAGGGCGCCAAGATCTATATCTCCGGGGGCGAGCATGAGCTCAGCGACAACATCGTAAACCTGGTGCTGGCGCGCATCCATGGGGCACCCCCGGGGGTGAAGGGCATCTCGATGTTCATCGTGCCCAAGTATCGGCTGGATGCTGACGGCAATCCCGGAGAGCGCAACGGCGTGGGCCTGGCCGGCCTGATCCACAAGCTCGGGTACCGGGGCACTACTTCCACGGCGTTGAGTTTCGGCGATGACGCGGACTGCCATGGCTACCTGGTGGGCGAGCCGCACCAGGGCCTCAAGTACATGTTCCAGATGATGAACGAGGCGCGGGTCGGTGTGGGCTTTGGCGCGGCCGCCATTGGTTACCGGGGCTACCAGCACAGTCTGGAATACGCCCGGGACCGCCGGCAGGGTCGGCCGCCGTCCGAGAAGGACCCGACAACCGAGCCGGTTCCGATCATCCAGCACGCGGACGTACGGCGCATGCTGCTGGCGCAGAAGTCTTGGATGGAGGGGGCACTGGCGCTGTGTTTCTACGGCGCGCGACTGATGGATGACAGCCATACCCATCCGGATGAGGAGCAGCGCCGGCAGGCCCGTCAGATGCTGGACCTGCTCACACCGGTGATCAAGGCCTGGCCCTCGGAGTACGGACCCAGGGCCAATGATCTTGCCATCCAGGTTTACGGCGGTGCCGGCTACACCCGCGAATACCCGGTAGAGCAGTGCTGGCGCGACAACCGTCTCAATCCCATCCACGAGGGCACCAATGGCATCCAGGCCATGGACCTGCTGGGGCGTAAGGTCTGGCAGGGCAACGGCGAGGCCATCCAGCAACTGTTCGGAGCCATCCAGGCGGACCTGCAGAAAGCGCCGGACGAGCGCTGCCAGCAGTGGGCCCATTCCCTGAGTGAGACCCTGCAGCAGGCGGGCAAGGTCACCCAGTCCCTGGGTCAGGCGCTGGCGCAGGAAACTCCGGAGAAGGGGCTTGCGAATGCCAGCGTCTACCTGCGGCTCTTTGGCCATATCTGTGTGGCCTGGATGTGGCTGCGCCAGGCCAATGCCGCCACACAGGCTCTGGCCGGGGAGGTCTCCAGCGCGGATGAGGCCTTCTACCAGGGCAAGCTCCAGGCGGCCCAGTATTTCTTCCACTGGGAACTGCCCACGGTAGCCCAGGACCTGGTCCTGCTGCGGAACCAGGATGACACCTGTTACGCCATGCGTGATGAGTGGTTCTGATTAACAAGGGGATTGTAGGAGCTTGCCCTGCAAGCGATCCGATCTATCGCGCGCAGGGCGCGCTCCTACGGTGAAAGAACAAGAATCGGGGAATTGGAACGATGGCTCTGGTAAACGTTGAAGCGAAAGACCACATCCTGTTCATCGGCCTGAACCGGCCGGAGAAGATGAATGCCATGAACCGGCAGATGTACCACGACATTGCCGCCGCCTACGGCCGGCTTAACCGTGAGCCGGACCTGCGTGTGGGCCTGGTCTATGCCGAGGGGGATCACTTTACCTCCGGCCTTGAGTTGGACGATTGGGCGGGTGTGTTCGCCAACGGCGAAGGGTTGAGCCTGAACGAGGGCGAGGTGGACCCTTTCGGGATCGTGGGCCCGGCCATGGACAAGCCGGTGGTCTATGCCACCCAGGGAATCTGCTTCACCTGCGGTGTGGAGATGATGCTTAACACGGACATCCGGGTGGCGGCCGACAACAGCCGCTACGGTCAGCTGGAGGTCAAGCGTGGCATTTTCGCCTGCGGCGGTGCCACCATCCGTCTTCAGGAGGAGATCGGCTGGGCCAACGCCCAGCGTTACCTGTTGACCGGGGATGAGTGGAGTGCCTCGCAGGCACGTGAGTGGGGGCTGGTGCAGGAACTGGTGGCACCGGGGGAGCAGTTTGGTCGTGCCCGCGAGCTGGCGGAGAAGGTGGCCCGGGCCGCGCCGCTCGGCGTTCAGGGCAGCCTGCGTTCCTCGCGCATTGCCCGGACCGAGGGGCATGATGCCGCCAAGGCCCGTCTGTTTCCGGACCTGGCGCCGGTGATGAAGAGCGAGGATGTACAGGAAGGCATTCGTTCTTTTCTGGAGCGTCGTGATGCGGTCTTCCAGGGGCGCTGAGGCTGGCAGGTGGGCGACCGCCGGTTGATCCACGCTTGATGCGTCGATATGCTGCCTCCTTAACCGCATGTAATCCCGCAAGAGACCAATGCGATGGACGACTGGCAGATCGATGTGGAAGGCCAGAAAGCCCGCCACAGCAGCGGCCTGGAACTGACGTTCGAGGGGCGGCCGCGGACCAAGCACTTCTCAGGCAGCCCCTCGAAGGTACCCGAAGGCATGGCTTCCCTGGAGCTTGTGCGTCTGATCCGCGAGGGCTATCAGGCGTTCGAGGATGCCTGGCCGGAAGAGGGCGGTCCCCATGTGGCCCAGGCCACCGGCAAGCCGCAGCAGGAAGAAGGCAGTGGCGTGAAGGTCAGCCACCGCCGTCGTCGCAAGCTGTCACGCAGCAATTCACCAGGGTAGTTCGGATCCGTCCGAATGCCGGAATACCCCGCTGGTATCCTGATTCAGCTCATCCACGCGCTGGATCAGCCGCTCGGCCGCTTCAGCAGGCGTGATATGACCTGTGTGGCCGGTCATTGCGGTCTGGACGTAGCCCGGATGCATGATGCCGACACTGATGCCGCGGGGCTGGAGATCCACTGCCAGTGACTTTGCGGCTGCATTCAGGGCGGCCTTGGTCATCCGATAGCCGTAACGCCCGCCCGAGTCATTGTCCGCGATCGATCCCATCCGGGATGTCATCATGACGACCTTGCCGTTTCTGGGGATCAGGTCAAGCAGTGCCGTGGTGACCTTCAAAGGCCCCAGGGTGTTCACCTCGAACTGGGTCTGGATCCGGTCCCAGTCCATGTCCTGCAGGTTTTCATCGGTCAGAAGGCCGGCGTTATTGTAGAGCACATCGATGGTTTCACCCTCGAGATTGCGCCGTGCCTTGCCAAGGCTGATGTCGTCGGTGACATCCACTCCCTCAATAATGGTCACACCCAGGGACTTCAGCTCATCCGAGGCCGCCCGGCACACGGCCGTTACCCGGTCGCCGCGTGCATGCCACTGGCGGGCGAGTTCAAGTCCGATACCACGATTGGCACCGGTAATGACCACGTGTTGGCTCATGGGTCCTCCTGTTGTGATTTAACTGGTCAGCGCTGGTCTGTCTGGTAACCTGCGCCGTATCAACAGCCTATTACGAAACTGAAGAGGAGAAAAACGTTTTGCGACTGGAAAAATCCGTGTTGGCCGCAGGCCTTGCAGTCGGTCTTACGATGCCCGTGATGGCTCAGGAATCGGATGACTGGAGTGGTTCTGTCGAGGCGGGTCTTGTCGAAGCATCCGGTAACACCGAAGAAACCACGATTTCCGGAGAGGCGGACGTCACCCGGGACTGGAATGACTGGCGGCAGAACGTCCTGCTGCAGTCCCGCTACGCCGAACAGTCCGGCGAGCGCACGGCGGAGCGTTATGCCGCAAGCACTCAGCTGGATTACAAGTTCAACCCCAATGACTTCGTGTTCGTGCGGGCTCGGTACGACAACGACGACTTCAGCGGGTATAAGTACCAGGCATCGACGGCGGCCGGTTACGGGCGTCGCCTCTGGAGTGAGGGGGAGGACAGTCATTTTGACCTGTCCGCAGGCCTTGGTTATCGCTACAGCAAGTTCGAGGAGCCGGATCCGGACGAGGGGGAAGAGAGCGAGGACCCGATAGGGCGTCTGGCTGGCGATTTCCGCTACCGGCTGTCGGAGACGGCCCGCTTCCGTCAGGAAGCCGAGACCGAGGTTGGTCTTGATAGTGGCGATGCTCTCTCGCGGTCAGTGACCTCGCTGCAGGCGAACATCAACAGTTCCCTGGCGCTGCGGCTCTCCTACACGCTCGAGCACGATTCAAACCCGCCGGAAGATACCGAGAGAACGGATACCATTACCGCGGTAACGGTCCTTTACGGCTTCTGAGCGCGCACAAAAAAGCCCCGCCATTGGCGGGGCTTTCAGCGTGATCCAGAAACCCATTATTCGGACATTTCGTCCACACGCTCCTGGATTTCAGGGTTGGAGTTGTAGGCGACGGCAATGGCGTTGTATTCCTCAACGGACATGCCTTCGTCCTCAATCACCTCAACCATTTCGGTCTGGGCTTCCTGCTGGAGTTCGCGAGCCTTGTCTTCGGAATCCGCGGATTCGATCTCGGAGACATACTCTTCGCGAACATCACCGATCTTGTCCTGAAGCTTTACGAAGTTCTCGAGCTCTTCATCGGAGAAGTCAGCGTTCTGCTGCTGTTCCGGAGCGCCCATGCCTTCACCTTGGCCCTGGCCCTGGCCCTGGCCCTGGCCCTGACCTTGGCCTTGGCTCTGGCCCTGGCTCTGACCCTGAGTCTGGCCTTGGGCTTCGCCCTGGCCACCCGAGCTCTCCTGTGCCATGGCGGACATGCCGGCTGTGCTCAGTGCGAAAGCGACTGCGACTGTGAGTGTCTTCAGTTTCATGGTTGGTACCTCCTCTTGTGAGTAAAGGGCGTTTCGATTGCCACACCCCTGATGATTCAACTGCTGTGCCAGCCCGGTTGGGGATGAACAAGTGTTAAATAAAAACGCCTCCCGGAGGAGGCGTTCATAACCATCAGGACAGGATCAGTCGCCCGCCATCTCGTCGACACGCTCCTGGATGTCCGGGTTGGAGTTGTAAGCCACAGCAATGGCGTTGTATTCCTGGACTGACATGCCAGCGTCCTCGATGGCGCTGACCATTTCGGACTGGGCTTCCTGCTGGAGTTCGCGAGCCTTGTCTTCGGATTCCGCGTCTTCAATCTGGGAGACGTACTCCTCGCGGATCTCGCCGATGCGGTCCTGCAGATCAACGAACTGCTGGAGTTCCTCATCCGAGAAATCAGCCGGCTCCTGGGACTGTTCCATGCCCGGGTCCTGTTGCTGGCCTTCGTCACTGCCGTAATCCTGCGCCAGGGCCTGGGCGCCCGTCAGGCCAAGTGCCAGTGCGAGTGCAAGACTGGTGATTCGAATCATTGTTGGATTCTCCTTGTGCTGGATTCGCACAAGAGCTGTGCATGAGTTGTGCCATGCCGGCTGGCAGCCAAAATATTGCATTTTTTTAATGGCTTACAGGTGTCCGATTACACTTATGCCATTCCAGGCGTCCTTAAGACATGTGACAGAATGACACATGGGGCGAAGGTATGGGACATTATGCCACTATCGATACGGGAGTAACCGATGGCGCGCCCACGCGTACCCAGTCTTCAGATCACGCTGGTCATGGCGGTTGTGCTGCCACTGCTGCTGGTCAGCGGCGTCGCGGTCTATTGGGGGCTGGGCGTGATCCAGTCCCACGATGAGGAACGCCTCAAGCAGGACCTGGCACTGCTGGCCCAGGCAACACGCTACCCACTGTCGCGAGCGCTCCAGAGCGGTGACTACGTGCAGGTCAACGACATCACCACCTCGATTTTCAGCGTCGGGCGGGTCTACGGAGCCTCGGTCTACGATCAGCGTGGCGACCGTGTCTCCCAGGTTGGCATTGTCGACCGCGACATCAGCGGCAGCGAGAGCGCGGCGGATGCAGTGGCCCAGGGGGATGAACTCGGCACCTACCGGGAGATCAACGGTGAAAACGTCTTCTCCCATTTCACGCCATTATTCAGTGAAGACGGACGCATCATTGGTCTGCTCCAGATCACCCGCCGTCGCAGTGACTTTGATCAGCGTCTGGCCGACCTGCGTGAGAATGCCTGGTGGATATGGTCTCTGACCGGCGGTGCCATCCTGCTGGTGGCCATTGGCGGGCACTACGGTGGCGTGGGGCGGCACGTGGGTCGGCTGGCAAGCGTGATGGGTCAGGTGCGCGGGGGCGATCGGCAGGTTCGTGCGCCGATCAGGGGGCCGCGTGAAACCCGCCAGCTGGCAGCTGCCCTGAACGAGATGCTCGACAGTGTTGAGCATGCTGAACGGGAGATCCTGGATCAGAAAGCCCGCGAAACACGCCTCAATCAGCGTCTCCAGCACCAGGAAAAGATGGCCATGATCGGGCGTGTTGCGGGTGGTGTGGCCCATGAGCTGGGGGCGCCGCTGAGCGTGATTGACGGGCGCGCCCGGATGCTGGAGCGCTACACCGAGGATGAGCGTGGCCGCAGGAATCTGGAGGATATTCGCCACCAGGTACAGCGCATGACCCTTATCGTCCAGCAGCTGCTGGATTGCTTCCGGCATTCACCCAATGCCACCGAGGGTCGCTTCACCACCGATGAACTGGTGCAGGGCGTGCTCGACGCCCACGGTGATGCCCCCGAAGGGGTCACCGTGGAGACGCACAATGATGCCGCCGGGGCCATCATCAATGGGGACCGGACCCGCTGTGAGCTGGCGGTCTCCAACCTCTTGCGCAATGCCTTTCTGGCGGCCCGGCAGCATGTTGCGCTCAGTGTCCGCCGTGGGCCCCAGGCCATTGCCGTCACGGTGGAGGATGATGGCCCGGGCATTCCTACGGGGGAGCGGGAATCGGTTCTGGAACCCTTCCATACGACCCGGGCCGCGGGGGAAGGAACAGGTCTGGGCCTGGCCGTGGTGCGAAGCGTCATGCAGGAGCATGGTGGTGCCCTGATTATCGGAACCAGCCGTTGGAATGGGTGCGCCGTGGTGCTGCAGTGGCCGGGATCCGTTCCCGGGAATGCAGAGACCGTGAGTACCGAAAGCGACCCCGAGGGAGGTAAGGGTTCATGACCATTCGCATCCTCGTGATCGAGGACGACTCAAGCCTGCTGGAACTGTTGCGGGAGGAGCTTGAGGTTGAGGGCTATGAGGTGATGACCGCTCAGCGGGCGGACGAAGCCGTTGCAGCCTGCCATGAGACGACGCCGGATCTGGTGGTTTCGGACCTGCGCCTGCCGGACAGTGACGGCATGGCGGTGCTGCGCGAGACCCAGACGCTTCCGGAGCCGCCGCTGTTCGTGCTGATCACCGCCTTCGGTACCGTGGACCAGGCGGTGGATGCCCTCAAGGCCGGTGCGGACGAGTTTCTGACCAAGCCATTGTCCATGGATCACCTGCTGCTCATGATCCGGCGGCTGCTGGATCAGCGCGCGCTGCGGCGTGAAGTGGATGCCTACCGTTCCAGCGGCGACGCGGCGGGCTTTCACGGCATCATTGGCGGCAGTGAGCCCATGCATCGGCTGTACGATCAGGTCCGGCAGGTGGCGACCGGCGCCATGCCGGTCCTGGTGCTGGGCGAGAGTGGCGTCGGCAAGGAACTGGTGGCGCGGGCCATTCATGCGGAGAGCCCGCGCGCAGAGCAGCCCTTTGTGGCGGTCAACTGTGCCGGAATCCCCGCGGACCTGATGGAAAGCGAGTTCTTCGGCCACGCCAGGGGCGCCTTCACCGGCGCGGACCGAGCGCGCACCGGCCTTTTCGGTCAGGCGGACGG
>JBNJEG010000075.1:0-10206 GCA_051745655.1 Pseudomonadota bacterium
GTGTATAACCCGCATTTTGTGGCGGCAGGGCCCTGGTTTTCCATGCCCTGAGTCGTTGCAGTATTGATCCGATTATGAATAGCCGCTAGGGTTTCGCGGTTACGCATTGGTTTCAGGAACGACAGAAAAAGCAGGAAGGGCTCAACCATGAATGAGAAGCGAAGCTCGGTCCACGGTGAGTGGTCCAGTGGTCTGATTTTCATCCTTGCTGCCACCGGCTCTGCCGTTGGTCTTGGCAATCTCTGGCGTTTTCCTTACCTGGTCGGTGAAAACGGCGGGTCGGCGTTCGTCATCCTCTACCTTGCATGTATTCTGCTGGTTGGCCTGCCGATCATTATTGGCGAGGTCACTCTGGGCCGTAAGGGCCGGCGGAGCCCGATCAACAGTCTGCGCTTCATCGCCCGCGAGGAGGGGCTGAACCAGAACTGGGCCCTGGTCGGCTGGATGGGCGTTGCCGCTGGTTTCCTGATCCTGTCCTTCTACAGCGTGGTCGGGGGCTGGTCCCTCTATTACGGCTATGAGGCCCTGATCGGCGGCTTCCAGGGCATGACCTCGGAATCCGCCGAGAGCATGTTCAACGGGCTCGTGGGCAGTCCGTCCGCCGTGTTGGGCTGGCACACGCTCTTCATGTTGATTGTGTTCGGCATCGTGGCCTCCGGGGTCAAGAAGGGCCTCCAGCGGGCGGTGACGCTTTTGATGCCACTGCTCTTTATCCTGCTGGTTGGGCTTGTGATCTACGGTATGACCACCGAAGGCTTTGGCGAGGCCATGGCATTCCTGGCCACGCCTGACTTCGGCGCGCTGGACGGCGATACGGTGTTGGCGGCTCTGGGTCAGGCCTTCTTCACGCTGAGCCTGGGTATGGGCGCGATCATGGTGTATGGCGCCTACCTGCCCCAGGAGAATTCGATTCCGGTCAGCACCGGCTGGATCGTGGGTATGGACACGCTCACGGCGCTGCTCGCCGGGTTCGCGATCTTCCCGATCGTGTTCACCGTGGGACTCGAGCCGGGCGAGGGGCCAGGGCTGGTGTTCCAGACCCTTCCGATTGTGTTTGGTGAAATCACCTTCGGGGCCCTGTTGGGTATTGTCTTCTTCGTCCTGCTGTCGGTGGCGGCCATAACCTCGGGCATGTCCCTGCTGGAACCGGCGGTGGCCTACCTGACCGAAACCTTCGGTGGCAGCCGGGGCAAGGCGGCAGGGATTGTGTCGGTGTTGATCTGGCTGCTGGGTGCCGCTTGCGGCCTGTCCATGAACGCCTGGTCTGGCTTCAGTCTGTTGCCGGGCATGACCATATTCAATGCGGTCGAGTTCGTGTCCAGTAACATCATGCTGCCGCTGGGCGGGCTCTTCGTGGCGCTCTTCGTGGGCTGGAAGATGCGCACCACCACCGTGGCGGCGGAGCTTGATACCCACAACCATCACAATCTGTTCCTGCTGTGGTTGTGGGTGACGCGTATCGTCGCGCCGGCGGCAGTGCTGTTCATCTTCCTCAACGCCACCGGCCTGCTTTCCTTCATCACCGGGGAGTGATGCCATGGCCAAGCTGACGCTCGATCTGCATCCCATGTTCAACAAGGGGGACCGGATCGAGCAGGCCCTTGAGGACATCATCGACGAGGCGGAGCGCAAGCGCGTTCCGACCGTAGAGATCATTCCCGGCAAGGGCAGTGGTCAGCTCAAGAAACGCGTCCTGCGTTTCCTGGACCGGAAAGACATCAAACAGCGCTATCACCGACTGGACAAGGACCGTGATAATCACGGACGCCTGTTCGTGTATTTCCGTTTCAAGGGGAAGAACTGATGGTCTGGCGCAGCCTGGCGACGATTGCTGTGCTCGCGGTTGCTGGCTGTGGCAGCGTGACCGAAGGCGAATCCCAGGGTTCTGTGACCCTCTGCCTTCCCGCGGGAGAGCGGGCAGTCCCCCTGGAGGCGGAGCTTGCCGTTACGCCGGACGAACGGCAGGCAGGGCTGAGTGAACGCTCGGAGCTGGCCCGGCGCTCGGGCATGCTCTTCGTCTACCCCCGTGAAGAGGGCCCGGATAACAGCTTCTGGATGTACCGCACCCGGATTCCTTTAACAATCCTGTTCCTGGACGGTGATGGCGTGGTCCGTTCCATCAAGGATATGGATCCCTGTCTTGAGAATACCGGTTCGGAGTGCGATAGCCACCCCGCGGGTGTGGATCACTGGATGGCCCTGGAAGTGAATCAGGGGCTGCCCGATGCCCTGGGAATAACGGAAGGCGACACCATCTTGCGCTCGCCGAACGGCGAGCAGGCAAGCTGTGAAGCCACCCGGGCGCTGTCACGCGAGGGGCTCCCCGAGGCCTACTGAGAGCCTTCCAGCTCACGTTCAATGACGGCCTCCAATTGGGCCCAGCTTGTGCGAGTGAGGGGGATGTTGCCCACCATCACCGTGGGAGTGCTGGTGACCCTCATCTCCTGTGCCAGATTCCGGCTTTCACGGACTTTCCTCTCAGTCCGATCCAGTCCCATGCAACGCTGGAAAGCCCGCTGGTTGAGTCCGAGCGAGTCGGCGTATTCCGAGAATGTGGCTTCCGCGTCAGCGGCGTTGCTCCAGTCGTCCTGGCGCTCGAAAAGACGGTCATGCATGGGCTTCCAGGCATCCTGATCCTCTGCGCAACGAGCCGCCTTGGCTGCGGGCACGGCATTCTGGTGCCGGCGCAGTGGTAAGTCGAAGAAGACGAAGCGGACCTTGCCGGGCTCCACGTACTCCTCCATGAGCCGGTCGTGATGTTCCGAAAAGTCTGCACAGGCTGGGCACTGGTAATCCGCGAATTCCCGTACAACCACTGGGGCGTCCGGGTCACCGATGCGCACGCCGAGGCGGTCCTTGTCCTCCGGGAAGTCCGGCTGGTCCTCGCCAGTGGGCAGTGCGGAGGGGCCGGAAAGGGATGGGTTACCCAGCCAGTAAACCCCACCAATGATGAGAATCAGGCCGATCGTGAAGAGGCCGCCTCCGATCAGGCGCTGACGTCGGCGTTTACGGCTCAGGGGGCTGGGCTTTCCGGTTTTCTGGCGGTTCTTGGCTTCTCCCATGATGGGCTTTCCCGTTCCTTGTTCGTTATGATGGGCAAAGGCCTGTGAACAACCCTGTTGCGCGATGATCAGGATGCAACAAGGGGTCAGGCAGGGCCCTCTGAGGGTAGCCGTCTCCCTCGGGGCTGACAATACTCTGTTGGGAGGTCACCATGGGCACCGAAAAGCGCGGACTGGTGGTCTATTACGACGGCTCCTGTCCGGCCTGCATCCGGGACCGGCAGTTCTATGAGCGGCTGGCCGGCAAAGGTGGCCGGGACGTGGTCTGGTTCGATATTACCGGCCAGGAGGTGGCCCTGCGTGAGCGCGGTATTGATCCGGACAAGGCCCTGCAGGAGCTCCATGTCGAAGATGCGCAGGGGCACGTCCACAGTGAAATGGCGGCCTACATTCTGTTGATGGGGCGGGTTCCTGTACTGAAACCCCTCGCCTGGCTGCTGTCCCTGGGGCCCATCAAACGCTGTGTTGCTGCTCTCTACCATCGCTGGGTCCAGCGCCGGCTTGCGCGCGAGGGCCGTTTGCCAACATCCAACCGGGAACCGTAACCATGAGTGATGACGATCAGGGTCTGGATAGCGAGCTCGAGTCTCTCGCCAGCCAGCTCGATGATGACAAGATGGATGCCATTGCACGCCGGCTGGGGTTGCGGGATGACGAGCAGGTCCATCGGACCGAGGCCGATGGGCAGTGCTCGTTCTGCGGCCGCCCCCAGGCCGAGGTGGGCGCCATGGTCAGCAATGGGGCGGGCGCCCGTATATGCGGCGAGTGTTTGGCAAGCTTCCGGTCTTCATGAACCGGGCATAAAAAAACCGCGGCCGGAACCGCGGTTTTTTGCTTCTGGAGGGGGTGGGGATCAGGAGGCGGTTGCCGCCTTCTTCTTCCCGCCCTTGCTGCCGGAGTCGGCCGGCTTGATGCCGCGCTTCTCCATTGCCAGGGTGCGTACCCGGTCGAAGTCCTCTTCCGTGTACACGCCATTGACGCCGGAAATGGATGCCAGCTTCATGCCGTGCTTGAGGCCAAGCTTGTAGATCTCGCGGACTTTTTCCCACTCGATCTCGCGGCCGACGGTGAAGTTCTCGTAGCGACCTTCCAGTGCCAGGACGATCGTCTCTGCCAGGCAGGCATAGGCTACCTTGGGCGGCAGGCCGATATTCTTCATCTTCACATCGCCGGGCAGCTCCACCTCGCCGGATTCGATCACCAGCACGTCCGGGCGCTTGGCCACGTCTTCTGGCGGAATGTCCAGCGGGCGTGCCACGTCGGTAATCACGCAGCCCGGCTTGACCTCCATGATGTCCAGGATACGCTTACCCGCGCCGGAGGTGGAGGTCACGATCATGTCCATTTCCCGCAGGTACTTGTTGGGGTTGGACGTCACGTGGACCTTGGCCTCCGGTGTCTCCTTCATGATGGATTCTTTCAGCGCCAGCAGCCGTGCGGACTCCCGGGCGACGATGTAGACCTCGTCCACGGCCTTGGCTAGCAGACGGGCACAGACGGCGCCGATGGAGCCGGTGGCGCCGACCACCATGGCCTTGGCCCTGGCTTTGTTGTTCTCGCCGACTTCCACCAGGCCCAGCTTCTTGAGTGCCTCGTGGGCGGCCCAGAGGGCACCGGAGGCACTGTAACTGTTGCCGGTGGTAATCGGCAGGGGCGCGCGCTTGGAGACTGTGAGGCCGGCGTCGCCGACCACCTTGGTGAACGCCCCGAGGCCCATGATCTGTGCGCCCAGGCGCTTGGCCAGGCGTGCCGCTGCCAGCAGGCGCCGGTAGGTGAACTCAGGGCTGTGCGCCATGATCTCCTTGGGCGTACCGCCTACGGTGATCAGCCAGCCCTCGGCCTCCGCGCCCGTGGGTGATTTGATGCCACTCACCCGGGAATAGACGAAGGGTGGCGAGTAGGCCATCACCTTTTCCACGGTGTTCATGAAGGCCTTGGGCGCATAGTTGGCGACCATGTCCAGCGGCTTCGCATTGCGGAAGTACTGCTGAGACAGTGGATGGATCACGAAGGCGAAGCGGCTGATGCGCTTGTACCCGGAGGGGTACAGGATGCGCGGCTCAATGCCCTCGTTGGTGATGATTTCCAGATAGTCGTCGTGGGTGATCTCAGCCGGCGAGCGTTCGAGCGCCGCCAGGATCATCGCCTCGACCACGTTGACGCCTACAGTCTCGTTGAAGATCTGGGGGGTGTAGTCGATGACGACGTTGACGCCGCGGTCACCCAGTTCCTTGAGGCGCTCATCGGAGATGGAGGCGGTCAGCACGGTCTTGCCCGCGAGCTCCTCCAGTCCCATAGCCTCGAGCTCGTTGTACCGGGCCGCAATGACGTCCGCGTTCTGGGCGCCCTTGCGCAGTACATAGTCGGTCACGTTCTTGGCGACCGGGAGCCGGCCAACGGTGTCGCCGATGTGCCAGGACTGGATGGGGCCGGTACCCGCAGCGTAGCTCTCAAGCTGGCTCAGTGACGTGAGCATCTTGGGAACGCCCAGCTGGGTGATCGGGTCCGCAAAGAACATGTTTTCAGTGTACTCGCTGAAAACGCGAGCCGGGCGGTAATTGGCCTGGCCGTTCAGGAACAGCACCTTGGCATTGTTGAAGCATTCCTCAAGCTCGAGCTGGGTATGGCGTACCGCCCAGTCCTGGAGAATGCTTCGCAGTGTGGCGCCGGTCGTAACGGGCACCGATTGCACGGCCTCCTGCAGCCGCTTGGTGTCTTCGTGGGTAATGGTATGGGTGCCGACCTGGTAATGGTCCTGCACCATGCCCAGGCCGACCACGTCAGCTTTGGGCTCCCACTCGCGAATGGCGGCCTCGGCGCGATCCACGCTGCCATCCGTGCCGATCCGGATGACGCGTATGGTCTGACCGAGAAACTCGGTCTCGAGGTCGTAATCGAGCCTGGCGGGCCCCAGGCTGATACTGACAACCGTCTTCATGGACTTCTCCCCTTGGTATTCCCGTTCAACAGCATGGTCCAGAACCTGATTCCCTTCAATGAATTGGTCAGGCTGCTGAAACCCGTTCTGATGGGCCGACAGGCTTTGTGGTTGGTGTGTTCCGCCGGCGGACGGGGTTGTGATTATGAATGCAATCGATTCAGGCTATGTGATCGATTGTCGGGCAGAGTATAACAGCCAGAAGAAAGAGGGGGGTACAGTGGAAAACGTGAATTTTACAACAAAAAAAAGCCCGGCTCTGGGAGCCGGGCTTTTTCGACCTGCAGTCGCTTTACACGGCGGTGACGTTTTCCGCCTGCGGACCTTTCGGGCCCTGTGTAATAGCGAACTGGACTTCCTGCCCCTCGGTCAGCGTCCGGAAACCGGTTCCGTTGATCGCACTGTAATGTACGAATACGTCAGAGCCGTTTTCGCGTGCGATGAAACCAAAGCCTTTTGCTTCGTTGAACCACTTGACGCGACCAGTATTGAGATCAGACATGATGCACTTTCCTTAAAAATACGATTTTCTTTCACACCCTCTTATGAGGATGCTTTGAGCTGGGACGTTTGAAGGCCTTTCGGTGAGGAACGAACGAGGAGTCCTGAGGCAGGTCGTCGTAATGCTTTCACTTACAAGAGCCGCGTAACGCGCTCAGCAGATGCAGTATCCGTGCTGTCCGGAGGCACGTCAAGCCCTTTCGTCATCTGTTTTGGGGGTTTTTGTGGTCGCCTCCACCCGGCAGTCCAGCCGCCCCTCTCCGAGTCGTACGCTGACCGGGTCGCCGATGCTAAGTTGTTCAGCCCGGCGCAGTATGTTCCCGGCCTCGTCCTCAGCAATCGCATAGCCCCGGTTGAGGGTCGCCAGAGGGCTGACCAGGTCCAGTTGTGCGCCAAGGTTGCCGGTGCGCTCCTGTTCCCGCTCCAGGCGCCCCCGTATGGCCCGTTCCAGACGCTGGTGGTTGTCGTTGACGCGCTCCCGTGTCTGGCGCAGCCGGTGCTCCGGGCGCACTGCGCCCAGGCGCCGCCAGTACTGCTGTATCTGTTGCGCCAGCTGATTGATCTGGCGGCGGGTCTGCTGGTGCAGTCGTGTTTCCAGTTCGTCGACCCGCTGGGCCTGTTCCTGAAGCTGCTGGCGTGGGTGGCGGAGCCTCTGTCCAAGTTCAGCCATGCGTTCACCCCGCTGCTGAAGCAGCTGGCGTGCACCCAGGATGAACCGCTCCTCCAGTCCGGTCAGGCGGTCCAGCCACTCCTGGCGGTTGGGTGATATGGCCTCGGCCGCCGCCGAGGGTGTGGGGGCGCGCTGGTCCGCGACCAGGTCGGCGATGGTCACATCCACTTCGTGGCCAACGGCGCTGATGATGGGGATCCGGCTGTTGAAGATGGCGCGGGCAACCGCTTCTTCGTTGAAACACCAGAGATCTTCGAGTGAGCCGCCGCCCCTGCCCACGATCAGGGCATCGCAGCGGCCGTGGCGATGGGCGCGTTCGATGGCGGCGACAATGCCCGCGGTGGCGTCGGCGCCCTGGACTGCTGTGGGGTAAAGGGTGATCGGGAGGCCGGGGAAACGGCGGTTCAGGACGGTCAGAATGTCCCGGATGGCGGCCCCGGTGCCGGAGGTGACCAGGCCCAGGTGGCGTGGTGGGACTGGTACCGGTTGTTTATGGTCCATGGCGAACAGGCCCTCGCGCTCCAGGCGGGCCTTGAGCTCCTCGAAGGCACGCTGCAGGGCGCCGCGCCCGGCCGGCTCAATGGAATCCACGATCAGCTGGAAGTCGCCGCGGGCCTCGTAGAGGCTCACGCGCGCACGGATCAGCACCTGTTCACCGTTCGCGGGGGCCTGTTTCAGGAGGCGATTGCGGTTGCGGAACATGGCGCAACGGATCTGGGCCCGTTCATCCTTGAGGGTGAAGTACCAGTGACCGGACGCCGGGCGGGTGAGGCCGGAGATTTCGCCCTCGACCTGGACCTCCATGAAACTGGTCTCAAGCAGGCCTTTTACCTGGCGCGTGAGCTGGCTGACAGAGAGGGCGCCGGAGGCGCTTGCGGCGGGGCTTTCGTCTTTACGCATTCAGTCGTCGCAACGTATAATGTTCGTTTACTGAAACCGGCGCCACAGGCGCCCTGAAGGGGTTTTCCGGAACCTGTCTGCCGAGCTTTGCGCAGCACCGGAGTGAACCAGAGAGAACCCCGGAAGGCAAGTTGATAAGGCGGACCCAATGCTGCGAATCGCGGAAGAAGCGCTTACCTTCGACGATGTACTCCTCGTCCCCGGCTACTCCGATGTCATGCCCAACGAGGTGGATCTGCGAACGCCCCTGACCCGGGGGATCCAGCTCAATGTGCCGCTCGTCTCCGCGGCCATGGACACCGTTACGGACGCGGACCTGGCCATTGCCATGGCTCAGGTGGGCGGCATCGGCATCATCCACAAGAACATGACCATCGAGCAGCAGGCCGCCGCTGTCCGCAAGGTGAAGAAATACGAAAGCGGTGTGGTCAAGGACCCGGTGACCGTATCGCCGAACACCACGGTTCGTGAGCTGGTTCAGATCACCTCGGCGAACCGGATTTCCGGACTGCCGGTGGTGGATGGTCGCGACCTGGTGGGTATTGTCACAGGCCGTGATATCCGCTTCGAAAGCGGTATGGATACGCCGGTTTCGGAGATCATGACGCCGCGTGAGAAGCTGGTGACCGTGCGCGAGGGCGAGGACGTCCAGAACATCAAGGATCTGCTGCACCGGCACCGCATTGAGAAGGTTCTGGTGGTCAACGATGACTTTGAGCTGCGAGGCCTGATCACCGTCAAGGACATCCAGAAATCCGAGGACTACCCGGATGCCTGCAAGGATGCCCAGGGGCACCTGCGCGTGGGTGCGGCCGTCAGCACCGGTGGTGATACCGAGGCGCGGCTCAACGCGCTGGTTGAGGCCGGCGTGGACGTGGTTGTTGTGGACACTGCCCATGGTCACTCCCAGGGCGTGATCAACCGGGTTCGCTGGGTTAAGGAAAACTACCCGGGTCTGCAGGTGATCGGCGGTAACATCGCCACCGCCGAGGCGGCCATTGCCCTGGCTGACGCCGGCGTGGACGGCGTCAAGGTTGGTATCGGCCCCGGGTCCATCTGCACCACCCGTATCGTGGCGGGTATCGGGGTACCCCAGATCAGTGCCGTTTCCAACGTGGCCGAGGCGCTGCGTAACCGGGATGTTCCGGTGGTGGCCGATGGCGGCATCCGTTTCTCCGGTGACATTGCCAAGGCCATCGCGGCCGGGGCCCATACCGTCATGGCGGGCAGCCTGCTGGCGGGTACCGATGAGGCGCCGGGCGAGGTAGAGCTTTACCAGGGCCGGACGTACAAGGCCTACCGTGGTATGGGATCCCTGGGTGCCATGGGGCAGGGCTCCAGCGACCGTTACTTCCAGGATGCGGCTGAAGGCATCGACAAGCTGGTGCCGGAAGGCATTGAAGGTCGCGTGGACTGCAAGGGCCCGATGAAGTCGATCGTGCACCAGCTCATGGGTGGCCTGAAGGCGGCCATGGGCTATACCGGGTGCGCCGACATGCAGGAGATGCGCACCAAGCCGCAGTTCTCGCGCATCACCAACGCGGGTGTCCGGGAGAGCCACGTGCATGACGTGACCATCACCAAGGAAGCGCCGAACTACCGCATCAGCTGAGTCCGCCACAACCAGAGGTCCGCATGACCCGGAACATCCACGATCACCGCATACTGATCCTTGATTTTGGTTCACAGTACACTCAGCTGATTGCCCGTCGGGTCCGAGAGGTCGGCGTCTACTGCGAGATCCGGCCCTTCGACGCCACACCTGAAGAGGTGCGCGACTATGCCCCGAGCGGGGTCATCCTCGCCGGCGGGCCGGAATCGGTCACCGAGATGAACAGCCCCCGTGCGCCGGCAGGGCTCTTTGAGCTGGGCGTGCCGGTGCTGGGCATCTGCTACGGCATGCAGACCATGGCCGAGGAGCTCGGTGGTCGGGTGGCCGGCTCCGAGAAACGCGAGTTCGGTTATGCGCGGGTGCGCGTGACGGCGGACAGCGACCTGTTCCGGGCGATTGCCGACCACGTGACCGACGCCGGTGAGCGGCTTCTGGACGTCTGGATGAGCCATGGCGACAAGGTCGTCGAGATGCCCGAAGGCTTTGAGCTGCTGGCGGCCACCGACAGTGCCCCCATTGCCGG
>JBNJEG010000076.1:0-10043 GCA_051745655.1 Pseudomonadota bacterium
GTTCAACGAGATCCGCAACCAGCTGCGCCGCGACCTGGCCATTGATCTTCTTTCGCGGACCCGGCATTCGGTGGAGGAGATCGGTTACCGGGTGGGGTTCGCAGACCCGAGCAATTTCATCCGTGCGTTCCGCCAGTGGACGGGGGTGACGCCTTATAGTTACCGGAAAAGGGGATGAAGGATCATATCGCGCGCGAGGCGCGCTCCTACATTGGAGGGCTGAGACTGTAGGAGCTTGCTTCGCAAGCGATTCCTAAAATATCGCGAGCAGGGCTCACTCCTACGGGGTGGGAATCCGGCCCAGGTTTTTATGGCTAGCGGTGCCTGAGAATGAATCGATCCCGTTGCCGGAGTTAGTGTCCCTTTATCGCCCTGGCTTGGTGGATTGATAATCGCAAAATAATGAATCCTCGTTTCAGTTCCAGCCTTCTGCTCAGATGGCAGGAGTCATAACGTGACGGCGAGCATTCAGGAGGATACAGCCATGATCATCGACGCCTGGGCCCAGCACCCCACAACCCGCCTCGTGAATCACCCTATGCTGGATTCGCTCCGGCGCTGGACGCGGAACCAGTCGGATAGTGTAACGGCCTCGGATTCCGAGATGCCGGTTTCCATGACCACCGGGGCCATGGATCAGGCCGGGGTGAGCAAAAGCCTGATCTCGGCCTGGTGCGGTCCGCACGGTGACCTGATCTCAAACGACGAGGTCGCCGCTTTTGTGAACGAGGCTCCGGACCGGTTGGCGGGTATTGGCTCCGTGAACATCGCCCGCCCCATGGAGGCGGTGCGCGAGATCCGCCGCTGCGTGAAGGAGCTGGGCTTCAAGGGCATTCGCGTGCTGCCCTGGCTCTGGGAACTGCCGCCGACCCATGCGCGCTTCTACCCGGTGTTCGCCGAGTGCTGTGAGCTGGGGGTGCCCTTCTGCACCCAGGTGGGGCACACCGGCCCGCTGATGCCCTCGGATGTGGGCCGCCCGATTCCCCATATTGACCAGGTGGCCATCGACTTCCCCGAGCTGACCATTGTGGGTGGCCATGTGGGTTACCCGTGGACGGAGGAGATGGTGGCGGTGGCCACCAAGCACGAGAACGTCTACATCGACACGTCGGCCTACACCGTGAAGCGCTACCCGCCGGAGCTGGTCCGGTTCATGACCGGCCACGGCCGGCACAAGGTGCTCTTCGGCTCCAACTGGCCCATGATCGCGCCGGCGAAGTGCCTTGAGGGGCTGGATGATCTTGGACTGGACGACGAGACCCGGGCACTGTTCCTTCGAGGAAACGCGGCGCAGGTTTTCGGTCTTCAGGGCTGAGTGAAGGCTCAGCCCTTGCGGAACGGGCCCTTCTCGAAGGTGCTCAGGGCATGGTCCATGAACCGTTCGATGCGCCGGATCAGGTCCTCGGACATGGCAATGCGTTTGCAGCGCATGTCGTCCGGGTCCTGTTTCTCCAGGAGCAGGCCGCTGTCGATGGCTTTCTGGATGTACTTAACGGCCGTGCGCGGGCTGACCTTGGGCATCAGGTCGTAAAGGTCCGTCTTGCGGAACCACCGGTCCCGGTCCAGCCACATGCGGGTGAACAGGTCCGAATAGTTGAGGTCGTAGAAGGCCTCGTCGCCCAGTACTTCCCCCCAGTATCGGTCCATCTCTGTCAGGGCCGTGACAAAGGCCGTCCGGCGGCGGTTTGACCAGTTTTTTGCCATCTCGCAGTGCACTCCTGTTCGCTCCGTGCTCCCCATTCTAAAAGGAATAATCTTTGCACGCTTGTTTGCATGCATAACTGCATGTAGTATTGCATACAAATAGAGGGAGTGCCGATGGACATCCGTTTTTACCGAACACTCTGGGGCGTCACCGTGCCCCTGGCACAGGCAGCCCGGGAGGCCGCGGAGGCGGGCTTTGACGGGATTGAGTCACGGGTCCCCGCGGATCCGGATGCCTGGCGGGAGCTGCGGCAGGTACTGGCCGACGAGAATCTGCGCTGGAACGCGGAGATCGTCACCGGTGGGGATTACGTGCCCCGCCGCTCGGCGACCCCCGACGAGCACCTTGCGGAGATCCGGAAAGGAGTAGAGGCCTGTACGTCTGCAGGCCCGGACCGGGTGAACTGCATTACGGGCCTGGACGCCTGGGACCTGGACACCGCAACCCGCTTCCTCGAGGCCGCCCATGGGCTGGGAGAGGAGGCAGGGATTCCGCTGTGTATCGAGACCCATCGGAGCCGCACCTTCTTCAACCCCTGGACCACCGCAACACTGCTTGAGCGCCTGCCTTACCTGCGGCTGACCGCCGACATCAGCCACTGGTGCGTGGTGGCGGAGCGCCAGATGGACACGGAGATGGATGTGATCCGCGCCATAGCCCCCCGAGTGCACCACGTCCATGCCCGGGTGGGCTACGACCAGGGGCCCCAGGTGCCGCACCCGGCGGCGCCGGAATACCGGTACTGCCTTGAAGCGCACCAGCAGTGCTGGGAGGTGTTCTGGGAGGCCGCCCGCGCACGGGGCGATGCCTTCGTGACCATGACGCCGGAATTCGGCTCGGACGGCTACCTGCACCGGCTGCCGTTCACCGATACACCGGTGGCCGATCTCTGGGAAATCAATCACTGGATGGCCGACACCGAGAGGGCGCATTTCGCGCTCTGGCGTGATCGGTCCGGTTCATGAAAGGAGGTACCATGTCTTCCATTCAATCAATGCTGCGTCATAACGATGCGCTGGTCCCGACCCTTGGCGCCAGTCTCTATGCTGTTACAGGGTGGGGCGGAGGCCTGGCGCTTCTGCTGCTGGCCAGTCACCCGGCCCTGCTCGTGATTGGCACCCTGATGCTGGCGCACGGCATGGTGATCGCCGCGTACATGCTGCACGAATGCGCCCACCAGGCCGTCTTCAAGAAGCGTGAGCACAATGCCCTGGCCGGCGAGTTCTTCACCTGGCTGACCGGCAGCTGCTACAACCGGTTTGATCAGATCCGCAAGAAGCACATGCACCATCACGTGGACAACGCGGACATTGTCGCGTTCGATTACCGTGGCTGGCTGCAGCGCCACCCGACGACCATGCGCCTGATGCGGGCCCTGGAGTGGGCCTATATCCCGGCGGTTGAACTGATGCTCCACGCTATGATGGTTGTCGGGCCTTTTGTGTGGGAATCGCGCAAGGGAGACCGTACGCGGGTTGTAACGGCAACCCTGGTTCGCGGTGGTGTCTTTGCATTGATGGCCTGGTTCGCGCCGGTAGCGGCGGTGCTCTACATGGTGGCCTATGTCCTGTTCCTGACGGTGCTTCGGTTCATGGACGCCTTCCAGCACAACTATGATTTCTTCCTGTCGCTGGACGAGGGCGGCGGCTCCCCTTACAAGGGCGATCGGGAATACGAACAGTCCCACACCTTCTCGAATCCGGTCTCCATGAAGTACCCGCTGCTCAACTGGGTCACCCTGAACTTCTGCTACCACAACGCGCACCATGAAAAGCCAACGGTGCCCTGGTATCGGCTTCCGCAGCTCCATGAGGAGACGTTTGGCCCCGAAAACGGGCAGGTGATTCCCTTCCGCAAGCAGCTGGTGGCGTTTCACCGTCAGCGCATTCCCCGCATCCTCAGCCTGGAGGATGAGAGCGAGGACTTCCGTGAACGGATGGAGCATGGCGAGGGCGTGGGCGCCGATGGTGTCTCCTTCCTCACGGCTCTCTGATCCGGGAATTCCGAGCTTTATACAGCCCACGCTCCGGCGTGGGCTTTTTTGTGCCCGTTTTTTGCCCGGGTGTCAGGTGCTCGGTTTCGGGGCTTCGTGTGGGGGCGTGCACTCACAGAGTGCGCGTGGGGAAGGTTTATAAGCGCAATATATACGCAAAAATGCATGCAAATGCGCGCATTAAAGGGAATGACGAAAACTGGCACATCGGTTGCAGCAGGGAGGAAGAGAAACGATGACAAGCCACCAACAATGGGATCTGTCCCTCCATGACCCAAACGAGTACGCCCGGTAGCGTTCGACCCCCCTGGTTTGCATTCCAGCAACCACTGCCTTTCTCAACCCGCATGCTGACCGGGGTGATTGCGTGGGTTCTGTTCCTGGGGCTGTGGCAGTACGCGGCCAAGGCGGAGCTGGCACCGGCCCGGCTGTTTCCGGCGCCGACGGATGTGATCTCTGCGCTCTATACGCTCCTCGCGGAGGAGGGCTTTCATGCGGATGTGCTCTCAAGCCTGCGCCGGATTCTGTTGAGTTTTGTGATGGCGCTGGTGGTAGCCCTGCCACTGGGTCTGCTGATGGGCGCCTTCCCACGGGTGGAGGCGTTCTTCAATCCGTTGGTGTCACCCTTCCGCTATCTGCCTGCCCCGGCGTTCATCCCGCTGTTGCTGATGTGGCTCGGCGGTGATGAGGGCCAGAAAGTGGGGCTGCTCATACTGGGCGTCATCTGGTTCCTGACCACGTTGATCATGGACACGGTCAAGAACGTGCGCATGGAGCTCATCGAGACGGCCATGACCCTCGGGGCCAGCCGCCGGCAGGTGCTTTCGAGCATCCTGCTGCGCGCCTCGGCGCCGGGCATTGTGGACACCTGCCGGCAGATGCTGGCGGTGAGCTGGACCTACCTGGTCATCGCCGAGATTGTGGCCACCACCGACGGTATCGGCGCGATGATGATGCGGGCCCGGCGCTTCGTGGAGGTGGACAACGTCATGGCCGGCATCCTGATGATCGGCATCCTCGGCCTGTTGCTCGACCTGCTTTTCCGGACCCTGCATTGGTGGTGGTTCCCCCACCTGCGCAAGTCCACCTGATCCATCCCTAAACTGGAGACACTCCATGACACGACGTATTGTTCCCTCGTTACTCACGGCGCTGATGATCGGCGTCTCGGCCAGCACGGCAACCGCTGAAGAGCGCGTTGATATCTCGCTGTTCTCCTGGCCTGGCTACGGCTTCTGGTTCATTGCCGAGGAAAAGGACCTGGCGCCCGAGCTGGATCTCAACATCACCATGATCGAGGATCCCTACGAGAGCTTTGGCATGATGAGCGCCGGCCAGCTGGACGTGACCTCCAGTACCGTCGAGTACGGGCCCATCGCAGCGGAGGAAGACGTGCCGGTCAGGCTCGTCAGCTACACCAATCCCTCCTACGGCGTGGACAAGATCATCCTGCGCCCGGGTTATGAAACCGCCGAGGACCTGAAGGGCGAAAGCGTGGCGGTACTGGAAGGCGGCCTGACCCAGATCTTCATGGCCATCTGGCTGGAGGACAACGGCGTGGCTTTCGATGAGGTTGAATACCGCAACCTGATCATGGACGACGCCGTCTCCGCGATGATCGGCGGCAACGTGGCCGCCGGGGAATTCTGGGAGCCCTTTGGTTCACAGCTTCTTGAGATCATGGACGGCGCGAAGGTGGCGGCGACCTCCAGCGAGGATTACTGGATTGAGACGGCGCTGCTGGGTGATGGCATGTACATGGGGGAGCATTTCATCGAGGAGCGCCCGGACGTGGCGGCCAGGACCATGGATGCCTATTTCGAAGCCGTCGCGTTCTGGAAGGAGAACCCGGAGGAGGGCAACCGCATCATCGCCGAGGGGCTCGGATTCGATGTCGAGGATGTTGAACAGGTCATCGGCGCCACGGGCGAGACGAAAAAGGGCGGTATCCATATCTTTTCCCGCGACCAGGCGGCCCGCTTCATGGGCCTGATGGAAGGCGAACCGCCCCTGGGGCTCAGCAACGGTCAGATCCATGACCACTGGAAGCTGACCAGCACCTGGTGGGAGAAGTTCGGGCTCATCAGCGAGGTTCGGGACACTGACGCGGGTACCGAGTTCTCGGTCATGGAAACCATGCTGGAGTCCCAATGATGAGCGCCGAACTGGGCCAGCTCGACGTTCAGGACGTCACCAAGATCTATGGGAGCGGTCGCCGCGAGACGCTCGCGGTCAAAGGGGTCAGCTTTGGGCTGGCCCGGGGCCAGATGGGAGTGCTTCTGGGGCCCTCCGGCTGCGGCAAGTCGACGGTCCTGCGCATGGTCGCGGGGCTGGAAAGCCGGAGTGGTGGCGATATCTCGGTATCCGGGCGTTCCATCACCGGGCCCGGGCAGGACCGGGGCCTGGTCTTCCAGGCCTACACGTCTTTTCCCTGGCTGACGGTGGAGCAGAACGTGGCCTACGGGCTGCGCATCAATGGCGCCGAGCATCAACTGAGGGAAGGCGTGGTCCAGCATTTCCTGGAGGCGATCGGGCTGACCCAGTTCCGGCACCACTATCCGGACCAGCTATCCGGCGGTATGCGCCAGCGGGTGGCCATTGCCCGGGCACTGGCCAATGAACCCGAGGTACTGCTGCTGGACGAACCCTTTGGTGCCCTGGATCCGGAAACCCGCCACCAGATGCAGGAGCTGGTGCTGCGCATTGTGCGCAAGCAACGGATGACGGTGCTGATGGTGACCCATGACGTGGATGAGGCACTTTACATGGGTGACCGGATCGCGTTTCTATCCAGCCATCCGGGTGAGCTCAAGGAGTGGCTCGCGCCGGGGCTGAAAGGGGAGTCGGAGGCGCCCGACAGGGATAGCCTCCAGTCCACCCAGACCTACCAGGATTACTTCAGACACATCATGGGTATGATGAAGGCCGAATCGTCGGGGGCATAGGCTCAGCGTTGACCCCGCCGCAACGCGGCCGGGGTGTATTCCCAGTGGCGCTTGCGGGTGTCGAATTGGTAGGGCGTGGACTCCTCGTTGGTGAGCCCGTTGATCACGTACCGGCCCGACTGCAGGTCGTAGAGCGTCTCGAAGGCATAGCCGGGCACGTCCGGCCCCGGGATCTGGACCATGTGCGCTTCCGCGACGCGCCAGAGTTCACCGCGTCCGTCATAATGGTCGGCGATGGCGATCTGCCAGCTGTCTTCGTCGATGTAGAAATCCCGGCGGCTGTAGACGTGGCGTTCTCCGTCTTTCAGGGTTGCGCGAACATGCCAGACCCGGTGCAGCTCGTAGCGGGCGAGGGACTGGTCGATGTGGCCCGCCTGGATGATGTCGTCATAGCTGAGTTCGGGGCTGGCCAGCCGGTAGGCGTTGTACGGGATGTACTTCGTCTTCCGGCCCAGGAGCTCCCACTCGTAGCGGTCCGTGGCGCCGTTGAACATGTCCAGGTTGTCCGCCGTGGCCTGGCCGGAACCCGCCTGGGCATCGTAGTTGGCGTCGGGGGCCCGCCGAACCCGGCGCTGGCCGCTGTTGTAGACCCAGGCCTTGCGTGGCTCCCGGCGCTGGTTGATGGTTTCGTACACTAGCAGGATGTTGCCAGCCAGGCGGGAGGGTGACGTCACCTGCTGCCGGAAGTAGAAGAGGATATTCTCGTGCTCCCCGTCCGCATAGTCGACCAGGGCTGTGGGGTATGTGAAATCCTCGGTGAGCCGGGTGACCGTGAAGTCGCCATCCTTGTCGGGCGTCGTCCGCGCGATCTGGCGCCGCAGCGAGCCGCCCCGGTAGCGGGTGATGTGGTTCCAGATGGCCTCGAGGCCGTTCTCCGGGACGGGGAAGGGCGTCCCGGATTCGTAGTTCTCCAGTCCGTTGCCGTTCGCAATCAGCTCGACACTGCCCTCGTTCTCCATGGTCTGCTGCCGAATGGCATCCGGGTAGGCCGCCGTTCGACGGGTGCGGTAGACCGGGATGACATAGTCCTCGTAGCGCTCGATCATGGCGACCTGTCCCGGTGAGAGGTGCTCCCTGTGGTCCTCGAGGTTGGTCTGGTCGATATGGAACAATGGCTCGTCCTCCGCGAACGGTGCCCCGGGGATGACCCGTTCGCCCGGGCTCTCGCGCAGGCCGCCGTCGTAATCCGGGATGGCGTCGCCGTTGCCCTCACGGATTGCTCCCATGGCGGTCAGTTCCTTGCCCAGTGTCTGCTCTGCGGCCAGAGCGGTTGCGGAGACCGCCAGGTTTATGAAAATCACGATGGCGATGGTCATCAGAAGTTGGCTGGTGTGGCTCATGCGGGCATTCCCGTACCGTTTTGGCGATTACTGACGGGAACGTTGAAAGGGGCGCGAGCGTTCCTTATGCGCAAGTGGTAATCCCACAACCGGTGACCAAGCCTTTATACTGTTTTCACATTTCGATGTACGGTTACCGGAGTCCGTGAATGCGAGTGCGTGCTGCCACCCTTGCCCTTCTGTGTTTGATGCTGCTGTTGCAGGCCTGCCAGTTGATGCCGGAGGGCGAGGAGCCGGCCGATCACGAGCTTGTCTGTGGTGAGCGTACCCTGGGGTACAGCCTCGCCGGGGAGAAGGTGCGCCTGCACGTGGACGGTGAGGTGAGGGAACTCGTGCGGGAAGAAAGCGCCTCCGGTGCCCTGTACCGTGATGAGTCCGGTGATACGGCGTTCTGGAGTAAGGGCGAGCGGGTCACCGTGACCCATGAGGGCGAGGAACTGCCCCTGTGCCAGCATGCGGACCGGATGAGTCTGGAGTCGCCGCGCTGGCAGGTGGTCTCGGTTGAGGGTGAATCCGTGCCGGAAGAGGCGGGGGCCGTCACCCTGGACTTCATGCCAGAGGGCCGTGTCGCGGGGCGCTCAGGCTGCAACCACTACACGGCCGCCTGGGAATGGGTGGGCGATCGTCTGATCATCGATCGTGCCGCCAGCACCCGGATGGCCTGCCCCTCATCCGTGATGAAGGTTGAGGAACACTTTCTTGCGGCATTGAGCCGAACTGAAGGCGCGCGTCTGGAGGGGGATGGGGACGACACCCTTGTTCTCTTCGGACGAGAGGATAAGGAGCTGATCCGGGCCACAGCGTCCCCGCAGGAGGAGGCTGAATGACGGACCGGGTTGTCACCAGGCGTATCCATGATCCTGTCGCTGACGACGATGGCTACCGCGTTCTGGTGGATCGGGTCTGGCCCCGTGGCATCAGCAAAGAGGCCGCCGCACTTGATGAATGGTGCCGCGAACTGGCGCCTTCCACGGAGCTGCGCAAGTGGTTTGGACATGACCCTGAACGCTGGCAGGCGTTCAGGGAGGCATACCGGGAGGAGCTGGCCCAGTGCCCAGAGGCCCTCTCCCGGCTGCTGCAACAGATGGGAAAGGGCCGCGTGACCCTCCTGTATTCCGCCCGCGACCGGGATCACAACCAGGCGGTCGTGCTGGCGGAGGTTCTGGCACAGGAGTGGGCTGAGACCATGGGCCCCAATGAATCCAGTTCACCGGTGTGTTACGCGGACCAGGGCCGTGACACCGGTGCCAATCGAGGTTGAGTCTTTGTTGAAAGGGAATGAAAGTCGGGCACTGGTGCTGGCAGCGCTGGTGCTGGTGAGCCTCACGGGATGCACGGTCCGCTCGCCGGACGCTGAACCGGGTATCGTACGAACGGAACAGGCCGCGCAGGATGCGGCGGAGTCCACGGAACCCGATAGCGATGCGGAGGACGCGGCGGCGGACAACGAGGAAGAGGAAACGGAAGAGACCGATGGTGACACCGAGGCGGAGTCACGGCCTTCTTTGGACGGGCGGCGCGAGTCGCTTTCGGAGCCTGCCAGCCTGGATGAGCCAGCGGCACTCGGTCAGGCCCTGGCGGTGTTCTACCGCATGCGCAGCCGTGCCTTCATGGCGCCGGTTGCCCGGCATGTCCAGGGGACCGTCAACCTTGGCGGCGTTGGTGGTGACCGTGAAACCCGGCGCTGCCCGGCGGGAGGTGTATTCCACCTCGAATGGCAGGGCAACGTGGATGCCCGTTCCGGTTCCAGGGAACTGCTGTATCGCTTTGAGGAGTGCCGCGGGCGTTTTGGCGACGGACCTGAGCTGGTTCTCAACGGCCACTACCGGCGCGACTTCCAGCCCCTTTCCGGCGGTGAAAAGGTCAAGGAATCCTTTGATGTCCATGGGGTCATGGGTGAGGAACGCAAGCCGGTGGCACTCGAGGGAACCCAGCGTATCGAACGGCCTGCCGAGGGGGGTGTGGTGCGTCACACCGAGCAGATGGAGATGCTTCTGGGCGAGACCTACATGGCCTATGAAGAGGTCCGTGATGAGATTGTCCCGGAAGCGGGCGAGAGC
>JBNJEG010000077.1:0-9484 GCA_051745655.1 Pseudomonadota bacterium
AGCAGCGACACGACGAAGCTCATGACGCTTATTCCTTCGTTGATGGATCCGGCGCCAAGCAGTGGTCCGGCCAGCCATCCGCCGATCAGTGCGCCGACGATGCCGACCACGACGTTGAGGATGATGCCCTGCTGGGCGTCAGTGCCCATGATCAGGCTGGCAATCCAACCGACAATACCGCCCATGATGAGCCATATGATGATATCCATGATTCCCTCCTCCGGATAATCCCGACGCTCCTGGCGCCGATTGATTCAGTATACGGCTGTGGTTTGGCCGGGACCGTTCGCTACCGAACCCTGGAGTGGGTGTCAGTGAGCAGTGTCCGGGCTGAGAGTGCCCAGGGCGCAGGCCTGCACCGCTCAGGCCAAATGCTTGTTGGTTCTATCCGGGGATTCGTAGAAACGCATTTGATTGGCGCCGGACTCCTTGGCGGTGTACATGGCCTGGTCCGCCGCTTCAAGCAGGGCGACGGGAGAAGAGGCATGCTGGGGGTAGAGTGAGATCCCAATGCTCACGGTAATCTGAACGGTGTGGTCGCCTGTCTGAAAGGGCCTTGCGAGGGCATCAATGATAGTCTGTGCCACACCCTCAACATCCTTGCGCTGCTTGACGCCGGTGAGAATCACCGTGAATTCATCGCCGCCGAGGCGGGCAACCGTATCGTCCTCCCGGAGACCGCCATCGAGGCGCTCCGCCACATCACACAGGACGCTATCCCCGGCTTCATGGCCCAGAGAATCGTTGACGGCCTTGAAGCCATCAAGATCCAGAAAGAGCAGGGCGAGAGGCAAGCTGCTGCGCTTTGCATGCTTGACCTCCTGTTCCAGGCGATCAAGAAAAAGACGTCGATTGGGCAGCCCGGTGAGAAGGTCATGGTGGGCGTCGTGCCATATTTTTTCCTCGGCCAGCGCACGCTCGGTTACATCCCTGAAAATGCAGACAATCGCCTCGGTCTGCTGATGGTCGTCCAGAACGGGCGCAAGCAGATACTCGAACCGCTCCCCCTGGCCGGAAGCGAAGGCTTGGCGGAACTCGCCGCGATAGGTGGACTGGTTCGCAATCGCCTTTTCCAGGCTGCGCTGGAAGTCCGAAGCGAACGAAAACCCCATCTCGAGGGTGGACTTTCCGATGATTGATTCCCGCTTCTGTGCGAAAAGCGCCTCGGTGGCCCGGTTGGCATAAATGAATCGACCATCGAGATCCAGCACATAGATCGGATCAGGCGATGCGAGCCGGACGGCGCCGAACAGTCGGGTTTCCATCTCCTTCTCGGTCGTATAATGCTCCAGCGATTCCGCGACCGCCTCGTCGATGGCTTCATGGAACCGGGCAAGATCTGTAAGCGCCTTGCAGGAAATCGACGGACAGGATGCGGTCCAGTGTGCCACCACTCGTGCACGCAGGGCCCGAAACTCGGAAATGGTCTCCATGACGCTGAACCCCTGGGTCTGGCGATCGACACCATGCAATTCCGCCCAGGATTCTTCGTCGCCCTCCGGTTCGGGCAGATTCGAGTTGGGGGGCTGTTCTGACCGATTTGGGGGTGGGTCGGTTGCATCGGCAATTTCCAGCAGCATTTCCCTGGCGTGATCGCGCAGCTCGGTCTGACTTAATTGCCTGGCATGAAAGAGGGTTTTGGCGAATTCTTCCCAATCCTGAAGAATCCATTCCATTTCTGCCCGGATAAAATCCGCTAATCGATTGTTTGTAGACATCTCTCTGGCTCCCGTTAGGAGGTGAACAGGATCATGGGGAGTCGCTGAGCGCCCGTTTCAGGCTGGCCTTGATCTCGCTCCAGATGGTTACAAAAAACGCCGTCAGGGGAACCGCGAGTACCATGCCGATAATGCCGCTCAGGGCCGTGCCCCAGAAGAACAGGGAAATAACCACGAGGGCCGGGTGGAGACCGGAGCGGTTGGCCATGATCTTTGGTGTCAGAAGCCAGCTTTCGATCAGTTGTACCGCTGCAAACACCAGCGCGGCCAGGACCAGCAACTCAATACCACCATCCGGCTGAAGGTAGGCCACGGGCAGGATGGCAAGAAGGCCGATCAGGGTGCCCAGGAAGGGAACAATATTCAGAAGTCCCAGCACCAGCCCTGCAAGCACGCCGAACGCCAGACCGATCAGGGTGAAGCCCGTGGCGTAGAGAACACCCATGCACAGGGCGATGATCAGCTGCCCCTGGAAAAAGGCGGTGACGTAGCCCACGAACACATCCATGAAATACAGGACTTTCTCCTGGGTGTGCTTTTGGAAGACGGATAACAGCTCGGATGCCTGTTCCCGGAGCAGGTTCCCGGAAAGCAGGGTGAAGAACAGGAACAGCGGCACGAAGCTTAGGCCTGCCAACAGCCCCAGATAGGACATGATGGCGGCGCCCGGGTCCTCGATGACGGGCAGTACGGACTGGGATTCCTCCTCACCGTTGCTCTCCATGCTGGAGGCAATCATGGCGCTGAGTTCCGGAAAATGAGAGGAGAAGTACGCCTGCCAGCTGGCGAGGGTGTCGGGCAGGACGGCCATCAACTGCACAATCTGGCTGATCAGAGGCGGAACCAGCAAGGCGAGCAGACCGCCGATACCCGCAAAGAACACCACCAGCAGAAGCGTGACTGCGAGTAGACGGGGTAAGTGGAGCCGGTTCTCAAGAAACCCCACCACCGGATCGAGTACCAGCGCCAGGATACCGGCGAGGGACAGCGACAGAAGCAGGTTGTAGAACGTGCTCAGAAGCCAGCCGAGTGACCACACGATGATCCCGGTCAACGCGGTCAGTGCAACCAGGGACAACAGCACCGCTGTGTAACGGAACAAGCGAAGCTCAACGGCGTTGAACAGGTATTGACCCTGGGGTTTACGCATGTCGTCGGGCATTGCAGGTTCCTGCCTCAGCCGCTTGCGGGTTGAGCGAACAGCACCCGTGCGCTCCCGCTAAGCCTCCAGAATAGTCCCGGCGCGGGGTGCCGGTCTGTGCCCTAGCCAACGTAAGGCGGGACCGGGAAAGGGGCCTCATGTGTGTGTTAACGCACCGACAGAGCGCTTGTTTAACCTCAGGGTGGAAGGGCAATCCCGTGAAGCAAAGGCTGCTTCATCCGTCTACACAGCGACAAGGAGGATTCGATCATGACCACTAAATCAAGCGACCATGAGACCACCGACCAGGTGGCTGGCAAGGTCCGTGAAGCGGTGAACCGGGCTGCCGAGACCGCTGGCAGGGCGGAGGAGTACGCCCGGGAGCACGCATCCCAGGCCGATGAGCGCGTGCGCGAGGCGGCAGCCCAGGGGCGTCGGCAGGCCGATGATGTGGTCGAACGCGTGAACGGCTACGTCCGCGAGAATCCGCTGATGTCCATGGGCATCGCGTTTATCGCTGGCGTGCTGTACTCGTGGCTGACACGGCGGCGGTAACGCAGGAGATGCAGAATCCCGAAACCGGCGACGCATCGCTGGATGATCGGCAGGAGCACGAACCTGAGCGCGCTTTCAGCGATGCAGAAGCAGGCGTTGGGAGCGGGTTCACGGACGACGCTGTCGTTCTGTTCACGCTGATCGGCGCTTCCGTTCGGGATACGGCCCAGCTTTTGGGCCTGGAAACACGCCTGGTGGCCAGGACCGTCATCGTGATGGTGGTGCTGGGGGTGCTGCTCGGGCTCGTGATGGTGGGCGTCTGGCTCTCCATCACACTGGTTGTCGCCGCCGGACTTTACGAGTATACCCCCCTGGGCGTGACGCTGAGCATTGCCGCCGCATCACTGGTCAACGTGGCCTGTGCCGGGGCGCTTGTTCGCGTGCTCAAGCGCCTGGCGCGCCGGCTGGTATTTCCGGAAACACGCGTGGCGGTGCGGACGCTGTTGGATGATGCATCGCGCACCATGCAAAAAGAACAACAACAGGAGTAGCCGCCGTGTCATCGCTGAAGAAAAGGGTCAGTCACCAACGCGATACACTCCTGGCCCGAGCTCCCAGCATCCGCCTGCACCGGGAGCGGATCCATGCACGGCTGCGTCATCCAGCGGTTCTGATTCCTGCATTCCTGGCCGGTATGTTCACTGCCAGGGGCGCGCCGGCACTGCTGCGAGCCCTTCCGCGGGCCACCGCAAGGCTAGAGTACCTCTCGGAGGAATGTCGCAGGCTCCACACCACCTTCAAGCTGATCGCCTCACTGGTCACTGTCGGTCCCTATCTATCCGACGCTGCTCCTGGGGAATTGGGTGTGCCACCGCACAGACCCAAACAGACAGACGTATTGTCATGATACGGACAGATCATTGGTTAACGGAGAAACCACCATGCAGATCCAACAGCTTATGGGCATCATCCTTCTCGTTGCAGCCGCAGCGCTCCTGTACTTCGGCTACGTTGCCTCGCAGGGCGTTGGTGAACAGGTTCACGAAACATTCACCGGCCGTTTCACCGACTCAACAACCTGGTACTTCGTGTTCGGCATCGGCGCCGCTATAGGCGGTGTGATTATGCTGGCCCTCAGGGCTCGAACCTGAGCTGATAAGCGCGGCATTACCTGCCACCGTACGCGGACTGCCTGCAACCCAGTGTTGCAGGCAGTGTTTTCAGTTGCAGGGACGCGTAAGGGTCAGTGCTTTGTGGTTTCTTCAAAGTCCTTGACCTGTTTTTCCGCTTCGTCTCGCGAAACACCGTAGGCCTGCTGAATCTCGCCTGCCAGCTGGTCCCGTCTGCCGGCAATCACATCCAGTTGATCATCGGTCAGCTTACCCCACTGCTGCTTTGCCCGACCCTTGAGTTCTTTCCAGTTCCCTTCAATGGTGTCCTTGTTCATCTTTAGCTCCTTTGGCCTTAAGGCCGTTTCGGGGGAATGGTTGGGCGGACTCCCGCCTAATATGTAATGCCGGGCGTCGCCGAGTTCATCGTCTCTCTTCATGGAACGGGCGTCTGTGCGTTACCGGACGCAGGGTATTGTTTCGAGGCTCCGACCCACGCTGATCTGGTCAAGTAATCCGAATCGGAGTACCTTAAAATGACAGCTGCGCATGCTGGACCAGTCCCTGGTAGTGTGTTTTCAGTCCCTGATCGATGTATGACATGCCGGCTCCATCACCAATACGGTTTACTGGAGTCCCGCAATGACTACAAGAAATCACCTCGTCGTCCTTATTGCCTCCCTGAGCCTGGCTGTTCCCGTTAGCGCCTTCGGGGAAACCATGAGCCCTGGGAATTCGGCCAGCGCCGAAGAGACCATCGGCACAGTTAATTTCCGGGCGGACTGTGATGAAACGGTCCGCGCCGACGTGGACCACGCGCTCGGGATGATGCATCACATGATGTATTCCCAGGCCCGATCCGAGTTCCAGGCTATTGTTAAGAAAGATCCCAGCTGCGCGATGGCCCACTGGGGCGTCGCGACGACACTGTTCCAGCCATTGTGGAGTACCAGCCCGGGGGAGGCCGACATTGCCCAGGGTAGGGTGGAAATCCAGAAGGCCCGCGATACCGCCGGGGATCGGCGTGAGCTGCTTCTGATTGACGCGACAGCCGCCTTCTTTGAGGCCGACACTGATCGGGTTCAGGAGCGCCTGGCCGGTTGGATCGACGGTATGGAAGCGGCTTACGAGGCCTATCCCGGGGATCTCGACGTCGCCTCGCTCTATGCGCTGTCGCGCCTGACGCTGGCGCTTTCGGCTGATAACCGCAAAGCGCTGCACGATGAGGCCGAAGAGGTTCTGCGCACCGCCTGGGAAAGCGAGCCGACCCACCCCGGGGCGGTTCACTACACCATCCACTCCACCGATGCCGATGGCCGCGCGGGCAACGCAACCGAGATCGTGGCGTCCTATGGCGCGATCGCCCCCAGTGTGCCCCATGCGCTGCACATGCCGTCCCACATCTACGTTCGGCTGGGCGACTGGCCACGGGTAATTGAATGGAATCGCCGGTCTGCCGATGTCGCCGTGGATCACTCGGCGAATGGGGCAACGTCGTTCCACTACATCCATGCCCTCGATTATCTGGCCTACGGTCATCTCCAGCGTGGCGAAGACAGCGAGGCTCGTAAGGTGTGGGAGACAGCCCGGGCTAATGGCCCCCACCAGGCCAACTTCCCCGGAGCCTTCCATATGGCCGCCATTCCGGCAAGGCTGGCTGTCGAGACCCGGGACTGGGAGGCGGCCGCGGCGCTTGCACCCCGGGAGCCCGACACCATTGCCTGGGAGCAGTTTCCCTGGCCGGAAGCCCTGGGCTGGTTTGCGCGCGGCCTGGGTGCTGTTCATACCGGTGATCTCAAGGCCGCCCACGAAGCCAAGCGGCAGTTGGAGACGCTGGCTGAGAATGCCAGGTTCACTGCTGATGAGCGTTTCTCAACCTACATTGAAGTGGATCGCCGGATTCTGGCCGGCTGGATCGCCCGCGCGGAAGACGATGCTGAAAAGGCCATCAGCCTGGTCCGTTCTGCCGGTGAGCTGGAAGCCAGTGTTGAGAAGCACCCGGTCAGCCCGGGCGCGCTATTGCCACCCTATGAGGCCCTGGGTGACCTGTTGGTTTCGCTGGATCGCCCGGAAGAGGCGCTGGTTGCCTATGGGAAGTCCCACGGTACCTGGCCGGAGCGCTACAACACGCTCGAAGGGGCCGCCTACGCGGCGGAGGCTTCGGGTGACGCCGAGGCCGCCGCACTCTGGACCCAACGGCTGAAGGAAACCGCTCCGGGGACCGAGCGTGGCCCGGTCCACCATGAAAGAGGGTTGGCGGGCACCCAGTAAACGTCAGGCAGCACGCAGGGGCCTGGAGGGCCCGAAGTACTCATAGTGACGGCGCTTCTCGCTGACGCCGAGTGCGTCCAGCGCGGCATCAACCGTCCGCATGAAGCCTTCGGGCCCTACGAAGTAGCAGCGTGCGGACGGGTCGGGCAGGTGCTGCGCCAGCAGCGCCTGGTCGACCATGCCAATGGCATCCACGCCCTCGGTTGCCTCGCCTTCCTCGTAGACCACCATCGGGGAGAAATGATCCGGGTACTGATCCCGGAGCGCCCTGATCTCATCCGAGAAGGCATGGTGCTGCCGGCTGCGGGCCGCGTGCAGGTAGGCCACGGGCCGCCCCTGCTCCAGGGCCTGCTTGGCCAGCGGCAGCATGGGGGTCTGGCCGACGCCGCCGCTGATCAGCAGCAGCGGCTCCTGGCCGGTCAGTGTAAGGTCTCCGGCCGGTGGCAGCAGTTCCAGTTCCATGCCGTCTTTCGCTTCGTCATGGAGGAAGCGGCTGGCATGGCCCTCCGGTTCGCGCTTGACCGAGATCCGGTAGGTGCGGCCATTGGGCACATCGGACAGGCTGTAATGACGGTAGACCGGCTCGCCGTTGATCTCGAGCCGGACGCCGATGTACTGGCCCGGCTGGAAGTCCGCCACCGGCTCACCGTCCACGGGCTCCAGCTCGAAAGAGGTAATCACCTCGCTCTCCGGGCGGCGGTTGCGGATGCGGAACGCCCGCCGGCCCTGCCAGCCACCCGGGCGGTTCGCGAAGTCGTGATAGTGCTGCTGTTCCACGTCAATCAACAGGCCGGCCAACTCGTTGTAGAGGGCCTCCCAGGCATCCGCGATCTCCGGCGTCACCGCGTCGCCCAGCACGTCACCGATGGCTGCCATCAGGCATTCGCCGACAATGGGGTAGTGATCCGGCTGGATGCCGAGCGAAATGTGCTTGCTGATAGCCGTGGAAAGAGCGGCGCGGGCCTCTGCCGGATTACCGCGAAGCTGAACATACTGCAGCACCGCACCGGCCAGGGCGCGCGCCTGGTTGCCGCTGGCCTGGTGGCTGGCGTTGAACAGGGCATTGACCTCCGGGTACCGCTCGAACATCAGCGGGTAGAACCGGGCGGTAATGGTCTCAAGGTGTTCCGCCACGACGGGGGCGGTGTCGGCGATGATCTGTTCCTGTGTCGAACTCAGCATAGAGGCTCCTGTGTGATTACCGGGTCACTTAAAAGATATACAAATAATACATGTTAATGAGGAATTGTAAAAAGGTTGAACCAGAAAATTCCGAGTCCCGTAACCAGCGGCTTCAAGGGATCCGTGTGCTGATGCAAAGCATCGGCTTGGCCTGTATCTTCAATGGTTGGCATGTGGCTGCACCCTGACTCGCAGTGACAGAGGAGAATCTCTATGGATGTGGACCTGACCCAATGGGACCGAAACTTCCGGCGTGGCCTGCTGGTTTCGGCCCTGGTATTCGGCCTCCTGGATTACTGGTTCGGCGGGGACAATGTGTGGGTGCGCGCCGGGTTCGTAATTACCGTGGCCGGTCTGGTTGGGTATTTCACCAACTTCCTGGCCATCAAGATGCTCTTCCAGCCCAAGCAGGGGCAGGTGCTGGGCTGGCAGGGGCTGGTCCCGAAGAACAAGGACCAGATCGCGCGCAGCCTGGCAGAGAGCGTGCAGGAACAACTGCTTTCCCCGGAGATCATCCTGGCCTACATCCGTGAGCGTCGTCTGATCGAGAACGGCACCGAGACGATGGCCGTGTGGATCGATGACCACCTGCAGGACCCGGAGGTGCGCAAGCGCATCACGGAAGTGGTGGTGGACCTGATGCGCGAGCGGGGGCCGGAGGCGCTGACCCGTTCACTGGATTTTGTGGAGGCAGCGCTCAAGGATCTCGCCCGCGACCCGGAGAACATTGATCAGTGGTGGGCGCAGATCCGCGGGACAATGCACGGCTTCCTGCAGTCCCGGGAAAACCGGGAATGGCTTGCGGAGAAGGCGCGCTCCTGGCTGCAGCAGGAGATTCCCCAGATCGCGGAGTGGCTCAACAGCGCGCTTGAGGATTTCCTGAAGCACAAGCGCCGCATGGGCTCGCTGGGGCTGGGCATCAAGAACATATTCTCGTTCGACGAGGACGCCATCAGCCAGGTCCTGGAGCGCTTCATCAAGGACCCCGAGGTATCCGATGACTTCATGGAGATGATGGATGCCGTGGTGGACGGGATCCAGCATGAGATGGAAAAGCCCGAGGTGCAGACGCTGATCCAGGCGCGCCTGGGTGTCTGGATCGAAGCCCTGGGGAGTACCACACGGGATCGGATACTGCCGGTTATTATTAAACAGACCGACCAGTACCTGAACGACGAGTCCAACTGGACGCGCATTGAAGAATCGCTGATGAACGCCCTGCAGTGGTTCAAGAAGCAGGGCCTTCACGTGCTCCAGTCCGAGAAGGGGCGTACCTGGGTCAGCCGGGGCATTGAGCTGGCGGTCAAGCGCCTGGATGTGACCAACGTGGTGGAGCAGCAGGTGCGTCGACTCGACACCGACGAGCTGGAGAAGATGGTCCTGGACAACACCGGGGGCAACCTGACCGTCATCCAGCTCCTCGGGGGCTGCCTGGGCCTGATTCTGGGCACCGTGCAGGTGCATCTGGCCTTTGCGCTGCCAATCGCCGTATTGCTGGTGGTGGTGTGGCTCGCGTGGCAGCTGAACGAGCGCCGTAACGCCCGGAAAGCGAACGGCTAGAGGCTCTG
>JBNJEG010000078.1:0-9443 GCA_051745655.1 Pseudomonadota bacterium
CCCTGTACGCTGCTCTTCCGCCATCCATGGCTCCAGAGCTTCCCATGAAGGACTCCCCCGCTCCCTACCTTCAGCCGAGTCAGTTGTTCCCCAGAAACGCGATCACATCATCCGCCGTAAACGGCCAGTCCAGCTCTTTCCCCTGGGGTTCCATGCGCAGAACCGGGATTCGTTCGCCGTATTTCTCCACCAGTTCCTCGGATTCGCTGATGTCGACGACGTCCACCGGCAGAGGAGTGTCGAGTGGGGTGCGGACGAGGACCTGTTCGGCCTGTTCGCAGAGTTCGCAGTTCTCGGTGATGTAGAAATAGAGGCTGGTGCCTGTGGACATGGTGCTGGCTTCCCCCGGATAATCCCGGCCCTGTTTGGTCAATGCCGGGGATCTGGTTCATGTGGTTTCGTAATGCACGTCTGTATCGTATCACCAAAGCCTTTGAGTGGTCCTCCGAGGCCCTGGAGGAGGCGCTGGCGAAGCGGGCTTTCCAACCCTGTGGGCCCCAGGACACGGAGCGTCTGGGCTGGGTGTCGCCCCTGGGCCGTGATGGTGATCAGCTGGTGTTTACGTCCGGTGAGTGTCATCTGGTTTGCCTGCGGCGTGAGGAGAAAGTGTTGCCGCCGGCGGTGATCCGCGAGGAGGTGGATGAGCGCGTGGCCGCGGCCGAGGAGGAGCAGGGGCGGCCGTTGCGGCGCAAGGAGAAAACGGAGATCAAGGAGCAGGTAACTCTGGAGCTGTTGCCGCGGGCGTTCACCAAGTCGCGGTTCATTCACGCTTACATTGCGCCGTCCCAGGAGCTGGTTGTAGTGGATTCGGCCGCCAGCAATGCGGCTGAGACGCTGCTTTCCGAGCTGCGCGAGACGCTGGGTTCGATGCCCGTGCGGCCGCCGGCTGTGGAGCAGTCGCCGGCGTTCACCATGACCCAGTGGCTGCGTGGCGAGGCGCATCCGCCGGCGGGGCTTGTGGCGGCGGATGAGTGTGAGCTGCGGGATGATGAGGAGCAGGGCGGCGTTGTGCGCATCAAGGGCGTGGGGCTTGACGGTGATGAGGTGCGCGCGCACCTGGACAATGCCATGAGCGTGACGCGACTGGCGCTGGACTGGGAGGATCAGCTGTCGTTCATGCTGGACGATGAGCTGACGATCCGCCGGCTGCGGTTCGGGGATGATCTGAAGGAGAAGCTGGACGACGATGCCGGGGATGACCGCGTCGCCCGTTTTGATGCCGCCTTCAGCCTGATGACCCTGGAGCTTTCCCGTCTGGTGCCGGCGCTCCTGGAGGCCTTTGGCGGCGAGGACCGTTCGGCGCTTAACGCTTAACCTGGGCGTCGAACGTCTGACCGGTCACGCCTTTTGAGTCCGGTCCCATCAGGTACAGGTAGGCGCCCATGATGGCGTCCGGCTCGGGGTTGCTCGCCGGGTCCTCGGCCGGGTAGGCCAGATGGCGCATGTAGGTGCGGGTGGCCCCCGGATTGAGGCTGTTCACGCGGACAGCGCTGCGCGCGTCGTCCAGTTCGTCCGCCAGGGTTTCCATCAGGCCTTCGGTGGCGAACTTGGAGACGGCGTAGGCGCCCCAGTTGGCGCGCCCCTTACGGCCGACGCTGGAGGAGGTGAAGATCACCGAGGCGTCCGGGGCGGCGCGCAGCAGCGGGGTCATGGCCTGGCTGAGCAGGAAGGCGCCGGTCACATTGGTGCGCATGACCCGCTCCCATTCCTCCGGGTTGTAATACTCGAGCGGAGTAATGTCGCCGAGGCGGCTGGCGTTGTGCAGAAGTCCGTCCAGTCGCCCGAAGTCCTCCTCGATTCGCTCCACGACCTGCCCATAGTCCTCCGCTTTCGCGCCCTCAATATCCAGAGGCAGGATCAGCGGTTCCGGGTGGCCGGCGGCGTCGATCTCGTCATACACCTTTTCCAGCTTCTTGATGGTGCGGCCCAGGAGAATAACGGTGGCGCCGTGCGCCGCGTAGGCTTTGGCGGCGGCGCGGCCGATGCCGTCACCGGCCCCGGTAACCATGATGATGCGGTCCTTCAGCAGGTCCGCTGCGGGCTGGTAGTTCTCGACGGTCTGTGCGCTCATGCGGAATCCGTTGCCGGTTTGTGGGTGTCAATCAGGGGGAAGAATTGGCGGCCGTGGTCGATGATGTGGTGGGCGTTCCAGTCCGCCACGTTCTCGTCCGCGCCCAGGTAGCCGTAGCGGGCGGCCACGGTGGTCATGCCGGCGGCCAGGCCGGACTCAATATCGCGCCTGTGGTCGCCGGCATAGAGGCAGTGTTCCGGGGCCACGCCGATCTGCTTAGCGGCCAGCAGCACGGGCTCCGGGTCCGGCTTGGTGTTGGTGACGTGATCCGGGCAGACCACGCTGGCGCAGCGCTGGAGCAGATCCATCTCCTCCAGCAGCTGCAGGGTGTACTGGCTGGCCTTGTTGGTGACGATGCCCCATGGCACCTGTTTCGCCTCCAGGTGGGCCAGGACCTCGGCCAGACCGGGGAAGAGCCGGGTGTGGACGGCAATGTGGCCGGTGTAGAGTTCCAGAAGCTCTGCATGGCGGTCGTCATAGCCCTGGTCTCCGGGGCGCAGCCCGAAGCCGAGCTGGACCAGCCCACGGGCGCCGTTGGAGACCACGCGCCTTATGCTGTGTTCGTCCAGTTGCGACAGGTTGTGACGGGCGCGCTGGGTATTCAGGCACCAGATGAAATCCGGTGCGGTGTCCAGGAGGGTGCCGTCCAGGTCGAACAGAATGGCGCTGAAGCGGCTCATGCGTCGGCCTCCGGTTTGATGCCGTGCATGAAGTAGTTGACGTCAATGTCCCGCCCCAGGCGGTAGAGGCCGGTAACCGGGTTGTAGGTCAGGCCAGTGGTGTCACGGGTTTCGATTCCGGCATGGCGGAAGAAGCGGTCCATCTCGGAAGGCCGGATGAAGCGCTTCCATTCATGGGTGCCCCGGGGCAGGAGGTTGAGCACATATTCGGCGCCCACCTTGGCGAACAGCCAGGACTTGGCGTTGCGGTTGATGGTCGAGACCACCAGGCTGCCTCCGGGGCGCAGCAGGCGGGCACAGGCCGCGACGGTGGCGGCCGGGTCCGGCACGTGCTCGAGTACTTCCAGGCAGGTGACGGTGTCGTACTGGCCGGCTTCCTGTTCCACCAGGGCTTCCACGTCTTCCACGCGGTAATCCACGCTGACTTCGCCCTCCAGTGCGTGCAGGTCCGCCACGCCCACCGCCTCACGGCTCAGGTCGATGCCGGTGACGGTGGCGCCGCGCCGGGCCATGGCTTCGCTGAGGAGCCCGCCACCGCAGCCTACGTCGAGCACAGTCTGGCCGTTGAGGCTGCCGGTGTGCTGCTCGATGTAGCCCAGGCGCAGTGGGTTGATCTCGTGCAGCGGTTTGCACTCGCCTTCGGGATCCCACCAGCGCTGGGCCATGGCATCGAATTTGGCGATTTCGTTCTGGTCAACGTTCAGGCTCATGGCAATGTCCTCAGTGCTGGTCGGCTTCGGCGATGTGGCGCTGCCACTGGCTGACCCGTTCGCGCAGGCCATGGAGGTCCATGCGCTGGAGTTCGCCCTCGATCAGGCGTGGCTCGCCCGCGACCCAGGTGTGGGTGACCTGGCGACCATTGGTGTTGTAAACGAGATGGGGGATCGGGTCGTAGACCGGCTGGGCGAGGATATCGCCAAGGTTCACGGCGATCATGTCCGCCTGTTTGCCGGGTTCGAGCGTGCCGACCCGATCGTCGATGCCCAGTGCTTTTGCGCCGTTGATGGTGGCCATACTCAGCACGCTGTAGGCGTCGGTGGCGCCGGCCTCCAGGGTGCTGAGCTTGCCCAGCAGGGCGGCGCTCTGCATCTCGCCGAACATGTCGAGGTTGTTGTTGCTGGCGGCGCCGTCGGTGCCCAGAGCCACGTTCACGCCGGCATCAAGGAGACGCTGTACCGGGCAGGCGCCACTGGCCAGCTTCATGTTGGCTTCAGGGCAGTGCAGCACATGGGCACCGCTTTCCTGCAGCAGTTTGAGGTCGTGCTCGTCCACCTGGGTCATGTGCACGCACTGGGTGCGCGGTGAGATCAGGCCCAGTTCCGCCAGCCGGCGTGTGGGGCGCAGGCCATGACTCTGGATGCTGTCGTCCACTTCTCCGGCGGTTTCGTGCAGGTGGATCTGCACCGGTAGGTCCACTTCCTCGGCCAGGGTGGCGATGCGCCGAAGGGGTTCGTCCGAGATGGTGTAGGGGGCGTGCGGGCCGAAGGCGATGGTGGCCAGGTTGCTGTTGCGCACGCGGTCGTGGAGGGCCAGGCCCTTCTGGATGTATTCTTCGGGCCCGCTGCCCCACTGGGTGGGCAGGTCCAGGATCGGGAACGCGGACTGGATGCGCATTCCGTGCTGCTGGGCGGTCTCCACGATGGTCTCGGGAAAGAAGTACATGTCCGAGAAGCAGGTTGTGCCGGTGCTCAGCATTTCGGCGATGGCCAGCTGGGTGCCGTCGGCGACGAAGGCTTCGTCCACGAAGCGGCCTTCGGCGGGCCAGATGTGATCCTGGAGCCATTCCATCAGGGGCAGGTCGTTGCCGAGGCCGCGCAGGAGGGTCATGGGGGCGTGGCCGTGGGCGTTGATGAGCCCGGGCATCAGCAGCTGGTCGCCGAGCTCGCGGTGTTCTTTGGGCTGGTAGCGTTCCAGGGCGGTGTTCGTGGGGCAGATGTCGAGGATCTGGTTGCCCTGGATGGCGACGCTGTGGTGTTCGAGGACCTGCCGGTCGGTCATGGGCAGGAGCCAGCGGGCGCTGATGAGTTGGTCGATGGTTTGGGTCATGGGTCTCAGGGTTCGGGTTGTGGTCGCAGGTTTCCGGGACTTGTGGGCTGCGGCCTGTGACTTCAGACTCGGAAGTATAACGGATGGTGGCTTTGGGGCCCATGGCTTCAGTCCTTTGGCGTTCTGGGGTTGTCTCTGGGCTGGTGAGATGTCGCAGGCCGGGAATGGGGGAGTGCTTTACGGGAATCGCCACAAGTACATCCGTGTAGGCTGCGCGGTGGCCATCCTTGGCCACCGAGCTTCCCTCCAAGCACTCCCCCATTCCCGGCTTTGAACGCCTTGGTTACGCTGTTATGGGCAGCTTTGGCTTTATTGTTTCGATTGAGGAACGCTCTGAATGACTCAGGATCAAGTAACCCCCTTCAGATGGCATGGCGAAGTTCTGGAGGTGCTGGATCAGCGGCTTTTGCCAGCTGAAGAGGTTTGGCAGGCGTATTCGGACGCCGAGGGGGTGTACCGGGCGATCCATGAGATGCAGGTCCGCGGGGCGCCGGCGATCGGGATTGCGGCGGCCTATGGCGTGGTTCTGGCGGCCCGGGGCTGTGCTCAGGCGCCGGATTGGTATTCGCGGCTGGGGGCAACCATGGATTGGTTGGCGCAGGCGCGACCGACGGCAGTGAATCTGGTCTGGGCGCTGGAGCGGATGCGTGGGTGTCTTGAACAGGTGGCGGATTCGGGGGAACTGGTCCGGGTTCTCGAGGCAGAGGCGTTGCGGATTCATCGGGAGGATGCGGAGGCGAACCAGGCCATGGGGGTGCTCGGGGCGGACCGGATTCTGTCTGGTCGTGACGGGCCCGTGCAGGTGCTGACGCACTGCAATACGGGGGCATTGGCGACCGGGGGGCAGGGTACCGCTCTTGGTGTCGTGCGGGAGCTGTTCCATCGCGGGGCGCTTGGTTGTGTGCATATGGATGAGACCCGACCCTGGCTGCAGGGAGCACGGCTGACGGCCTGGGAGTGTGAGCGCGAGGGAATGCCGTGTTCGTTGAATGTGGATGGTGCTGCGGCGACGCTGATGGCCCAGGGAAAGGTGGACTGGGTCGTGGTCGGGGCGGACCGGATTACGGCGAACGGGGATGTGGCGAACAAGATCGGCACTCTGCCGTTGGCCATCCTGGCGCGGCATTATGGGGTCGGTGTGATGGTGGTGGCGCCGTCTTCAACCCTGGATGCGGCGACGCCGAGTGGCGACCGGATTGAGATTGAGGAGCGTGATGGTACGGAGCTGCGGCGTTCCGGAGGGCGCTGGCTGGCACCGAATTCGGTGGCGGTGTTCAACCCGGTCTTTGATGTGACACCGGCATCGCTGGTGGATGTGATTGTGACCGAGAAGGGGATCTGTGAGGCGCCGGGGCAGCAGGCGGCGCCCCTGGATTCACTGGCCTGATTGGCCGGACTGGCGATTGCTTCCGGTTTTCTTCTTCGACTGACTGCTCGTCGTTTTACCGCTGCTGCTCTGTTTCTGTTTGCTCTTGCCGGATTGGTTTTTGCTGCTGTTTTTTGAGCCGGACCTGTCGTCGGTATTCTTCTGGGACTGACCCCGGTGGCGCCGTTCGCGCTTGGGGGTGACCGGCTCACGGCCTTCCTGCCTGGCAGCGTCGCGTTCGGCCTCCAGATCATCCAGGGCTTCGTTCAGACGCTCTTCTTCCTCGGCCACGAAGTGCAGGGACATTTCGAAGGACTGGCGGGTGAACTCCAGGACGCGCTTGAACCCCTCGTCAGAGAGTTCCCGCGCCTCGTCGCGGCCCCGGTAGATATTGATGAACTCACGCTCACGCTCGAAGTGCAGCGGGAGTCGGCCCACGCCCCAGTCGTTGAGGACGCGCCAGGTGTCCGGGCTGTAGGTGCGGGTGTACTTGAGGATGAACGGCACCGGATCATTGCGGGCGAGCACCGCTGCCAGCCGCAGGATGAGCTCAAAGGAGAGGGTGGCGGTACCGTCCTCCACGGCTTCCAGCAGGTTCTTGTCCCGGATGTTGAGGGCCTCAGCCAGGTCATTGACGGTGAGGCCGGCCACTTCGCGCAGGTCGCGGAGGGATTCGCCGGCGGCCAGCATCATGCGCAGCTGGTCCTGGCTGCCCATGAGCTTTCGGCCCACCTTGAGCGAGGTGCCGGTGGTTCGACGGGCGATCTTGTAGGCTGAACCGGTATAGCCGGCGAGACGGTCCAGAAGATTGGGTTCTCCGTCGTCGTCGCCGGACCTGGACCTGTCCTCGGTATTGGCGTCCTCCTCGCGGGAAGAGGTTTCACCTCCGGAGTTCGCCTCGGCCTGGCCTTCATCTTCCAGTTGCTGGACTTTCTCCAGTGACTCCAGGGCGTGCAGGGAGTCCTTCAGGAGTGTTTCCAGCGCTTCGGATTTCTCATCATCGGTCGCCATGGCGCCTACTCCGTTCTATTCGCCGGCCACTGCTCCCTCTTCAGGGGTTTCGTGGTAGATGCTGGCGTAATCTTCGCTCTGCTCAAGCAGGTCGGTGAGTATCGCCCCCGCTTCGCGCACGACAAAGTCCGGCCCGTCATCCGCAAGCTCGCTGCGCCGGGCCATGGCCGGCCGGGATTCGGCGTCTTCCTCGTAGGCCTGCCAGGAATCGAAAGGTTCCTTGTCCTGCAGTTCGCGGCGCTTGTTCACGATGCTGAGCTGCTTGTCGCGGAACGCTTCCTGCTCAGCCCTGCGTTCTTCGGCATTGAGGCTCACCCAGGTGCGGTCCCGGCGCTCGTTGAGCAGCTCGAGCTCGCGTTGGAGCAGCTCATACTCGGGGACGTCGGAGAACCGGTCACTGTGTTTCTCGGCGATGGTGTCGAGAACATCGTCGAACTTGAAGTAACGGCTGTAGTCCAGAGTGTCGATCTCGTCCCAGGCCAGGGCGCCGTCCAGGGCGGACTCGGCCACGTTCTCGCGCTCAATCCGATCCTTGATCTCAATGTCCGGCACCACGCCACGGTTCTGCGTGCTGGCGCCGGAAATGCGGTAGAACTTGGACTGTGTGATCTTCAGCTGCCCATGATTCAGAGGGCGTACGGCCTGGACGGTTCCCTTGCCAAAGGTCTGGGAGCCTACAACCAGCGCACGGCCATAGTCCTGCATGGCGCCCGCGAAGATTTCAGAGGCGGAGGCGCTCAGGTTATTGACCAGTACCACCACTGGGCCATCCCAGGTAACATCATTACCTTCATCCTCGAACACCTGAACCGAGCCATCGGGCCCGCGGACCTGTACTGTCGGGCCATTCTCAATGAACAGTCCGACCAGCTGGTTGGCTTCAGAAAGGGCCCCGCCGCCGTTGCCGCGGAGGTCGATAACCAGGCCGTCCATACCGTCGGATTTGAGCTCCTCAAGCAGTTCACGCACGTCACGCGTGGTACTGCGGTAGTCCTCATCACCCTCGCGGGCTGCCTTGAGGTCCGCGTAGAAGGTGGGGATATCGACAACACCCAGCTGCCAGGGATCGCCCCCGTTATCCATTTCGATCATGTCGCTCTGGGCGGACTGCTCCTCGAGCTTGACCTCATCCCGGACGATGGTGATCTCGTGGGTGTTCATATCGTTCTGGGTGCCCGCCGGGATGACCTCAAGCCGGACTTCGGAGCCCTTGGGGCCTCGGATCAGGTCAACCACTTCGTCCAGACGCCAGCCGATCACATTCTTCATCTTCTCGTCTTCCTGGGCGACGCCGACGATCCGGTCCGCCGCGCCCAGTGAACCTTCTTCGGAAGCAGGGCCGCCGGGCACGATGCGGGATACCTTGGTGTAGCCATCCTCGGATTGCAGAACCGCACCAATGCCCTCCAAAGACAGGCTCATGTTGATGTCAAAGTTCTCGGAGGTGCGGGGTGACAGGTACTGGGTGTGCGGATCCCAGAGCCCGGCAAACGCGTTCATCCACTGCTGGAAGGCATCCTCGCTGCGGGCGTCATAGGCCCGGTCGAGCTGGCTTTCGTAACGCCGGGTCAGGGTTTCCTTGATGGCTTCATCCGGTTGACCGTCCAGGCGCATGCTGAGGACGGCGTTGCGGATGCGATCCCGCCAGAGCTCGTCGAGTTCGCTCTTGTCCGCGGCCCAGTCCGCGTCCTCGCGGTCGAGCCGGTAACGGTCATCACCGTCAAAGCTGAACTCGTCGATGCCATTGTCCAGCAGGGACAGGGCGTATTCCAGGCGCTGGATGCTGCGCTGCTGGAAGTGATTATAGATACGGAATGCCGGCTCCAGGTTCCCGGACGTCAGTGCCCGCTGCATAGAATCGCGGTAGTCATCAAAGCTGTCGATGTCTTCCTGGGTGAAGTAGAGCCGCTGGCCGTCGAGCTGTTCCAGATAGGCATCGAGGGTCTCTGAAGCCAGGTCATCGTTGATGTCCTGATCCTTGAAGTGGCCAAACTGGAGCTGGCGCGCAATCAGGATGTTGGCCCGCGCCTGGTCGGACGTGGGTTCCACCGACTGGTAGTCGCGTTCGGTTTCAAGGTTGGCCTGCGCCGCGCCTGTAACGAGAAGCGCCAGTGCCAGGAACAGGGTGGGAAAGGTTTGGGTACGCAAGATTGCCGTTGCTCCTGATCAGGTAGTCTGAGTCACCATACTATGCCTCAACCATGAAGTGTAGGGGAGGGAAGGGCGCCCGACCAGCCGGAACTGGTCGGGGTGTGGCTCATTCGAAATA
>JBNJEG010000079.1:0-9351 GCA_051745655.1 Pseudomonadota bacterium
GTGGTGCGTCACACCGAGCAGATGGAGATGCTTCTGGGCGAGACCTACATGGCCTATGAAGAGGTCCGTGATGAGATTGTCCCGGAAGCGGGCGAGAGCAACGGGGATTTCGCGTCCTTTGATACCCGTTTCATGACGACCCTCGAGGGGCGGCTGTTCAGTTCCGAGCTCGGTGGCTGGGTGGACCTGTCCACCGTAGAGCCCCTGGTTGAACAGCAGGCACCCTGTTCCGCCAGCGGTGTGGTGGAGCTGGCGGCGGAGCGCAAGGGCCATGTCCGTTTCGGCCCGCACACCGGTACACATCACCGCGTCGCTCTGGAGCTGGACGGCGGTGCGGTTGAACGGTTTGAGCGTTGCTCCAGCTTCGGGGATGCGTTCGGCTTCGGCCGCTAGCCTTCGTCGTTGATCCACGCCAGGAGCTGTTCCGCCATCCGGTCGGTGGCAGTACCCATGGCGCGTGCCAGTTCCGCCGGCCGGTCGCCGTCCAGCGGTTCAGCCGCGTCAAACCGGCGCGTGGCTACCACCTGACGCGCCTTCAGGTCGATCAGTTGCGCATCGAACTGGATGACCGCCCTTGGGGGCTCTTCCGTCCGGTCCACGTGAAAGGCGCGCAGGTGGCCCGTCAGTTTGAAGTCCGCGTTCAGGTTGTCCTCGGGAATGCCAAGCCGCTGAAACACGCCAGCGTTATGGAAAGCATCCAACAGCCGGTCTCGCCAGAGCTCCGGTGCCGGTGACGCCCAGCGGATATCGGACCAGGCACTGAGTCGCTGCCCCTTCCGGAGGACCACAACGCGATTGCTGCTGGTCAGGTCGTCTGCCCTTGGCGCCTGGACCTCCAGTGATGTGTTGCCCGGTTCGGCCTGTTGCGGGCTCAGCTCGGAGGGCGGCAGCTGATAGAGCTGGTAGCGGCTGGGCTCCGGCAGGATGCTGCAGGCGCCGATGAGCGTGGCGGCCAGCAGCATGAGAAGCCGGCCCGAACGACGGAACGGGTGCGTCATGGCTGGTATTCCTCCAGTTCGTCCCGGTTGAAAAGGGTGCCCGCAGCGTCGGATTCGAGCCGGCGGGTGAGGCCGCGCAGCGCCTCCAGGGTGCGGCGCATTTCCGCCAGGGCAGGCCCCAGATTGGCGGAGCCCTCCATGGCGCTGGCAAGGGCCTCTTCGTGGTCGCTGATCAGGGTTTCCACTTTCGTGACGGTACGACGCGTCGCCTGCGCGGCCGTGGCCGTGTCCTGAAGGGCGCGCGAGGCATCCCCTCCCAGCAGCTCACGGGTGTCCGTGATCAGTCGCCTGGTTTCTTTCAGCGTTTCCCGGGTATCCGTGCCGGTACGGTCCCACTTGTCGATGAGCTGGGTGGTGGCCTCCTGCTGGTCTTTCAGGGTGCCGGTGAGTTCCGCCATGTCGGCAAGGATGCGCTCAAGGTTGGTCAGGTTGTCCCGGGAAAGCAGTGTTTCCATACGGCTGACCAGGTCGTTGATACTGGCCAGGATGTCCCCGCTCTGATCGCGCAGCTGTGCAAAAGGCGAAGGGCGTGCGGGGATCTCGGGAGCGAGGCCGGGTCTCGACAGCAGGGGTGGGCTCTCGGGACTGCCGCCGCCGAGCCGGATGTGTGCAATGCCGGAAAGCAGCCCCGAGGGCTGGATCTGGGCATGGGTGTTCTGCTTGACCGGCGTGTTCGGCTTCACCTCGATACGGGCAAGAACCCGGCGCGGGTCGCGTGGGTCCAGCGTCAGCTCGGTGACCTCGCCCACGGTGATGCCGTTGTACTTCACGTTGCCGCCGACGGTGAGGCCGGAGACCGCCTCGTTGAAAATGATGCGGTACTCGGCCTGCTTTTGCTTGAAACCGCCCTCTGAAAGCCAGAGTCCGAAAAGCAGTGCGCCGGCGACGACGAGGACGGCAAAGAGTCCGATCAGGACATGGTGCGCACGGGTTTCCACTCAGGCACCCTCCCGGTTGATGGGTGTAGGACGCAGGGCCGCGCGGCCGCGTGTTCCGTGGAAGTAGGCGCGGATCCAGTCATCATCCGTATCGGCAACGTCTTCAAGGGGGCCGATGGCCATGACGTGACCCTGGGCGAGGACGGCCACCCGGTCACAGACCCGGTGGAGCGTATCCAGGTCATGGGTGACGAGAAAGACGGTGAGCCCGAGCGCGTCGCGCAGGGTCAGGATCAGCTCGTCAAACGCGGCGGCGCTGATGGGGTCAAGCCCGGCCGTGGGTTCGTCCAGAAAGAGCAGGTCCGGATCCAGTGCCAGCGCCCGGGCCAGGGCGGCGCGTTTGATCATGCCGCCGGAAAGCGCCTCCGGATAGAGCCGGGCGGACTGGGCTTCCAGGCCCGCAAGCCGCAGCCGGGTCAGCGCCAGTGCTTCGGCGTCCGACTCGTTCAGGCGGGCCTGTTCACGGAGTGGCAGCACTATGTTCTCGCACAGGGTCAGCGAGGAGTAGAGGGCGCCATGCTGGAACAGCACGCCCATGCGCCGGGTCAGCCGTGCATCCGGGGCGCCGAGGTGATTGAGCGTGGCGCCTTCCAGGGTGATATCGCCGGCGTTGGGTTCGTGCAGGCCGATGAGACTGCGCAGGAGCACGGACTTGCCGGTACCGGAGCCGCCGACCACGCCGAGTATCTCACCCCGGTGCAGCGACAGATTGAGATTCTGGTGGACCTGGTGGTCACCGAAGCGGTTGTCCAGACCCCGGACCGCCATGAGTTCATCGTGCGTCGCGTCCGTCACCAGCCGATCTCCATGAAGTACATGGCCACGATGGCATCCAGCAGGATCACCACGAAGATGGACTGTACCACGCTAGAGGTGGTGTGTGTCCCGACCGAGCGCGCGCTGCCGCCGGCCTTGAAGCCTTCCAGGCAGCCGATGACCGCAATCAGGAATGCAAAGAAGGGCGCCTTCACGAGGCCCGACAGGAAGTGGTTGAGAGAGACTCCCTCGATGACGGTGATGAACCGGGAGAACGGGATGTCCACCACCGTCAGTGCGATGAGTCCACCACCGGCGAGGCCGGCCAGCACGGCAATGAAGCTAAGCATCGGCAGCACCAGGACCAGCGCCAGGACCCGGGGCAGCACTTCGAGCTCCACCGGGTCCAGGCCCTGGGCGCGCAGGGCGTCCAGTTCCTCGTTGGCGTTCATGGCACCGATGTGGGCGGTGAAGGCACTGGCGGTTCGCCCGGCGACCACAATCGCGGTGATCAGGACGCCGAACTCCCGCATGAAGGAGTAGGCAACCAGGTTGATGGTGTAGATGCTGGCGCCGAACTCGCCAAGCACTGTGGCGCCCAGGTAGGCAATGACGGCGCCCACTGCAAAGGTAAGCAGGGCGACAATGGGAACCGCGTTGAGGCCGGTGACTTCCATGTGGTGCACAAGCGCGGTAAGGCGCCAGCGCCGGGGGGCGATAAGGCAGCGCCCGGCACAACTGAGGACAACGCCGATGAAGCCAATCAGCATCCTGGCCTTGTCGGCGGCGTCGGTCAGTGACTCGCCCATGCGGGCGAGAAGCTCCAGCAGCCCCCCGCGGGGCCGGGGTGGCAGCTCACCGCAGCCGCTCATGGCGTCGGCCACGGTGATCAGCAGGGCGCGCCGCGGCGCCGGAATCTCCGGATTCTGCTCAGCCAGTGCGCGCAACTGCTTGCCGCCGATCAGCTCCGCGAGAAGGGTAGCGCCAGCGGTGTCCAGACGGTTTATGCCGCCGAGTTCCAGGTGGGTGACCGTATCCCGCCGCGCCAGGATGGCCCTGCGCAGCATGCTGTAGTGCGCGAGCGTCCAGTCACCGGAGGCGCTGAACGTACCCTGGTCGTCCGTGGGCTGGAGCTGCCCCGGTTCAGCGCCCGGCATGGGTGCTCCGGGGCGTGACAGCGTCAGTCAAAAAGCTCGTCATAGAACCGCAGGGTCCCTTCCCAGGCCGTCTCCGCCGCGTGTTCGTCATAGCCCACGGGCATGTCGAACTCTTCCGCGTACGCATCCGCCTCAGGGTTCATGAATGAGTGCTGGACACCCGGGAAACTGCGCAGCGCGTAGTCGACGTCGGCGTTGTGCATCTCCTGAACAAAGCCGGAGACCTGTTCAGCGGGTACCATCTGGTCGGCACCGCCGGTATAGGCCCTGACAGCGGCCTCCACTTCACCGGATTCCGCCTCGACGGGGCTTCCCAGGCTGCCGTGGAAGCTCACCACGCCATCCAGGTCCATGCCGAGACGGGCCATGTTCAGGACCACGGCGCCCCCGAAGCAGTAGCCCTGGGCGGCGATCTGGTCGGGATTAACCGTGTCATGGTCCTGCAGGCGTTTCATGGCGGTACGGAAACGGGCCTGCATCAGGTCCATGTCGCTGCTGGCCTCCTCCATGAATTCCTTGGCCTTATCGGGATGGTCAGCCTGCTTGCCCTCGCCGTACATATCCAGCGCCAGGGCGGTGTAGCCCTCTTTCGCCAGTTTCTCGGCCTGGTCGCGGCTGAACTCATCATGCCCCCACCATTCGTGCACCACCAGAACCCCGGGGCGTTCCCCGGTGATACTGTCGTCCCAGGCCATGTAGCCGGTGTGTTCCTGGCCCTCGACGGAGTAGCTGATGGTCTTTGTCTGGACTTCGGCCGCAGCCACCGTGCTCAGGCTCAGCGCCGCGGCGCCGAGCAGGGTGTTGCGCAGTCGGTGTGTCATGACAGTCTCCTTTGCATGTGTGGTTCCTTTCCTACGAAAGCTGATCCCGGATCAGTTTCTTGTTCACCTTGCCAACGCTGGTTTTGGGGATATCCTCCACAAAGTCGATTCCCTGGGGGATGGCCCACTTGTTGATGGTGCCGTTGTCCACAAAGTCCTGGAGGTGGCTCTTGATGGCGTCGGCATCGGCGTCCTGGCCCGGGTTCAGGACCACCAGCGCATGCGGGCGCTCGCCCCACTTGTCGTCCGGTAAGCCTACCACGGCAGCCGCAGCCACGGCCGGGTGCTGGCTGATGAGGTTTTCCAGGTCCAGGGAGGAGAGCCACTCGCCACCGGTCTTGATCACGTCCTTGATGCGATCCTTGATGACCAGGGTGTTGTCCGGCTCGATGCTGGCCACGTCGCCGGTGTGCAGCCAGCCGCCGGCCCACAGTTCCTCGCCCTTCTCGGGGTTCTTGAGGTAGCTGGCCGTCAGCCAGGGTGCCCGGGCCACGACTTCGCCCTGGGCTACGCCGTCCTTGGGAAGGGCGTTGCCGTCTTCGTCATGGATCTCGATCTCCGTCATGGGCACGGGAACACCGGTCTTGATGCGCTTGGCAGTCTGCTGCTCCGGCGGCAGCTCCAGATCCTCGGGCTTGAGATGGGTGGCGGTCAGCAGCGGCCCGGTCTCGGACATGCCGTAGCCGGTGTACATGCTGATGCCCATCTTCGCCGCCGCATCGCACAGGCCCTTGGGAAGGGCGCTGCCACCGATCAGCACATGCCAGTTGCTGAGGTCAGCGGTCTTGATGCCCTCGGTTCCCATCAGCATCTGCATGATGGTGGGCACGCAGTGCGAGAAGGTCACGTTGTGGGTCTTGAGCAGCTCCACCAGCAGTTCCGGCTCATAGCGGCCCGGATAGACCTGCTTCATACCCATCATGGTGGCCGCGTAGGGCACGCCCCAGGCGTGGACGTGGAACATGGGCGTGATGGGCATGTAGACATCGCCGGAGCGCATCAGCGGTTGTTCGTCGAAGTGCGAGAGCGTGCCGGTGGCCACCAGGGTATGCAGCACCAGCTGCCGGTGGGTGAAGAAAACGCCCTTCGGGTTGCCCGTGGTGCCGGTGGTGTAGAAGGTGGTGGCAATGGCGTTCTCGTCGAAGTCCGGGAAATCGAAGCAGGGCTTGGCCTTGCTCAGAAGGGCCTCGTACTCGCCGTGGGTCTTCAGCTGGGTTTTCCTGGGCGCGTCGTTGTCCGTGAGCTGGATGGTGCCCTTGACGGTTTCCAGCTGGTCGCTGACTTCCTCTACCAGGGGCAGGAAGTCATCGTGGATCAGCACCAGGTCATCCTCGGCATGGTTCATGGTGTAGAGGATCTGTTCCGGCGACAGGCGCACGTTCACGGTGTGCAGGACGGCGCCGATCATGGGAATGGCGAAGAAGCATTCCAGGTAGCGGGGCGTATCCCAGTCCAGCACCGCGACCGTATCCCCCGGCTGTACGCCCGCATCCGTGAGGACATGGGCAAGGCGGTGGATGCGCTCGACCAGGTCGGTGTAGGTGTAGCGGCTGCGGTTGGCGTAGATGATTTCCTGGTCCGGGTTGTAGCGGGGGCCCGAGAGCAGGAGCTGCTTGATCAGCAGAGGGTAGCTGTGTGCGTTCTCGGCGGCGGGCAGTGTTTTGGGTTGTGCCATGGGGCGCCTCTCTTGCTTGTTGTTGGGTGTGCACCCGACAAGCCTAATACAAAACGCTGCGCATTCACTCCCATGTAGAGACCTTAATTGGCTTTTTTCACCATAGAACGAGGATCAGCAGGGCACCGAGGGCCAGCCGGTAGATCACGTAGGGCATGAGCCCGATGCGCTCCAGGAAGCGCAGGAACAGGTGGATGCACAGCAGGGCGCTGATGAACGAGAGCAGGGCGCCCCAGGCAATGGCATGCCAATCAGTGGGGCCACCCTCAGCGATGAGTTCCAGGGTCTTGAAGGCGCCGGCGGCGGTGATCAGGGGAATGGACAGCCAGAACGAGAAACGCGCGGCGTCTTCCCGGCGCAGGCCCAGGAAGAGGGCTGCTGTAATGGTAATGCCGGAACGCGAGGTGCCGGGGATCAGCGCCAGGACCTGGGCGAGGCCGATGAGCAGGGCGTCCCTGAGAGTCAGTGCGCTCAGTGTGCGGCGCCGGGCACCGGCGGCGTCCGACCACCACAGCAGCAGGCCAAAGCCGATGGTGGTGGCGGCAATGACCCACCCCGAGCGCAGCTCATTTTCCACGAAATCGTTCAGGAGCAGCCCGGCCATGCCTGCCGGAATGGTACCGAGGATGACCGCCCAGGCCAGGCGGCTGTCCTCGGTGACGGTGCGTTGGGCGGTATCCCGGAACCAGGCGTTGCCCATGCGGATGACGTCCTGGCGGAAATAGCTCAGAACGGCACAGAGCGAGCCCACATGCACGGCGACGTCAAAGGCCAGGCCCTGGTCCTGCCAGTCGAGCAGGGTAGAGGGGAGAATCAGGTGGGCGGAGCTGCTGATCGGGAGGAACTCCGTCAGCCCCTGGATAATGGCCAGTACAATGATCTGCCAGAGTTCCATGGCGTGATGACCCATAAAAAAAGCCGCAGTGGACACTGCGGCTTTTTGAATACTGGTAGCAAGGGGCGGATTCGAACCGCCGACCCCGGCATTATGAGTGCCGTGCTCTAACCAACTGAGCTACCTTGCCGCAAACCCATCAACGCCTGACCATCGGCGTTGAGGCGCGTATTCTCTGGATTTTTCCCCGGGGTGTCAAGAAGGCACCCCGGGGATTGCGGACTTTACTGGCCCTGGGCTTCTTCGTTGGCGAAGTGTTCCCTGGTGACTGCGAACACGGTGCCGGAAAGCGCCAGCAGTGCGATCAGGTTCGGGATCGCCATGAGCGCGTTGAGCACATCCGCGATCAGCCAGATCAGCTCCAGGTTGGCGACAGCGCCTACGACCAGCAGGATCACCCACAGGTAGCGATAGGGCATGATCACCTTCACGCCGAACAGGTACTCCGCGCAGCGCTCGCCGTAATAGCTCCAGGCGACGATGGTGGTGAAGGCGAAGAAGAGCATGCCGAAGGTGACGACCCAGGCGCCCCCGGGGATGCCTTGACTGAAGGCCATGGAGGTAAGGCCAGCGCCGGACTCGCCGGTCTGCCAGACGCCGGTGAGGACAATCACGAGGGCGGTCATGGTGCAGACAATGATGGTGTCGATGAAGGTGCCCATCATGCCCACGGTTCCCTGGCGTACCGGGTTGTTGGTGCGTGCGGCGGCGTGTGCGATGGGCGCCGAGCCCAGGCCGGCCTCGTTGGAGAACACGCCACGCGCCACACCGAAGCGGATTGCCGCCCATACGGCAGCCCCGGCAAAGCCGCCTGAGGCTGCGGTCCCGGTAAAGGCATCGGTCACAATCTGCGCCAGCGCACCCGGCACATCCGGAAGGTTCCAGACGATTACCGCGAGGGCGCCGAGAATGTAGATGATCGCCATCAGGGGAACGACTTTCTCGGTGAGTTGGGCGATGCGGCGGATGCCACCGATGATCACGAGGAAGACCAGAACCGCGAGAACCACGCCGGTTACCCAGGGGGCTATTGAGAGATTGGTCTCGACCACATCGGCCACCGCGTTGGCCTGGACCGTATTGCCAATGCCAAACGCAGCTACCATGGCAAAGAGAGCGAAGAGCGCACCCAGCCACTTCCATTTGTCGCCCAGGCCGTTCTTGATGTAGTACATGGGGCCGCCAACGTAGCGCCCCTCTTCGTCAACTTCGCGGTACTTCACGGCGAGGACGGCTTCGGCGTACTTGGTGGCCATGCCCACCAGGGCGGTCATCCACATCCAGAAAACAGCGCCCGGGCCACCCAGCGCGATGGCTGTGGCCACGCCGCCGATGTTACCGGTACCGATGGTTGCGGAAAGGCTGGTGGAAAGCGCCTGGAAGGGGGTGATTTCGCCTTCATCCCGGTCACCCGCATGCCTGCCCAGCAGGATCTGCCGGAACCCGTAGCCGATCCGACGAATGGGCATACCACGCAGCCCGAGTGTCAGGTACAAACCCGTTCCCAGCAGCAGGGCCAGCATTGCCGGCCCCCAGACCACGCCGCTGATGCTCTCCAGTGTGCTCGTTATCAGTTCCATGTCGCTCTCCAGCTTCAGGTTCCGCCTTTGGGAGCACGCCCTGGGTGGGCGCCCCATATCCTGTGGCCCCGGGTGCGTACCGCTTCAGGTGGCCACAGGCACTAACTCTGACAGGAGAGGAGGTGATTGATCCAGTGTTTCAGTCTAGACGTTAAAGCGGAAGTGGATGATATCACCGTCGCGGACGATGTATTCCTTGCCTTCCAGGCGCCACTTGCCGGCTTCCTTGGCACCGTGCTCGCCGTTGTAGGCGATGAAGTCGTCGTAGCTGACAACCTCGGCGCGGATGAAGCCCCGCTCAAAGTCCGTATGGATCACGCCTGCTGCCTTGGGAGCCGTGGAACCGGTGGGGAAGGTCCAGGCGCGGACTTCCTTGGGACCGGCAGTGAAGTAGGTCTCCAGGCCGAGCAGGTTGTAGCCGGCACGGATGACGCGGTCCAGTCCCGGTTCTTCCATGCCCATCTCGGATAGGAATTCGGTTTTTTCCTCATCCTCGAGCTCAGCGATCTCGGACTCGATCTTGTTACAGAT
>JBNJEG010000080.1:0-9160 GCA_051745655.1 Pseudomonadota bacterium
TGCCAGCATTTGCTGTTGCCGCATGTCCTTGGCCGAAACGGTCACTTCCCCTGTAACTATTAGCTTGCAATCGACTGAATTTGTGCGTATAAATCTGCGCGCTTCGCCGGGCCGGGCGGTTTTTTTGTTGCCCGGTAAGGCGAGAAACTGTAAATTGTGGCAGATTTTGCGAAGCCTCTGAGCGGTCTTCGCGGCCAATGAATCCTGCTTGAAAGGTGATTTCCATGGATGAAGTGATGCAGGGGGCTCTGGACCTGATGCTGGTTGGCATGGGGTTCGTGTTTTCCTTTCTGATCATTCTGGTGTTCGTCACCATGCTGATGTCCCGCATCGCGGGTCGTATCGCGCCCCCGGAACCGGCTCGCCCCGCTGGTGGTCAGGGTAAGGGCGGCGCCGATCCCATGAAAGACCCGAAACTCAAAGCGGTTATTTCCGAAGCTGTTGCCAGGCACCGGGCTCGTCGCCGGCAATGAGTCGCCGCGCCTGAGCGCGGCCGGGAACCCAACACGAGATAAAAAAGGTCAGAACGATGACAGATAGCAAGCAACCCCTGGGGATCACGGATGTGGTGCTGCGTGACGCGCACCAGTCCCTGTTCGCGACCCGCATGCGCCTGGACGACATGCTGCCGATTGCCGAGAAGCTTGATCAGGTCGGCTTCTGGTCGGTCGAGTCCTGGGGCGGGGCCACCTTTGATTCCTGTATCCGGTATCTGGGTGAGGATCCGTGGGAGCGTATCCGGGAACTGAAGAAGGCGATGCCCAACACGCGCCAGCAGATGCTGCTGCGTGGCCAGAACCTTCTGGGCTACCGCCATTACGCGGACGACGTGGTTCGCCGCTTTGTGGAACGTGCTTCCGAGAACGGCGTGGACGTGTTCCGGATCTTTGACGCGATGAACGACCCGCGCAACCTGGAAACCGCTATCCAGGCCACCAAGGAGACCGGCAAGCACGCTCAGGGCACCATCTCCTACACCGTCAGCCCGGTTCACACCATCGAGATGTGGGTGGACCTGGCGAAGAAGATTGAGTCGATGGGGGCGGATTCGCTCGCGATCAAAGACATGGCCGGGCTGATGAAGCCCTATGTCTGCTACGAGCTGGTGAGTCGCCTCAAGAAGGAACTCGATATTCCCATCCAGTTCCATTCCCACGCCACCACCGGCATGTCCACCGCCAGCATCATCAAGGCGGCCGAGGCCGGTGTTGATCGGGTGGATACCGCCATCTCCTCCATGAGCATGACCTATGGCCACTCGCCGACCGAGTCCGTGGTGGCGATGATGCAGGGCACCGACCGCGAAACCGGTCTGGATATTGAGCTGCTTGAGGATATCGCGAAGTACTTCCGCGAAGTGCGCAAGAAATACGCGAAGTTCGAGGGCTCGCTGCGAGGCGTGGACTCACGGATCCTCGTGGCCCAGGTGCCGGGCGGCATGCTGACCAATATGGAAGGCCAGTTGAAGGAGCAGAACGCCGGCGACAAGATGGATGAGCTGCTTGCAGAGATCCCGCGCGTGCGCGAGGACCTGGGCTACATCCCGCTGGTCACGCCGACCTCCCAGATCGTGGGTACCCAGGCGGTACTGAACGTGCTGACCGGCGAACGTTACAAGTCCATCTCCAAGGAAACGTCCGCAGTGCTCAAGGGCGAATACGGTGCGGCACCAGCGGACTGCAATAAAGAGCTGCAGGAGCGGGTACTGGACGGTGGCGAGCCGGTCACATGCCGCCCTGCCGACCTGATCGAGCCTGAGATGGAGCGGCTGACCGACGAGCTCCGTCAGGAAGCGAAGGACAAGGGCTTCGAAATCGCCTCCGAGGAAGTGGACGATGTGCTGACCTATGCGCTCTTCCCGCAGATCGGCCTGAAGTTCCTTGAGAATCGCGGTAATCCGGAAGCCTTCGAACCGGTACCGACCGGTCAAGAAGCGGCAGCGCCGGCTGCGCCGGGCGAGCCGGAGACCTACACGGTGACCGTGGAAGGGCAGTCCTATGTGGTGGAGGTCGCCGAGGGCGGCGAGATCACCAACATCCAGCCCGCACAGGGTGGTGGCGAGGCTCAGGCTCCAGCCGGTGGTGGCCAGGCGGCCGCGCCGGCGGGCGGCGGTGAGCCGGTGTCCGCGCCCCTGGCCGGTAACATCTTCAAGGTCCACGTCAGCCCCGGCCAGCAGGTCAGCGAGGGCGACGTACTCATCATTCTTGAGGCCATGAAGATGGAGACCGAGGTGAAGGCGGACCGCTCCGGTACTGTCGGTTCCGTTACCGTCAAGGTCGGCGACAGCGTGGCCGTTGGCGACGAACTTCTGACTCTGGGATAAGAAGGGCTGTACGGCATGGATAACCTCATAACTCTATGGACCGGTAGCGGTCTGTACAATCTGACGCCGGGCGCGCTCACGATGATCGTGGTGGGCCTGGGTCTGCTCTACCTGGCAATCAACAAGAAGTTCGAGCCGCTGCTGCTGGTGCCGATCGGTTTCGGTACCATCCTGGCCAACCTGCCCGAGGCGGGCCTGGCCATGAGCGCGGTGGAGTCTGCCATCTACAGTGAATCGCCGAGGGTGCTTGCCGCCCTGGCGTCAGTGATGGATGTCAGCTTCGAGGCGGGCCAGAAGGTGACGCCGGAAGTCATCAAATCCTTTATCGAAGCCTACAAGGATCTGGATGCCGAGGCGGCCCTGAGTGCGACACAGACCGCCACGGACATGGGCTATTCGCCCGGCATTATCCAGTCCTTCTATGCGGTGGCTATTGAAAGTGGTGTCGCGCCCCTGCTGATCTTCATGGGTGTTGGCGCCATGACGGATTTCGGTCCGCTTCTGGCCAACCCCAAGACCATGCTCCTGGGTGCGGCGGCACAGTTCGGCATCTTCGCCACCGTGATTGGCGCGGCGCTTCTGAACACCACCGGGCTGATGGAGTTCTCTGTCGCGGAGGCAGCGGCCGTAGGCATCATCGGTGGCGCTGACGGGCCAACGTCGATCTATGTATCCAGCATCCTGGCACCGCATCTTCTGGGCGCGATTGCAGTGGCCGCCTATTCCTACATGGCACTGGTGCCGCTGATCCAGCCGCCGATCATGAAGGCGTTCACCACCGAGGAAGAGCGCAAGCTCAAGATGAGCCAGCTGCGTGAAGTCGGCAAGCTGGAGAAGATCCTGTTCCCGGTCTGCATCCTGGTTCTTACGGGCATGTTCCTGCCGGATGCGACACCGCTCCTGGGGATGTTCTGCTTCGGTAACCTCATGAAAGAGTGCGGCGTGGTCGAGCGCCTGAGTGATACCGTCCAGAACTCGCTGATCAACGCGGTGACGATTGTTCTGGGTCTCGCCGTGGGCTCCAAGATGGCCGCGGAGGCTTTCCTGAACGCCCAGACCCTCGGGATCCTCGTGCTGGGCATCGTGGCCTTCGGCGTTGGCACCATGTGTGGTGTGCTCATGGCCAAGGCCATGAACGCCATGACCAAGGAGAAGATCAACCCGTTGATTGGCTCCGCCGGCGTTTCCGCCGTACCCATGGCGGCACGTGTCTCCAACAAGGTGGGCCTCGAGGCGAACAGTCAGAACTTCCTGCTGATGCACGCCATGGGTCCGAACGTGGCCGGTGTAATCGGCTCCGCTGTGGCGGCAGGTGTGATGATCAAGTTCGTCGGAGGCTGATCCCGGCGTGCTCGGCGCCCCTGCTCATCGAGGGGCGCCTCTTCCTTCCCTGTTTTCAGGCGTCCCCATGAGACGGGGGAGGCCACCCTCCGAGCGATTTCCAGCGATTGACGATCAGGCAGAAGAGTTCCGCCGTTTTCTCCGCGTCATACAGCGCCGAATGCGCTTCCTTGTTGTCGAACTCGATACCAGCAAGACGGCAGGACTCCGCAAGGACCGTGTGACCCAGGGCCAGACCTGCCAGTGCGGCGGTGTCGAAGGTTGAGAAAGGGTGGAATGGGTTGCGCTTGATGTTCTGGCGATCCGCAGCGGTCTTCACGAACCCGAGATCGAACGTCGCGTTGTGGCCCACCAGAACGGCGCGCTTACACTGGTTGCGGCGCACGGCCTGGCGGATTGTCTGCAGGGTGCCGCGCATGGCCTCCAGTTCCGGGCGCTCGTCACGCAGCGGATTGCCCGGCTCGATGCCCGTGAACTGCAGGGCCGCCTTTTCGATATTGGCCCCCTCGAAGGGCTGGACATTGTACTGGATGCTTTCCCCCGGGTAGAGCCAGCCGTCCTCGTCCATTTCCAGCAGCACGGTGGCAATCTCAAGCAGGGCATCGGTGCTGGCGTTGAAGCCACCGGTTTCCACATCCACCACTACCGGCAGGAAACCGCGGAAGCGCTGCTGCATCAGTGTCGGCGTTTCTGTCTGGCCGCTCACTCGCTGTCCCCCTCGGCATCAAGGCGCCAGTTCAGTGTGCCGCCCGCATTGAGCGGGACGATGGGGTGGCCATCCTGGTGCAGCACCTCCGGAATCGTGTGCGGCTCCCGGCGAAGGGTGATGCTGTCAGTGTTGCGCGGCAGTCCGTAAAAGTCCGGGCCATGAAGCGACGCAAAGCCCTCCAGGCGCTCCAGGGCGCCGGCTTCCTCAAAGAACTGCGCGTACAGCTCGATGGCCGCGTACGCGGAGTAGCAGCCGGCACAGCCACAGCCGGTTTCCTTGCGGCTGCGGTCGTGGGGCGCGGAATCCGTTCCGAGGAAGAACCGGGTGTCACCGCTGGTGGCCGCCTCCCGAAGCGCCTGCTGGTGGCGCTGGCGCTTGAGGATGGGCAGACAGTAGAAGTGCGGGCGGATGCCGCCGACCAGCAGGTGGTTGCGGTTGAACAGCAGGTGCTGGGGCGTGATGGTGGCGCCCAGGTTGTGCTCCCGGGATTTCACGAATTCAGCGGCATCCGCCGTGGTGATGTGTTCCATGACCACGCGCAGTTGCGGCAGGCGCTCGATCAGCGGCGCCAGCACCTCGTCGATGAACACCTTTTCCCGGTCAAAGATGTCGACCTCTGCCCGGGTCACTTCCCCGTGGGTCAGCAGGGGAAGGCCCACCTCGGCCATGGTCTCCAGCGCGGCATCAATGTTGCGGATGTCGGTAACGCCGGAATCCGAGTTGGTCGTGGCCCCCGCCGGGTAGAGCTTGCAGGCGGTCACGCCCGCCCGGGCAGCCTCCCGGATCATTTCCGGTGTGGTATTGTCCGTGAGGTAGAGCGTCATCAGCGGCTCGAAACCGCTGCCCTCGGGGATGGCGGCCCGTATCCGTTCACGGTATTCCAGAGCCTGGGTCGCGGTCGTAACCGGGGGCGTCAGGTTGGGCATGATGATGGCACGGCCAAAGCGCCGGGCCGAGGCGGGCACAACCTGCTTCAGGAGCTCGCCGTCGCGCACATGCAGGTGCCAGTCGTCGGGTCGGGTCAGGGTCAGAGTCTCGGTCATGGCGCGGAGTATACCAGAAGATCCGGGGCTCAAGTTTTGCTGGGGGCTGCCGATACCCGGGATTGAAGCGTCAGAACAATGGTCTCAATCACCATGAACCCACGTCATTGGATTGTCGCGGTACTGGTCAGCACCTGGTTGCCACTGGGCGCCAAGGGGGCGACCTTCTCCGCCGGTATCGAAAACAGCCGCTGGATTCTCTCGGATTCCATCTTCGAGTGCACCCTGACGCATCCGGTGCCCGGCTATGGCGAGGCCGTGTTTCACCACCGCGCTGGTGAGTCCCTGCGCTTTTTCCTGCAGCCGGTGCGCAACCCCATGCGGGCCGGCGAGGCCGCGCTGGTGATCGAACAGCCCTCCTGGAAGGCCGGCAAGCCCGTGGACGACCTGGGCTACGTTCGGGTTGAGAATGACCATAACCGCCCGGTTGAGCTCTCATCCGGTACCAGCGAGCGGCTGCTTGCGAGCCTGCGGGAAGGGCGCATGCCCACCTTCACCCGCCGGGCGCGCCAGAGCGACCGGCCGGTACGCGTGCGCCTCAACCACATCAACTCCAGCAACCCCCACCAGTCCTTCCGCCGCTGCCAGAGTGAGCTGCTTCCGGTGAACTACGACCAGGTCCAGCGTACCGTGGTCCTGTTCGACCTCGACGAATCCGATCTCAGCAAGGAGGCCCAGGAGCGCCTTGATGACGTGGCCCTGTACGTGAAGGCCGATGATCGGGTGGATGAGGTCTATGTTGACGGCCACACCGACAGCCTGGGAACACCGCTGCGGAACCGGGAGCTGTCCGAGGCGCGGGCCGATGCAGTGGCCGAGTACCTCGAGGATCAGGGGGTTTCGGAAGACCGGCTCGTGACACGCTTCCACGGCGATCGCTACCCGGTTGCCGGCGTCGAGATGCCAGGGCCGCGACACCGCCGTGCCACGGTTCGGCTCGAGCGTGAGCAGAACGACAGCGATTCAGAACCGGTGATCACCCAGGCCCAGCGCGAGGAGCTGGTAATCACCAAATAACCCCGATTGGCTCCGGGCCCCGCCCTTGCCGTAAAATACCCGCCACTGATCAGCAGGCCCGGGTGCCACAGGGTACCCGGCGTTCATTAATTCCGGATTGAGGCGAAACAGCGATGTCAGACATCAACAAGGTCGTTCTGGCTTACTCCGGGGGGCTTGATACCTCCGTCATCGTCAAGTGGCTCCAGGAAACCTACGACTGCGAGGTGGTGACCTTCACCGCCGATATCGGCCAGGGCGAGGAAGTCGAGCCCGCGCGCGAGAAGGCCAAGGGTCTGGGCGTAAAGGAAATCTACATCGAGGACCTGCGCGAGGATTTCGCGCGCGACTACGTCTTCCCGATGTTCCGCGCCAACACAGTCTATGAGGGCGAGTACCTGCTGGGCACCTCCATCGCGCGCCCGCTGATCGCACGCCGCCTGGTTGAGATTGCCGAGGAGACCGGTGCGGACGCCATCGCCCACGGCGCCACCGGCAAGGGCAACGATCAGGTGCGCTTTGAGCTGGGCGCCTACGCGCTGAAGCCCGGCATCAAGGTCATCGCCCCCTGGCGTGAGTGGGACCTCAACTCCCGCCAGAAGCTGCTGGACTACTGCGACCACCACGGCATTCCCGTGGAAAAGCAGCAGGGCAAGTCGCCGTACTCCATGGACGCCAACCTCCTGCACATCTCCTACGAGGGCGAAGTGCTGGAAGACCCCTGGGCCCAGGCCGAGGACGACATGTGGCGTTGGAGTGTCTCGCCCGAAGAGGCGCCGGACGAGCCCACCATCCTGGATGTGAGCTATGAATGCGGCGATATCGTGGCCATCAACGGCGAGCGCATGAAACCGCACGAGGTGCTGTCCTACCTCAATAAGGTCGCAGGCGACAACGGCATCGGCCGCATCGACATCGTCGAGAACCGTTATGTGGGCATGAAGTCCCGTGGCTGCTACGAGACTCCGGGCGGTACCGTCATGCTCAAGGCCCACCGCGCCATTGAGTCCATCACCCTGGACCGGGAAGTGGCCCACCTGAAGGACAGCATCATGCCCCGCTACGCGGAAGTGGTGTACAACGGCTACTGGTGGGCACCGGAGCGCCGCGCCATGCAGGCACTGATTGACGAGACCCAGGGGCACGTCAACGGCGACGTACGCCTCAAGCTCTACAAGGGCAATGTGGAAGTATTGGGTCGCAGGTCTAATGATTCGCTTTTCGATGAAAAGGTAGCTACCTTTGAGGAAGACGAAGGAGCGTATGACCAGAAAGACGCCGAAGGCTTCATCAAGCTGAACGCGCTGCGCCTTCGCATTGCGGCCTCCAAGGGTCGCTCCCTCTGAGCCGGGCGGGGACTGTGCCCGGCTGTGTGAGCAGTTGGGCACACCGTATCGGGAGAGGGATTTGAAGTATTTCCTCGGGCTGGCTCTCGCATTCGTGGCCGCCTTCAGCATGGCAGCACCTTCGGGGCACTCCGAGTCGGAGCCCCTGGTCGTTGGGTACGTGGACTTTCCACCCTTCACCTACACCAATGACCAGGGGCGTGCTGCCGGCTACCTCAATGAGGTTACCCGGCAAGTGGCCGATCACCTCGAGCAGCCACTGGAATTCCGTGAAATGCCAGCGGCCCGCCTGGAACGGGGGCTCCGCAGCGGTCGCGTGGATGTCTTCCAGGGTATTCGGACGTTTGCAGACCAGTTGGAGCACGTGTCCGCCAGTGACCAGGTCCTGTTACCGATTGATCTCATGGTTTATGGGCGCCCGGGCGACGCCAGGTGCCAGGGGCGGGACCGGTTTGCCGGCATGCGCGTTGGCGTGCTGAGAGGCTACGCCTACGGTGGGCTTTATGATCGCCTGGCAGAGGCCGGTGATGTTGAGCTCATGACGCTCAACTCCCGTTCCTCGGCCTATCGGGTGCTGATCAACGAGCGGGTTGACTGTGTACTCGACTACCGCCGACCGGCCAGACTGGCCCTTAAGGAATTGGGTAACCCGGCACTGCAAAGCGTGCTCCTGCGCCGCCTGGAGACCCACTGGGTGGTCTCCGACGCCCAGGGCAGGGCCGGGAACCTGCTCGAACGGTTCCAGACCGCCCACACTGAGCTTACCGAAGACGGCGACCCGGTTACCTCCCGCGATTAACCCGCTGGCTCACCTCCCGTAGGAGCTTGCCTGCAAGCGATACCCCATCTTCCGTAGGAGCTTGCTTGCAAGCGATACCCTGATCGCGAGCAGGGCTCGCTCCTACTTGATTCGCTCAGGGAAGTGTTTGCGCAGTTCCCGCGCACTCATCTGGGAAAAGTCCTTCCCGATTTCCTCCACCACAATCGCCTTGAGTTCCGGCTTCATGTGCTTGCGCAGCTCGCCCAGGAACTTCGGCGGAGCCGCGATGTAGAGCTTCTCCAGCTCCCCCTGGTTGCGGGCTTTCTCAAGGTTCTCAGCAAGCTCCTTGGCAAACCGCTGGGCCTCCACCTCCTTGGGTTCGCTGTGCTCCTCCATGGCGCTGCGCCCGCTGTTCATGGAATCCGCCTGCCGGCCGGGGCGATCGGTAGTCAGGTCACCGTCATGCAGTCGAGCCTCGGGGTTGAGCAGGGTATCCACCTCCTGGAAATCGCCCTTGGGGGAGTCCGTGGAAAACAGGCGCGCGCGGCTGGCGTCGGCAACCACAATGCGAACCTTCGGCATGGTGAAGTGGGGGTTGTTCATGGAGCCTCTCCTCTACGGATCGGTGGGTGAAGAACTCCT
>JBNJEG010000081.1:0-9112 GCA_051745655.1 Pseudomonadota bacterium
AGGCCCGCGGTACCGATCATCAGGGAGAGGGTGTAGAAGAACATGTTGATGCGGTTGTGCTCATCCACCGCCACGTACTCGGCAAAGCCCAGTTCGTTCAGCACCTGGTCCAGGCGGTCCAGCACGTAAGTGCCGTGCTCGGTCAGCGTTGCGCCCAGGCCGATCTGCGGCAGCGCCCAGCCGGTCATCTGCAGGGAAATGAAGACAGCCGGAATGGTGTAGGCCGTGATCATCACGCAGTACTGAGCGATCTGGGTGTAGGTGATGCCCTTCATGCCGCCCATGACCGCGTAGAAGAAGACGATGAACATGCCGATGGCGAGGCCGGTGTTGTAGTCCACTTCCAGGAAGCGCGAGAAGGCGACGCCGGTACCGGTCATCTGGCCGATGACGTAGGTCAGCGAGGCCAGGATCAGACAGATCACGCCGATCACGCGGGCGGTGTTGGAGTAGTAGCGATCCCCCAGGAACTCCGGCACCGTGAACTTGCCGAACTTGCGCAGGTAGGGCGCCAGGAGCATGGCAAGCAGCACGAAGCCGCCGGTCCAGCCCATCAGGAAGACCGAGCCGCCGTAGCCGAGGAAGGCGATCATGCCGGCCATGGAGATGAAGCTCGCCGCGGACATCCAGTCGGCTGCCGTGGCCATGCCGTTGGCAACCGGATGAACGCCCTTGGAGGCGACGTAGAATTCGCGGGTGGAGCCCGCCTTACAGTAAATGGCAATGCCGATATAGAGCGCGAAGGTGGCGCCCACGACAAGGTAGATCAGTGTCTGCTGGTCCATGGTAAGCCCCTTTTACTTCGCGTCTTCGGTTTCCTGGACACCGTACTTCCGGTCCAGCCGGTCCATCAGCTTCGCGTACACGAAGATCAGCACCACGAAAGTGACGATCGAGCCCTGTTGTGCGAACCAGAAACCAAGCGGGTAACCGCCGATGTGGATGGCGTTCAGTGCCTCGGCGAAGATGATGCCGCAGCCAAAGGACACAAAGGCCCAGACCGCGAGCAGCCACCCGATGATGCGCAGGTTGTCGCGCCAGTACTGCTTCTTGAGTGTTTCATTCTGGAATGCCATCAGCATTTCCCCCCATTATTGTTTTCAACGCGTGCACGGTGGGATCACCGCTATGGAACAGCTTCGGCCGGCTGGGCGCCAGTCTCCATACGACTTTGGTCTAAGCTGTGCCATGCTTTTGTTAAGCCCCTGTCATGAAAGGGATCAGCGCATTTAGACCATGGTCTAATACCCAGCTCCGGCGCCCTTGCCGACACTGGCAGGCACGATGCCTTTTCAGCAAAGGCCCCGAATTGACCAACGAACAATGATTCTTAGGAGGCAGTGATGAGTGACGAAGCGGTCTACCCGGTCACGGACCACTTCCGGAACAAGGCGCTGATCGACAGGGACACCTATGAGTCCATGTACCAGCGCTCCGTTCAGGACCCGGAGGCCTTCTGGGCGGAGCAGGCGAAGCGCCTGGACTGGATGAAGCCGTTCACACGCGTCAAGGATGTCTCCTTCGCGAGTAACGATGTGCACATCCGCTGGTTCGATGACGGCACGCTGAACGCCGCGGCCAACTGCATCGACCGCCACCTGGAGGAGCGCAGCGGCCAGCCGGCGATCATCTGGGAGCCGGATGAGGAGAGCGAGGACAACCGCGTCATCACCTACGCCGAGTTGCACGAGGAAGTCTCCCGCCTGGCCAACGGCCTGAAATCCCTGGGTGTGAAGAAGGGCGACATCGTGACGCTCTACATGCCCATGGTGCCCGAGGCGGCCTACGCCATGCTCGCCTGCGCGCGTATCGGCGCCATCCACAGCGTGGTCTTCGGCGGCTTCTCCCCGGAAGCACTGGCCGGCCGCATCGATGACGGCGGCTCCCGCGTGGTGATCACCGCGGATGAGGCGCGCCGCGGCGGCAAGAAGGTTCCCCTGAAGGCGAACGTCGACGAGGCGGTATCGCTGTGTAAGGAATCCAACGTCGACAATGTCGTGGTGCTCAAGGCGACCGGTGGCAATGTTGATTTCAACGGTAACCGTGACGTCTGGTACCGCGACCTGGTCGGCCAGCAATCCGACCAGTGCGAACCGGAAGAGATGAGCGCCGAGGACACTCTGTTCGTGCTCTATACCTCCGGTTCCACCGGCAAGCCCAAGGGCGTGGTTCACACCACCGGCGGCTACCTGCTGCACACCTCCCTTACCCACGAGTACGTGTTCGACTACCGCCCGGGCGAGGTCTACTGGTGCAGCGCCGACGTGGGCTGGATCACCGGCCACTCCTACGTGGTCTATGGCCCGCTCGCCAATGGCGGCACCACGATGATGTTCGAGGGCGTGCCCACCTACCCGGACGTGGGTCGCCTTGGCCGGATCATCGATAAGTACAAGGTTGCGACCTTCTACACCGCGCCGACCGCCATCCGGTCACTGATGGCCGAGGGCGACGCCCCCGTGGCCAACGCCGATCTCAGCTCCCTGAAGCTGCTGGGCACCGTGGGCGAGCCCATCAACCCCGAGGCCTGGCGCTGGTTCCACCAGAAGTTCGGCAAGGGCCAGTGCCCGATCGTCGACACCTGGTGGCAGACCGAAACCGGCGGCATCCTGATCTCGCCGCTGCCCGGCGCCATCGACCTCAAGCCCGGCTCGGCCACCAAGCCGTTCTTCGGCGTACAGCCGGCGCTGATGGACCCCGAGGGCAACGAGATGGAAGGCGCCAACTCCGGCGGCCTCGTCCTCAAGGACAGCTGGCCCGGCCAGATGCGCACCATCCTGGGTAACCACCAGCGCTTCGTGGAGACCTACTTCTCCACCTACGAAGGCTGCTACTTCACCGGTGACGGTGCCAAGCGCGACGAGGACGGCTACTACTGGATCACGGGCCGTGTGGACGACGTGCTCAACGTTTCCGGCCACCGCATGGGCACCGCCGAGGTGGAAAGCGCGCTGGTCTCCCACGACGCCGTGGCCGAGGCCGCCGTGGTGGGCTGCCCGCATGAGATCAAGGGCCAGGGCATCTACGTCTACGTGACCCTGACCCAGGGCGCCTCGCCCAGTGACGAACTGGCCAAGGAACTCAAGCAGCACGTGCGCAAGGAGATCGGCCCGATCGCCACGCCGGACGTCATCCAGTGGGCCGACGGCCTGCCCAAGACCCGTTCCGGCAAGATCATGCGCCGCATCCTGCGCAAGATCGCCGCGGACGAGTTCGACTCCCTGGGCGACACCTCCACGCTGGCCGACCCGAACGTGGTCGACGACCTCATCGAAGGTCACCGCGTCGCAGCGGGCTCCAGTCAGTAAACCACCCTGTAGGAGCGAGCCCTGCTCGCGATTGATTGCGATCGCGAGCGAGGCTCGCTCCTACGGTTGGGGTGACGCTTTGCGGGAGCCCGCGCTTTCAACAATAATTGCGCGGTTCCCGCTCAGGGACTATGTTCAGTGGGGCATCGGCATGGGTCGTTGCCCCACTGCTGTTTTTATATCAGGGAGAGAGGCGCATGAAAGAGTTTTTTCTGTTCAACGAAATGATCACACCCCGGATCATCACCTTCATATACTGGTTGCTGCTGGTGATGGCTTTTATTGGTGGTGTGTCCGTGATGTTCACCGGCTACGGTGGCTTTACCTTCGGCAAGTTCCTCACAGGCCTGTTCGCAATGGCCGTCGGCGCCCTTGGGGCAAGGGTCTGGTCCGAACTGCTGATCGTGCTGTTCAAGATCAACGACAACCTGCGCACAATGGCGGAGCGTGACACCTGAATCATGACCACCCTGATCGTTGCTGATGACCACCCGCTGTTCCGCTCGGCCCTGAAGGATGTGATCCGCCAGGAAGAGCCCGATGCCACCCTCCAGGAGGCCTCGGATTTCGGCGACCTGCAGTCGGTGATGACAGGAGTCGAGGAGCCCGCAGTGGTGCTCCTCGACCTCCACATGCCCGGCGCGCACGGCTTCAGCGCACTGCTGTTCCTTACCGCCCACTACCCGGACATCCCGGTGTTGATGATCTCCGCCAACGAGCGCGACGACATCATCCGCCGCGCCGCCGACCACGGCGCCGTCGGCTTCATCTCCAAAAGCGCCAGCATGGAAGCCATCGGCCAGGCCATCCGCGCTGTCGCCCGTGGTGACTTCTGCTTCCCGGACGGCGTCGACCTCGCCGTGCCCGGCGTCAGCGAAGAAGAATCCGGCGTCGCGGACGCCCTCTCGGAACTCACCCCCCAGCAGTTCCGTGTGGCCACGATGATCAGCCAGGGCCTGCTCAACAAGCAGATCGCCTACGAACTCAACGTCACCGAAGCCACGGTCAAGGCCCACGTCACCGAAATCTTCCGCAAACTCGGCGTCCACTCCCGCACCCAGGCCGCCCTCAAGCTGGGCCAACTGGACCTCGCCGACGTCTCCCAGGAAGAATCCTGACCGTTCCGATTGTCGGCCAGGTCAATGCCCACCCGTTAATCTTTGATATCCTTACCGGCGTCCACTAAAGAGTCCGACCTGAGGGGGTGGGGGTGCTCGGAGGGAAGCTCGGTGGCCATGGATGGGTCCGCCCAGCGTCCAGGAAAGCGCTGGTTCCAGGGGGCGGGGAATGCTCGTAGGGAAACTCGGTCGCCATGGATGGCGACCGGTAGCCTACACGGAAGTACTAGTGGCGGTTCCCGGAGAGCATTCCCCGCCCCCTGATGCAACAAGTTCTCAGTCCTACAGGCACCCGGAGCCGGCAATGTCAGCAACCATGAACCAACCCCTGACCAGCTTTACCAGAATCACCCGCAACGCCCGCCAGCGCTTCCTCAACCCGGAAACCCTGGTCCAGGCCGAACAGACCCCCTACGAGGTCATCTTCAGTGACGACCTCGTCAACGTGCGCTACTACCCACCGCTGCGCGAAAACCACATCCCGGTGGGCGACGACGACACCCCCATGGCCGTCCAGCGCGACACCCACAAAGTCCCGCTCGTGCTGGTCGCCCCGCTGGCCGTGAACATGTCCATCTACGACCTGTTCCCCAATCGCAGCCTCGTCAAATACCTGCGCGCCAGCGGCTTCGAGCTTTATCTGATCGACTGGGGCACACCCGGCTGGGACCACAACCACTTCGACATCGCCACCTACTTCGCCGACTACCTGCCGGAACTGCTCGACGAAGTCCAGAACCACAGCGGCGCCAGCGAAGTCTCCCTCTACGGCTGGAGCTTCGGCGCCCTGTTCAGCTACTGCGCCGCCGCCCTGGACGACGACAAACGCATCCGCAACCTGGTCCTGATCGGCAGCCCCTGCGACTACCACGCCAACGGCAGCATCGGTAAGCAGTACCAGCTCATCTCGAAGTCCCTGAGTTTTCTCGAGAACACCCTCGGCTTCCGGGTCCACCAGACCAAACGCCGTTTCTGGCGCTCCCCCGGCTGGGCCAACGCCACCGCCTTCAAGCTGACCTCGCCGATCAGCAGCCTGCGCAACTACCTGGACCTGGTGCGCAACCTGCACTCGGAAGAGTACATCACCCGCAACGCCACCCAGGGCGCCTTCCTCAACGACATGGTGGCCTACCCGGGTGGGGTGATCCAGGACACCGTGCAGTACCTGTGGGTGGACAACTGCACCGCGCACGGGGACCTGCCCATGCACGACCCCGAACACACGCTGAAGGACGTCACGGCGGACATCATGCTCGTCTACGGCGATAACGACCCGCTGGTGACGCCCGAATGCAGCCGGGCACTGGTGGACCAGGTCTCAAGCCAGGAAATCGAGCAGACCCTGGTGCCGGGCGGCCATATGGGCATCCTGGCCGGCAGTGCCGCGCCCACACACATCTGGCCGAAGGTCGTGGACTGGCTCAGCCGGCGCTCGGACTAGTCCCGCTTCTTCAGGACACCGCTGTCCGTAACCGCCCGGCCCACCTTGCGCATGGCGGACTCGGACTCGGCCACGTTCTGGACCCCACGGGTGCAGACCGCTACAAACACCGGGTCAGCCCCGTCGCGCTCGACCACGCCCATGTTGCAGGCCCGCCGGTACTGGGTGCCGGTCTTGTGATGGAAGCGGGCATCGTCCGGCAGTCCGGCCTTGATCCGGCTATTGCCGGTTTTGATGCGCTCCAGGTGGTCCAGCAGGTACTCGTGGCTGTCATCGCTCAGCCCGGCGCCCTCATGAACCTGGCTGAAAAGCTCGCGCGTCTCCGTGAGTGGGGCACTGTTCAGACCGCCCTCGTAATACTGCCCGTAAGCCGCCTCAAGGCTGTCCACCTGGAAATCATCGCGGGGCTGGTCCAGTGCCCCGGCCAGTGCGTCCAGGGTGGCGCTCTCACCCTCCGCTTTCTTGAGGTCAAAGAAAGCATCGCCGCTGAGGTCCATGGCATCCTCGTGGAAGCCACTATAGGCATGGCGGCGCACGTCCTTGAGGGTGGTGATGCGACCGGCGCGCTCGGAGAAGGCCCGCGCTGCCACCTCATTCACCCGTTCCTCGCCCACCTGGCGGATCAGCACGTCAGTGGCCGTGTTATCGCTGTGGATCAGCATCTGCTCCATCAGGCGGTCGACGCTGACCTTGTCGCCAGGTGAGTGCCAGTTGATCTCACCCGCGCCGTCGACAAAGTCGGACGCTTCAAGCTCGATGCGGGAATCCAGCGCCAGGTCGCCCTTATCCACTGCCTCCAGGACCGCGATGGCGACCGGCACCTTGATGACGGACGCCAGGTACCAGACCTCGTCAGCGCGCACCCCGGTCGACTCGCCGCTTTCGAGGTTGGTCACCAGGATGCCGAGTTCCCCGGGGAACGACTGGTCGATCCGTTCCAGCTCAGGGGCAACTTCATCTGACCAGTTGGCGCCAGCGCCGATCTGGGGTATGAGCAGCATCAGGGCGAGGGCAAGCCAGCACGGACGGTATCGGTTGAACATCAGGAGTGAGCTCTGATCCATTGGTTGGTTTTGATCCAGGCGGCAGTGGCGGGTATCAGAACCAGCGCCAGAACCAGCGCCTGGGTGTAGTCGACACTTTGCCAGTAACCGAGCAGGAACCGGAACCCGATGAAAATGACGGTTATGTGAAAAATAAAGGCGCTGAGCGCGTTGCTACCGATCATCGCAATTGGGGCCAGCAACCGTGCCAGAAGGCGGCCACCGAGCAGCGCCAGGCCCAGGATCAGCGCCGCCCCCGCGCTGCTGTAGAGCATGAACAGGAACGCGGGCGGGTGCTTGCCGTCATTGTGGGCCAGCGCCTCCAGGGTGCTCCCCAGCTCCGGCAGCGCCAGCCCGAGGAACAGCAGGAACCCGCAGGCGCCCGCCAGAACCAGCCCAAGGCCGTTACGCCACTGGGGCCAGCCATGCACCGAGCTGTAGCGGATCAGTTCACCCAGCAGCAGCCCGCAGAATACGATGGGCGCGCGCGAGATCTGGCCCCAGGTGTAGTACTGCTCATGCTCGACCAGCAGGGCCTGGAGCGTGGGCATGGCGCTGAAATCCACCCAGACCGGCAGCCTCGCCGCGACCCAGGCGGTCAGTACCGGCAGCGCCAGGCGCAGCCACAACGGCATCCGGGCCCAGAGCTGCAGGAAGAACGGCATCCAGAGCAGGGCGATGGCGTAGAAGCCCAGGATCTCCACAAAAGAGGGAAATTCCTGGTACAGCAGGGCATCGAGGATGCCTTCCGGCTCCTGCACCTGGAGCAGCTCGATGATCGTCAGCATCTTGTACCAGAAAAACACCCGCACGCCACTGATGAACAGCTTAAGCCGGCGGGCCGGCCAGTCCGGTGACTGGACGTACGGCAGAAAGGCCACACCGAGCGCAATGCCGAAGACCAGGATGAAGAGGGTGGAGGAAAACTTGGTCAGGGCATGCAGCGTGATGCCCCAGTCCGGGAAGGCCTCGAAATCGATCAGGCCCTTGACCCCGTGACTGAGGATCATCAGGGCTACCGCGGTACCGCGGGCAAGGTCGATGGCGTCAATGCGGCCACCGGCCGGTGAAAGGTCGGGTCGGCCTGTCAGCGACCGGGTTATGGACTGCATATCAGCTCCTGGCTGATCCATTGGGGTTCGGGCGTCGACGCAGTATACGCCTCAGGGTCAGCCGCAGCGAGGCCGCATCCACCGGCTTGGCCAGGAAGCGGTACCCCGCCTCTCGCGCTGCGTTGCGGATGGGGTCGCTGTCGTCGGCGCTGATGATCAGCACCGGGAACCGGTCGTTCCAGTTGAGCTTGAGCGCCTGCGCCACGGCGACCCCGGTCTCCTGATCCAGATGGTAATCGGCGATCACCAGATCCGGCGCCTCTGCCGGTCGTTTCTGCATGGCCTCCCCGAGGGAGGAGGCCGTGGTCACCCGGCAGCCGAACTGGGTGAGCAGCGCCTGCAGGCCGGCCAGCAGGTGCGGTTCGTTGTCGATGCAGATCACCTGCAGGCCCGCCAGCTGCGGATCCTCGCTCTGGGGCTGGTCCCTGCGGGTCTGCTCTGGCGTTCCTACCGGCACCGTGAGTGCGAACATCGAGCCCTGGCCCTGTATTGAGCGGCAGTTGATGGGGTGCTCCAGCAGCCGTGCGATGCGCATGGCGATGGGCAGCCCCAGGCCCAGGCCCTGGACCTCGCGGGTGGCGTCCGTGTGCAGGCGCTCGAACTCATCAAAGATGCGCTTCTGATCCTCGTCGGCAATGCCCGGGCCGGTGTCCCAGACCTGGATCCCCACCGACTGGCCGCTGCGGCGGCAACCCAGCAGCACCCGGCCCTCGCGGGTGTAGTTGATGGCATTGCTCAGGAAGTTCTGGATGACCCGCCGCAGGAGATGCGGATCCGAGCGTACCCAGAGGGAGCAGGGGATGTAGTCCAGCTGCACGCCCTTGCGTTCGGCGGTCATGCGGAATTCGTTGACCAGCTCCTCCAGGATGGGCCCCAGCTCCACGTTGCGGGCCTCGGGCTCCAGGCGCCCGGAGTCCAGCCGCGAGATCTCGCGCAGGTGGCTGATCAGGGTCTCTGCCGAGGCCAGCGCGGAATCCACATGTCGCAGCTCCGGCGCGGCCTCGTCGCCCTGGCGGCGCAGCAGGGTCGAGGAGAGCAGGCGCGCGGCGTTGATCGGCTGCAGCAGGTCATGGCTGGCGCCGGCGAGGAA
>JBNJEG010000082.1:0-9001 GCA_051745655.1 Pseudomonadota bacterium
ATGTGCTCGAGTGTCATCTTGCAGCACACCAGGTCGGCTTTTACATCGCTGTATTGCTCGCTGTAGAAGTCCTTGATGAAGGTGAGCCTTTTGGCGGCATCGGACTGCATCCGTTGCTCGTCGTAGCCCGGGTCGAAGCCGATCCCTTCGTTGCCACCCAGCTCACTGAGCAGCAGGAGAAATTCGCCCTTGCCGCAGCCGATTTCCAGCACGCGCTTACCGCGGAGGTCGTGGCGGTCGATCAGGTGTTGTGCAAGCTCCCGGTGGAAGCGGTTAAAGGTCCCGGAAAACCCCTGTGTTTCCTCGTAGCGGGCGGAGTACTCGATCAGTCCGGGATCAAAAGCCGTGTTGAAGATGAATCCGCAGGTACTGCAGAAACCCAGCGCGATCCTGCCCACCGGAAACTGCTGGGCCTCCTCCCGGGTGTTGAGGAGGATGCAGCTGTTGACGGGCACATTGTCCTGCTCGTGGAACACGCTGACCGTGTCCGATTGGCAGGCCTTACATACGGGTTTCCCTGTCATGGCTCTATGTCATCCTTAGGTATTCAGGCGAAGGCCCGGGTTAGACAATACGCGGCCAGGGCACGGGGATGATGAACTTGCCACCTTTTTCACGGTATTCCGCCTGCTGTTTCAGGATTTCGTCCGCGAAATTCCAGGTCAGCATCAGCACGTAATCGGGCTGATCCCTGAGCAGTTCCTCCGGAGCAAGTATCGGAATGTGCTGTCCCGGCATGTGACGGCCCTGTTTGTGCACATTCCGGTCGACCACGTAATCAATCGTGTCCCGCCCGATGGCGGCGTAATTGATCATGGTGCTGCCCTTGGCGGCCGCGCCATAGGCGGCGATCCGGTACCCGTCACGCTTGAGGTCGTCCAGCAGTCTATGGAGCTCCCCGGTAAGCTCGGCCACGTTCTTCGAGAAGTTCCGGTAATAGCTGATGTTGGTGACGCCGGCCTCGGCTTCATGCCGGAGCATTTCCCGGACCGACGGGCCAGGGCGCTCAGTGGGCTCCACGTACAGCCGGAGGGAACCGCCATGGATGGGCAGCCACCGGACTTCATTGAGGAAGAGTTGATGGCGGCGGAACAGTCGATCCAGCGCCGTCACTGAGAAGTAGCACAGGTGTTCGTGGTAAATGGTGTCGAACTCGCGGTGGTCCACCAGGTCCCGTACGTAGGGGGCTTCAATCACCGCAACGCCAGTGTCCTTAAGCAGCCGGCGTATGCCGGCGACAAAGCCGTTGGTATCCGCCACATGCGCCAGGACGTTGTTGCCGTGGATCACGTCCGCCGGACCGTGTTTTTCGACGATTTCATCGGCCAGTGCCTCGGTAAAGAAGGTGTTGAGCGTCGGCACACCGATCTTCTCGGCCTCCCGGGCCGGACCGTCTGCCGGGTCAATCCCCAGAACCCTCACCCGGTGCTCAAGGTAGTGGCGCAACAGGTAGCCGTCGTTGCTGGCCAGCTCCACCACGAAGCTGTCGCTGCTCAGCTCGCGCAGGCGCACCAGCTCCTGCACGTTCCTTTGTGAGTGCTCCTGCAGTAGCGGTGAAACCGATGAATAATAGGGATAGTCCTCACAGAACAGCTCTTCCGGCGGGACTGTCTTCAGGATCTGGACCAGGGTGCACTCGGGGCAGAACGCGACTTCGAGTGGGTAACTCGGCTCGCTCTCATTCAACTGACCCGCTGTGGGCAACCGGTCGGCGAGCGGTGTGCTGCCGAGGTCGAGAAATACTTCCAGTCCTTGAGAACCACAGGACCTGCACGCCGGGTGCACGGCGTCACTGCCGTAATTCTGGTTGATCGTCGTCATCAAGCTCTCCTTGCGGGCTGCCCGGCAGCGTCTGCTGGGCACGTCAAATCAGGGAGGAGATCGCCTCTTCCTTGGGTGGTTGGTCATCGGCGGTGACACGCCATCGAAGGTCATCGCCGATGCGTCCCTCGCCTATAAGCTTCTGCACGTGGGCGATGCGCTTGAAGCGTTCCCCTTCAAAGTCCTCAAGGGTGACACCGACACGGCGGTAACTCTCATAGAGCTCCTCGATACCGCGCCGGGCGGTCCATTGCGGCTTGAAGGCATGCAGCTCCCGCGCAATGCGGTTGCAGTCCACCCGGTAGCAGCGCTTGTCGGGGCCGGCATCGGGTGCGAACTCGACCTGACAGTTCGGGACCACCTCGGCAACGAGATAGGCAAGGTCCCGGACCTGGTAGTTCTCAGTCGTGGAACCGACGTTGAACGCCCGGTTGTGGACCAGGGCCCGGTCAGTGGCGAGCACTGCCTCATAGGCGCGCGCAATGTCGGAGACATGGACTATGGGGCGCCAGGGTGTGCCGTCGCTTTTGATGTACACCCGCCCGGTGGCGTAGGCCCAGGCGGTGAGGTTGTTCACCACGAGATCGAACCGCAGCCTGGGTGAGACGCCATAGGCCGTCGATGCCCGCAGGAAGGTTGGGCTGAAGTCCTCATCCGCCAGTTTTGAGACGGCATACTCCACCTGTACCTTGGACTCGCCGTAGGGCGTGACCGGCTTGAACGGTGCTGTTTCGTCCAGGAAGTCCGCGCCGGCGGCGCCATAATTGCTGCAGGAAGAGGCAAACAGGAACCGAGGGACACCCGCTGCCTTTGCAAGCTCCGCCAGACGGACCGAGGCCCGGTGGTTGATGTCGCCAGTCAGCTCCGGGCGGTAGTCACCGAGCGGGTCATTGGAGAGCCCGGCAAGGTGCACGATGGCGTCGAATCCCCGCAGGTCCTCCAGTTCCACATCCCGGACGTCCTTACCAATGTTGGGAACCTGTGCGAGTTCACCATCGAAGGTACACGCCCTGAAGAGATCCGAGTCGAGCCCGACAACGTCATAGCCACGCGCCAGCAGCATGGGGGTTAACACCGTGCCGATATACCCGAGATGACCCGTTACCAATACACGCATGCCCATCACTCCCAGGTCTTCCATGGCGGTTTGCCGGTGTTCCACAGCTCCTGCAGGTAGTGCTTCTCCCGCATGGTATCCATGCATTGCCAGAATGATTCGTGGCGATAGGCCATGAGCTCGCCAGCGGCCGCCAGCTGTTCCAGAGGTGCGTGTTCCCACATGGTCTCGTCGCCTTCGATGAAATCGAAGATGCCCGGCTCAAGGACAAAGAACGCCCCGTTGATCCAGCCCGCGCTGGTCTGGGACTTCTCGGTGAAGCTCACCACCTGGTCGCCGGCCAGCTCCAGGTGTCCGTAGCGTGCCGGCGGTCTGACCGTGGTCATGGTGGCCAGCTTGCCGTGGGAGCGGTGGAAGTCCAGCAGATGGTGGAGATCGACATCGGAGACACCGTCGCCCCAGGTGAGCATGAAGGTCTGCTCGCCCAACCAGGGGCGAAGGCGCTTGATGCGACCGCCGGTCAGGGTGCCCTGCCCGGTCTCCACCAGGTCCACACGCCATTTGGGTGCCTGTCGGTCGTGCAGCCGAACGTCGCCCGACGCCGTATCAACGGTGATGCTGCCCTGGAGCTCGTTGAACTCACGCATCCAGCGCTTGATGTAGTCCCCTTTGTAGCCCAGGGCGACCACGAATTCGTTATAGCCGTATGTGTGGTAGTGCATCATGATGTGCCAGAGAATCGGCCATCCGCCGATTTCCACCATCGGCTTGGGTCGGATCTCTGTCTCTTCGGCCAGGCGCGAGCCGAGCCCACCTGCGAGTATCGCTACTTTCATGTTCCCTCCGAAATGCAGCTGGTTTTTGTGGCAGCCGATGCAGAAGCTGTCCGGTCATGGTTTGGACGAGGTCTTCTGTGCCGGCTTGTCCAGACCGGAGCTCAAGAGACTCCGTGCTCTGTAGCTGAGTGCCTGACCGAGTTCGTGGTAATAGCCGCGCTTCCACTTGAGCGTGCGCATGACCGCCCGGTACAGGTGCATTTTTTCAGAGGTCTGGAGCGGCGCCCTGCGGATGGATTTCAGGTCCCTGAGGGCATTGCTCCATCCCTTCATGGGCGGTTTCATCCGCATGGCGGGATCAAAGAACGCGACACGTTCCTTCTCTTCCTTGAGGCTGCTGAAGGCGTCCGGGTGCTCGCGCCGGTAAAACAGTGCTTCCGGGATTCTCAGGAAGGGCCCGTACAGGACAAGTTCTCTCAGGAATGCGGCATCCGAAGCCAGGAAAGGCTCCATTACGGAGGTTTTCTCAATCGCTTCCCGGCGCATGACGCCAAATACGGCGTTGCATTCACCGAGAAGGCCACGAAGCTTGTGAAAGCGTTCCACCGGGGAGGCAACGTCCAGATTGAAGGGTTCCTCGTAGGGCCGAATCGCCTTTCCATCCGGTCCGATTATGGTCACCCCGGTGTAACAGAGGACCGCATCGCTGCGGCTCTCCAGTTTTTCGATACAGCGCGCCAGCATATCCTCAGAAAAGAGGTCGTCCGCGGCAGCCCATTTGAAATAGCGGCCACTGGACAACTCGTACGCCCGGTTGTAGTTGGTGGCAGCGCCCAGATTCGTTTCGTTCCTGAAGTATTTGACCCGGGGGTCACGCTCTGCGGCTTCCCGGGCTATGGCCGCAGTGCGATCGGTGGATGCGTTATCCGAGATAACCAGTTCCAGATCGACACCTTTCTGCCCCAATATGCACTCAATCGCTTCACCTAGGTATCGTTCGCCGTTATAAACAGGCAGACCAACGCTTACGGTGGGTGAAGAACCGTTCCCATCGCTCATGATTCCTGACTCCTTCCTTGCTGGACATCCACTCCACGTACCGGCAAAGAACCGCACCGTGACGCATTTTTTGTAGGACTACGGATCTTGTATCAGTTAAATTCTGGACATGTGATGATGCCGATCAACGATCAGCGACTCTGCCAATCGCTGGCGGCTCAGAACGCAAACGTGTTGGTCAAATGGAGGGCTAATCATGCGTAACGCCGCATGGCTGATCCTGACCCTGGGAATGGTCGCAGTGCAGGCCGCCGGGGCTTCCGATTATCCTTACCCGGTGGAACGTTTCACGTTCGACAGCCAGCGACAGCAACTGTCCATGGCCTACATGGATGTGGAACCGGAAACCGGTGACCCCAAAGGGGTTGCTGTGCTGCTGCATGGCAAGAATTTCAGTGGTGCCTACTGGGAGCAGACCATCGAATTCCTGCAGGAGCAGGGCTACCGCGTGGTGGTGCCGGACCAGGTTGGGTTCGGGGGCTCCAGCATGCCCAGGCACTACCAGTTCACGTTTGACCAGCTGGCCGCCAATACCCAGGCACTGCTGGAGGATCTCGATATTGAAGAGGCCACCGTCATGGGCCATTCCATGGGTGGCATGCTGGCAACCCAGTTTGCGCTGCAGTATCCGGACCTAACGGAACACCTTGTGCTGCTCAACCCGATCGGTCTGGAAGACTGGCGGGGCATGGGCGTTCCCTACGTTGCCATCGATACGCTTTATGACAGTGAGCTGGATAAGGATTTCGAGAGCATCAAGGCGTATCAGAAGTCCAGCTACTATGACGGCGACTGGAAAGAGCGTTACGAGCCCTGGGCGCGTATGCTGGCCAATCAGTACGAGGGAGAGGATGGTGAGCGCTTTGCCTGGAACATGGCGCTGACGGCTGACATGGTCCTCTCCCAGCCGGTGGTGTATCAGCTGGATCAACTCGAGGTGCCCACAACCCTTTTGATCGGCACCCGCGACCGCACCGCCATTGGGCGCGGATTGGTCGATGAGGAGCTGGCGCAGCGTATGGGCGATTACACCCGGCTTGGCAAAAAGGCGGCGGAGCGTATCCCTGATGCGACGCTGGTTGAATTCAAGGATGTCGGGCATCTGCCCCACATCGAGGCCCCGGAGCGGTATCTTGAGGCGCTCGGAGCCCAACTGAAACGACACAGGGCCGAGTCGCAATAACGACTGCCCTGCAAACCCATTGTTCCTGTATCAGGCGAGGTTGCATGAATCCCGTTATCGAGCAGCTCAAATCCCACCGCTCCATCCGCAAGTTCACCGATGAAAAGATCCCCCATGAGCTGTTGCTGGAGCTGATCCGGGCCGGCCAGAGTGCGGCGACCTCCAGCCATATCCAGGCCTACAGTGTCATCCACGTAACCAGGCCGGAGAATCGTGAACAGATTGCAGAGCTGGCCGGTGGCCAGGGTTATATCGCGAGCTGCTCGGATTTTCTGGTGTTCTGCGCGGACATGAAGCGCCCCACGGAGGCCGCTGAGCGCACCGGCGCCAACGTGGTTCGCGGCATGACCGAGCAGCTGCTGGTGGCCAGTGTGGACACCGCGCTGATGGCGCAGAATGTGGCGGTTGCTGCGGAATCCGAGGGGCTGGGGATCTGTTACATTGGCGGCATTCGCAATAATCCCCAGGCCATCAGTGACCTGCTGAGTCTGCCGGACCATGTCTACCCGGTCTTCGGTATGTGCCTCGGTTATCCCGCCCATGATCCGGACGTTAAGCCACGCCTGCCGGTGGCGTCGATTCTCAAGGAGGATTGCTACAGCGAGGATTCGGAACAGGTTGAAGCGTTCGACGAGACCATGAGGGATTACTACCGGGCCCGTACCGGCGGCAACAAGGAGACGAACTGGTCACAGAACCTAACGCCCCTGTTTGACTCCAAGCTGCGCCCGCATATGCGGGATTTCCTGGTCAGGCGCGGGTTTGAGATGAAGTGAGTGGAACCGGCTGCATCAGGTGACTGCGGCCGGTTCCACAAGGGCATTGCTCAGCGGCCCTTGGGCTTCCGGGTATTGGTCAGGTCGGCGACGGGGGTGGTCGAGCCCCGCTTTTCCCTGCGTTTTTCCGCCGCGGTTTTGGCGGGCTTCTTCTTGCTGTCCTTTTTTCTGTTCATGCTCTTGCTCATGGCGGCTTCCCTGTTGGCTGGCGGGCGTCAGTGACGCGCCCGATACCCTCTTATCCGCCTTAATACCGAGCCCGGCAATGGGTAGAACTACGCACCCAGTCTCAGCGCTGGATGGGTGCCGCTACGGCCAGGCAGGACGCGCGGCTGCCATGGGTTTCAAGGGTGGTGAACGTTTCCAGTTCCAGCCCCGCCGCCTCGATCTGCGCCCGGAAGTCCTCCTCGTAGGTGACCCGCCCGAAGTCGATGCTGGTGAGCCGCCGCAGCATGGGTTTGAACGCTTCCATCACCCGGGAATGGCGGTGCTGGATGGTCTGGGTGAAATAGATCCGCCCACCGGGGTTCAGGAGGGTGGCGCAGTGGCGCAGCGCCCGCTCGGGTTCGGGCAGGAGCATGAAACTGGCAGAGAAGTAGACGGCGTCATAGGGGCCGCCCTGGTGGTCGTAGACGGACTCCTGGTCGACCGCCACGCGGTTGCTCAGGCTGGACTGGTGCAGTCGTTGCCGGGCACGTTCGACGTAATCCCCGTCAATGTCGATGCCGGTGATGCGGAGGTCTTTACGGATGACCCGCTCGGCATTGGCGACCAGGGCGCCGGCGGTTCCGATACCAACGTCCAGCACATTGGCCCTGTCCGGAAGCCGGTCCAGTACCGCGGCGTACCAGCGGGCAGTGAGCTTGAGAATAAGGGTGTCATAGATGGCGCTTCTAATCATGGCGGGAGCCTATCACACCTTGGCGCTTGGGCGTTGAACGGCGTCGGTTGTGCTAACTCCGGTTACAACGTGGGTGATTGGGGGAGTTGTTGGGCCGGCGGTTCAGAGAAAGCGTCTAAGGAGGGGAGGTCAGGCCAGTCCGCCGAGGGATGGGCGCGCTGACCTGATTCAGAAGCAGGATTAACCGATCTTTGCAATCCGGGCTCGTGATTGATGGAGAATGGGATTAAGCTGAGGTCATCAACTCAGTGCTCGGGAACGGATCGATGGGGCGTAAAGGACTTTTACGCATGTGCCTCGGGGTAGCCGTGGCGCTGACCATGGGCGCGCAGACGCATGCCAGCCAGAGCATAACGGTTGCCGCGCCCACACTGGCCAACCTGTATGAGCCGGATGACTCCGGTCTGTACCAACGCCTGGTTGAGCGTGCCCTTGAGTCGCTGGATGTGAAGGTGGAGCCGGCGTTCTACCCTTACCGCCGTGCGATCCAGGTTTTTGAGGAATCCCGTGTCGACTGCCTGTTCTCACTGACGGATGTGCTGCGCCAGCGTGTCGGTGACGATGGGCTGGTTTACAGCTACCCGTTTGGCAAGTTCAGTTTCCACATTTTTACGCGCTCCGAAGACCCTCCCGTTGAGTCCCTCGACGAACTCAAAGGCCTGGTGGTTGGTAGGATCAAGGGGCACGAGGTGTATCTGGCTTCGGCATTACCGGGGTCGGTCGAGTTACAGGCCGTCCGGTCCGAGGCCCAGGCAGTTCAGATGCTGGACATGGGGCGTCTGGATGCGTTGGTTGCCGCGGTTCCGGATATGCGCCCCTATCTGGATCGGCTCAGCTATGCTCCGGAGCTCACTCTGCTCGAAGGCTTCGATCGCATCAACTGCCACGACACTGAACGCAACCGGGCATTCATCCGGGACCTGTCCGCGCAACTCCGGCGCCTCAAGAAAGAAGGCGTTTACCGGGAGGTGATGGGGTCATTGTATATACCCTTCGAGGTCGCTCGCTGAATTGTGATTTCAGGTAGGATGGGCGCCTGAATGCACTCTTCGATGGCTCAGGAGGAATAATGGGAACCTACCGGATCGAGATCCGCGAGGAAATTCCGGCGCAGCGGGACCGGGTATTCGCCCTGTTCGCGGACCATGGGCGCTTTGGTCGGATGCTGGGTGTACCGGTCAAGCGGGTGCGTGACAGTGACGGCGAGGATCCCAACGGTGTCGGTTCGGTTCGACGCATCGGTATTGCCGGGCCGCTGGCGCTGGAGGAAACCATTACGCGGTGTGAGCCGGATGAGGCGATTGACTATGCGATAACCAGCCGCACGCTCGTCCGCGACCACCAGGGAAGCATTCGGTTTGCGGATTCCGGCAATGGTGGGACGCACATCCATTACACCATCCAGTTTGATGATGTGATCCCTTTTAC
>JBNJEG010000083.1:0-8977 GCA_051745655.1 Pseudomonadota bacterium
CCGGAATTGATCCGGTTTTAACGACGGCGCGGAGGACCGTTACGGCCGGCGCCGGGGCGTCCACCGCCACCAGGGCGTCCACCACCACCGCGTTTCGGGGCCGGGCCGCTCTTCTGGACCGGCTCGAAACCAGCTTCCACGCCTGCGGGAATCTCCCGGCTGACCACCTTGCGGATGCTGTTGAACTGACCCTTCTCCTGGCCACTGACGAAGGACACGGCCGAGCCGCTTTCGCCACCACGGCCGGTACGGCCGATCCGGTGCACGTAGTCGTCCGGGTTGTCCGGCAGGTCGTAGTTGACCACGTATTCCAGCCGGTCAATATCGATGCCGCGGGCTGCCACGTCGGTGGCGATGAGGGCGCGCACGTTCTCGTGCTTGAACGCCTTCAGCGCCTTGTTGCGTGCGCCCTGGCTCTTGTCACCGTGGATCGCGGCGGAGCGGATGCCGTCGGTTTCGAGCTGCTTGGCCAGCTGGTCAGCGCCGCGCTTGGTGCGTGTGAAGACCAGCACCTGGCGCCAGTTCTGGGTGCCGATCAGGTGCGTCAGCAGTTCCCGCTTGCGGCCGCCATCCACCATGTAGGCGCTCTGGTCGACCTTCTCGGCGGTGCCGTTGCGCTCGCCGGTCTGGATCAGTTCAGGCTCATTCATGAACTTCTGCGCCAGCTTCTGGATGGGCGCGGAGAAGGTGGCGGAGAACAGCATGGTCTGACGGGCATCCGGCAGGGTACGGGCGATTTTTTCGATCGCCGGCAGGAAGCCCATGTCGAGCATCCGATCCGCTTCGTCGAGCACCAGCACTTCAATGCCGGACAGATCCACGGTGCCGCGCTCCATGTGATCCATCAGACGGCCCGGGGTCGCCACGAGGATATCCATGCCACTCTTGAGCTGGCGGATCTGAGGGCCAATGCCGGCGCCGCCGTAGATGGCCACAGAGCGCAGCGGCAGGTGACGGCCGTAGACGCGCACACTGTCTTCCACCTGGGCGGCGAGTTCACGGGTGGGGGTGAGCACCAGTGCGCGTGGCCGGCCACGGCTGGGTTTGCCTTCCGAGAGTTTCTGCAGCAGCGGCAGGGTGAAGGCGGCGGTCTTGCCGGTGCCGGTCTGGGCACTGGCCATCAGGTCACGGCCCGCAAGCGCGGCCGGGATGGCCTGCTGCTGGATGGCCGTAGCCTGGTCATAACCCTGTTCCTTGATGGAACGGTTCAGTTCAGCCCGCAGGCCGAGGGAGTCAAAGGACATTCAGTCTTTCCTGTTCAATACGCCAGAGCGGGTGTCGCCCGTTGCCCCGGTAAACAGGGAAGGGCAGATTGTCAGCTTGTCGGGAATGGCCCTGGCAATATGCAGTCCGCGATAAGCGTGCGGAGACCAACCGGCGAAACAGGGGTCGTCTGAACGACCGGGGAAGGCGGAGGGAACAACGCAGGTGGGCACCCTACCATGGGCGCCGGTCAGTCGCCACCCTTTTGTGTCTGGGCGAACTCACGCATGACGTCCAGCGTTGTCTCACTCACGTGGTGTTCCATGCCCTCGGCGTCGATCCGCGCCGTAGCATCGTCCACGCCCAGACTGCGCAGGAACTGCAGAACCACGGCGTGGCGCTTGCGGGATTCATTGGCCATGGCCCGGCCGCGCTCGGTCAGGAAGATGGAGCGGTAGGGCTCGTTGGTCACGAACCCGAGCTCGTTCAGCCGGCGGATCATGCGGGCAACGGTCGCCTGGCGCACGCCCATGCGCGCGGCGATATCGGTGGCCCGGGCCTCACCGGCGTGGTCCAGCAGATCACCGATCAGCTCGACATAGTCTTCGATCAGCTCCGTCTCGTGGGCATCCCGCACGGCGGCGTACTGGCGTGCGTGCTGCTCGGGAGGCGGCAGGCTGTCATCGGCATGGGACGGGGTGTTCGGTTCACTGGTCATGCCGCCGACTATAGCCAAGAGCGCGGACTCGCACAATGGTCATACTATAAAAGTTAGCCGAGGCTAAAAAGGTTTGCATTGCTGTTAAAATTCTTTCTAAACTGGATGCAGTACCGATTGACGAGGGATCTCATGAAACGGCTTCTGCAGGGTTTGATTCTGATACTGGTGCCCTTGCTCCCGGTGGTTGCCAGCGCGGCCAGTGTCGTGACGACAACGGGCATGATCGCCGACGTTGCCCGGAATATTGCCGGGGAGTGCGTCGACGTGGAGGCCCTGATGGGGCCCGGCGTCGACCCGCATCTCTATGAGGCACGGGCCAGCGACATCTACCGACTGCGCAATGCGGACGCGATCCTTTACAACGGCTACTCCCTGGAAGGGCAGCTGGGGTCGGTCCTGTCGCAACTGGGCAAACTCAAGCTCACCCTGGCCGTCGCGCCGGAGTCCATGACCCAGGAGCAGCTCCTGACCGCCGACGACGATGACACCTACGGCGTGGATCCCCATCTCTGGATGGATCCCGGCCGTTGGGTCCGCATCGTCCCCACCGTTACGCGGGCACTGCAGCAGGTTGCTCCTGACTGCAGCGACGCCATGAGCCGGCGCGCCGAGGCTTACGCAGCGGATCTGAAGGCGCTGGACCAGTGGGTCGGCAGCAGCATCGTGACCATCCCGGAAGAGCAGCGTGTCCTGGTCACGGCCCACGATGCCTTTGGCTACTACGGCGATGCCTATGATATTGAGGTTCTCGGTATCCAGGGCATCAGTACGGACAGCGAGCCGGCGATCGCGGATATCCGCAATGTCGTGGGCACCGTGGCCGAAAGGGGTATCCCGGCCATTTTTGTTGAGAGCACCATCAGTCGCCGGACGGTCGAGGCCGTGGTTGAGGGCGCGGCAAGGCAGGGGCATGAGCTGCGCATCGGGCCGGAGCTGTACTCGGATGCGATGGGCGAGCGTGGTACCGAAGCCGGGACCTATATCGGGATGCTCCGGGCGAACACGGAAGCGGTCACCAGGGGGCTCGGCGGCACCGCTGCGCCCTGGCCGGAACGCCTGTCCGACCACTGGGACGGCGATGCTGAGCAAACAGAGTAAACGGGGAAAACAATGAGCTGCACACAGCGCCACGAACCCGACCTGGCCCTTCACATTGAGGACCTGACCGTGGCCTACGAAGGCCGGCCGGTCCTCTGGGATATTGACATTAACATTCCGCCCGGGGTGATGGCGGCCATCATTGGGCCCAACGGGGCCGGCAAGAGCACCCTGATCAAGACCGTGCTCGGGCTGGTCCGGCCCACCGCCGGTCACATCTGTGTTCACGGCTATGCGCCCCGCCAGGCGGTGCGACGGGTTGCCTATGTGCCCCAGCGCTCGACCGTGGACTGGGATTTCCCCACGACCGTTCTGGATGTGGTCATGATGGGGCTCTATGCCCAGCTCGGTTGGCTGCGCTGGCCCGGCAGACGTGAGCGTGAGCGGGCCATGGAGGCGCTGGCCTCCGTCGGGATGGATGCATTCGCCAGGCGCCAGATCAACCAGCTCTCCGGGGGGCAGCAGCAGCGGGTCTTTCTGGCCCGGGCCATGGTGCAGGACGCGGATGTCCTGTTCCTGGACGAGCCCATGGCAGGGGTGGATGCCACCACGGAGAAGGCGGTGGTGGCGCTGCTCCAGGAGCTGCGGGATGCAGGCAAGACCATCATCGTGGTGCATCACGACCTGCAGACCGTCCGCGACTATTTCGACTGGCTGGTCATCCTCAATGTGCGCGTGATTGCCCAGGGGCGGGTGCGCGATATCTACACCGGCGACAATCTGCGTCGGGCCTATGGCGGGCGTATCGCGCTGCTTGACCCGGATGCCGGGCAGGAAGCGCCCGACGCGGTTCCCCGGGAGGTGGGCGGCTGATGCTGGCCATGCTGGGCGACTACACCGTCCAGAACGTGCTCATGGGGGCAACGCTTCTGGGGATTGTCAGCGGATTGCTTGGGTCCTTTGCCGTACTGCGCCAGCAGAGCCTGATGGGCGACACTCTGGCTCACGCGGCATTGCCGGGAGTCTGTATTGGCTTCCTGATAGCGGGTACCCGCCACCTCGGCTGGATCATGGCCGGGGCCCTGGCCACCGCCGTGATCGCGGCGCTGTTCGTCCAGGTGGTGGTGCGTTACAGCCGCATCAAGACCGATGCCGGACTGGGCATTGCGCTCAGCGTGTCATTCGCCATCGGTGTCATGCTCCTGACCTATATCCAGGGTATGCCCAACGCCTCCCAGGGAGGACTGGATACGTTCCTGTTCGGGCAGGCAGCCGCCACGCGCCGGGAGGATCTGTGGTTCATGGGCGGTGTCACGCTGATTGCCCTGGCGCTGGTGATGGTCCTTTGGAAACAGCTCAAGCTCGTGACCTTTGACCCGCTGTTTGCGGGGTCGATCGGCCTGCCGGTGGTGGTCCTCGAAAGCATCCTTACAGCCATGATTGCGCTGGCCGTTGTGGTCGGCCTGCAGATGGTGGGCGTGGTACTGATGACCGCCATGGTGATCGCGCCCGCGGCCGCCGCCCGGCAGTGGGTCTCGAAGCTGGAGCACATGGTGATGCTGGCCATGGTCATGGGCGTGATCTCGGGCATCGTGGGTGTGCTGTTCAGCGCCGCCGTGCCGCACCTGGCGACCGGGCCCGTGGTGGTCCTGGCAGCGTCGGTGCTGGTGGCGATCTCGTTGCTGCTGGCGCCCGGCAGGGGCGTGCTCTGGTCCTGGTTCGAACTCTGGCGTGAACGCAAGGCCATCGGTCAGCGTCAGATGCTGACAACGCTCTATAAGCTGGCCGAGCATCATGAGGATCCTCAATACCCGGTCGAACGCAGCATGCTGGACAGCTTCTACGGCGTGGCTACGGGCCCGATCCTGAAGCGGCTCTATGAGCGTGGTTTCGTCGTTCCGGCCAGCCATATGCGTGTGGAGGGTCCTCACTGGGCGCTGACCGATGCGGGCTACCGGGAGGCCGAGCAGGTGCTGGAACGCATGGGCATGGTCGAGGAGAACGCGGCATGATCCAATCGATCCTGGTTGATCCGGTCTACATGATTCTCCTCACCGGTGCGCTGGTGGCAGCGGCGGGCTCGCTTGTTGGGACCTTCCTGGTACTGCAGCGCAACAGCATGCTTTCGGATGCCATCAGTCACTCCATCGTGTTCGGCATCGTTGTCGTCTGGCTGTTGACCAAAGCCCAGTCCGGCCCGCTGCAGATTGCCGGCGCGGCGCTGACCGGCGTGCTGACGGTCTTTCTCACGGAAATGATCGCGCGCACCCGCCGGGTGAAGCGCGACGCAGCCATCGGCCTGGTGTTCCCGGTACTGTTTGCCATGGGCGTGCTGTTGCTGAACCTGTATGCCCGGGACATCCACATTGATACTCACACGGTGCTGCTGGGTGAGATCGGTTTCGTGTGGCTGGACACCATGACGCTCTGGGGCTGGGAACTGCCCCAGGCCGTGGTCTGGATGCTGCTGGTTACGGTGGTGAACCTGCTGTTCGTGCTCGCCTTCTACAAGGAACTCAAGATTGCCACCTTTGACCGGCAGCTGGCGGCAGCCCTGGGCCTGGCGCCGACCCTGCTGTTCTACCTGCTGCTGGGGCTGACCAGCGTGACTGCCGTGGCTGCGTTTGACGCTGTAGGCGCCGTGCTGTTCATCGCCTTCGTGATCGTACCGCCGGCCACGGCCTATCTGCTGACGGACCGCTTATCCCTGATGCTGGTGTTCGCTGTGGTGCTGGGTGTGGCGGCGACGCTTTGCGGCTATCCGCTGGCGGTTGCCATGGATGTTTCCGTTGGCGGTACCATGGCCACGATGACCGGGGTCTTCTTCCTGCTGGCGTTTCTGTTCAGTCCCCGTTACGGATTGCTGGGGCACTGGCGGAACCGTCGAGTGAGACCACCCGGGTGATGTCGCCACTGGCTTGTTTTCAGGGCGCTTGTCAGGGCTTACGGAGATAGTATAGTGAGGGTGACGCGGCGTGACGGTGATGCCGCGCGCACATGGAGGCTGTCATGCCGGAAGGCACTATTGCCCTGTTTCACGACGACCGCATGCTGGCGCACGAGCCGGATGTGGATGTTCCTTTCCTGCCCGGTCGCCTTGATCGGCGTATCCGCGAGATCCTTGCCGGCCTCAACGCCCAGTGGAAGTACCCGGAACATCCAGGCCGCCTGCGTGCGGTGATGGATCTCCTGGCGTCCCAGCCGATCCCGGGGCTTGCCACGGAGACGGGCCGGCCGGCAACGCGGGATGAGCTCGGGCGGGTCCACACCACCCACTATCTCGATTTCATCGAGGATCTGCGTGACAAGAACGCCTGGCTGGACGTGGATACCACGGCGGTTTCCGAAGGCAGTGTCCTGGCCGCGGAAGTCGCTGCCGGCACGGCGCTGGCGGCGGTCGAGGCGGTTGTTGAAGGCCGCTATCGTCACGCCTTTGCGCTCGTCCGGCCCCCTGGCCATCATGCCGAACCGGTTCGGGCGCGTGGGTTCTGCCTGTTCAATAATGTGGCCGTGGCGGCGGCGCATGCCCGCAGCGAGCTTGGTTGCGAACGGGTCCTGATCCTGGACTGGGATGCCCACCACGGTAACGGTACCCAGGACATCTTCTGGGCGGACCCCGATGTGATGTTCATTGATATCCACCGCGCTGCACCGTTCTATCCCGGCTCCGGCCTGATGGAGGAGGTTGGCGTGGGGATGGCCGAAGGGGCGACGGTCAATGTGCCGCTGCCAGGAGGCTCCGGTGATGTCGCGTACATCAAGGCCATGCGTGAAATCGTGGAACCGGCCGCGGATGCTTTCCGGCCAGACATCATTCTGGTGTCAGCCGGCTTTGATACCCACTGGTACGACCTGGCGCTGAACGTGTCCTATGAGGGCATGTCGGTAATGACAGAGATCATCCATTCGGTGGCGGAGCGTCACTGCGATGGCCGACTGGTGTTCGTTCTGGAGGGGGGCTATAACCTTGAGGCCCTGTCCCACGGGGTCCACACCGTGCTGCGGACCCTGGTCGGGGAACGCTTCCCGGAGCCGGGCGCCTGTGGCGTGGCCGAGGTGGAGGCGGCGGCCCGCTTCCACCGCAATGCGTTTCTCGATCCGGACCAGAACTGATCGGAAGTGCCCCGGCGCGGTTCAGCGGCTTTGCCACTGCCCCGCGCCGAGAAAAATCATCCGCAGGAAGCGCGTGGTCTGGCGCTTGATCCGGGTCAGCTCGTCCTCGTCTTCTGCTGAAATACTGAGGATGTCGGTCAGGCTGAACGCCACCGTGCGGACCACCAGCTCGCTCGCCATGTCCAGGTCCTCGTCATTGAGGTGCGTCAGCAGGCGGAGGTTGCGCAGGTCGTTGGCCAGTTCGCTGGCAAAGAACTGCATCTCGTTGCGGATGCCCTGCTGTATCGCCTGACTTTCCCCGGCCAGTCCCTGGGCCATGAAGGTGAAGAAATTCCGGTTGGACTGGACGTGGTCCACGAAGATGGCCACGGACTCATCCATGAGTTTGTCCGCGTGGATCACGTTCGCACGCGCCTCCCGCATCATTCCCCGCAGAACCACACCCAGCTGGTCCACCAGTGTCAGGCCCAGGTCGTCCATGTTGCGGAAGTGGCGGTAGAAGGATGTGGGCACCACCTCGGCCTGGCGGGTGACTTCCCGGATGCCGAGGCTGGCGAAGTGGCGGCCCCTGCCCACCAGGGTCAGGGCGGCGTCCATGAGGATTTCCCGGGTCTCGCCGGGGCGGCGTCGTTTCTGTGTTGTCATGCCTTTACGGATGCGTTCGGGATTATCCCGCGAGTGTACCGACCTGTGGCCGGAATCGAAACGTGTGATCCGGTTCCCTTTATCTGTTGACACCTTGATCTTCCCTTGTGTACAGTCGTTCACAAGTTGTGAACAAATGTGCACAAGAGGCCTGTGATGCAGGAATCAATGAACATGGTAGATGGTGTGGATCGCGGCCAGGGTCGCTCATACAAGGGCGTTCTGGCACGGGTCGGGCCGGGGCGTGATACCTGGCGCTGGCTGGGTCAGCAGCTGTTCAACCGGGAAAATCCGGCCATGTACTTCGATCCGCTGCTTGAGAGCATCAATCCGCTCTGGGCCCAGCGTTACATTCCGGCGCGGGTGGAGGCGATCGAATCCGAGACCCACGACAGCAAAACGCTGACCCTTCGCCCGGCAGGGCGCTGGGGTGGTTTCCGGGCCGGGCAGCACCTGAACCTGGAAGTGGAGAAGGACGGCCGCTGGTACAGTCGGCCCTTCAGTCTCTCCTGTGCTCCCTCCCATTGGGAGAAGGACGGCACGATTACCGTCACCATCAAGAAAGTGGCGGACGGCGAGATCACCCCCTGGCTGCTGGAGCACTTCGAGCCCGGCGATGTGATCGGGATCAGTCGCGCCTACGGCGAGGATCACACGCCGGAACCCGGGCACCCGATGCTGTTCATCACCGGTGGCAGTGGTATCACACCGGTGCTGAGCCAGCTTGAAGCCATGGCGGACCGTCACCTGCGTAATCCGGTCACACTGCTGTATTTCGTGCGCACCGAGGCGGACGTGATCGGCGGCCGCAAGCTGGAAGCACTGGCCGAGCGGCTGCCGAACCTGGACCTGCGCATTGTGGCGGCGGAACAGGACCCGCAGAACCCGGACCACCTCGGCCCGCATCACCTGCAGGCGGTCGAAGGGCTCCTGGAACGGGACTGTTTCCTGTGCGGTCCTCCGGGTCTGATGAAGCACGCCCAGAACCTGCTGGCGGACGCCGGTGTTCCGGAGGAACAGATCAGCAGCACTTTGTTTGCGGTCGGGCCGGGCGTGGTGGTCACCGAAGACGCCGGTGGGACTGTCCACTTCAGCCGCAGCGATATCACGGTGGAAAGCGCCGGCGATCGCCGACTGCTTGAGGAAGCCGAGGCGGCTGGCCTGAATCCGCGTTACGGCTGCCGCATGGGGATCTGTCACCAGTGCGCCTGCCGCAAGAAGAGCGGCATCGTCATCAATCAGCAGACTGGCCAGGCC
>JBNJEG010000084.1:0-8940 GCA_051745655.1 Pseudomonadota bacterium
ATTTTCATCACCGCCATCACGAGATGGGACTGCGACTCGCAGAACGCCAGGTCCTCCCCGGCGTCATAGGCCACTTCACCCAGCCCCCGGGTATCCAGAAAGCGCACCACCGGCGCCTGTTCAGGGAAATCGTAGAAGGACGCCGTGCGGGTACAGGCCTGGAAGCCATTGCCGATCTCCGCGCGCGTACTGCCGGTCAGCGCACGGATAATCGAAGTCTTTCCGGACTGGGCCTTGCCCAGTAGCCAGACCACGGGGGGCGGCTGGTGTTCCCGGGCGCTGGCCAGTGCGGCGCTGAGCCGTTCAGCGTCCACACCGGGGTTCAGCAGTGCGTCACGCACCGCCTCCAGGGATGGCAGGGACCAGCGGGTTGCACGCGCCATATTGATAGACGGACCTCCGATCATTAGGGGTTGCAACGGAATACAACCCACCTTACCGGGTCAGCCTGGGGAAGTCAGCCGGGGGCGTCGTCGTCTCTGGAGGAATCACCGGAGCGATCGCTGCGCAGGCCATGGGTCTGACTGTCGTAATTCTCACGCAGTTCATCCTTGATGGTCCCATCCCAGAGCGGCACGCCAATGAAGTAACCCGCACGCCCAATGGCATGGGCGGCAATCGGGGTGGTCGCCATGATGAAGAGCACGATGGCCAGGCCCCGGGCCAGTGCCAGCCAATCGGCAAACCCCAGCACCACGCCGGCCATGATCAGCATGGCGCCCAGGGCGCCGGCCTTGGTGGAGGAGTGCATGCGTGTGGGGAGATCCGGCAGGCGCAGTATACCCAGTGCCGCCAACAGCATGAAGGCGGCGCCGCTGATCAGAAAAAAGGCAATGATCAGGTCCATCATTCGCGCGGCCCTCCCCGTTCAATAAAGCGCGCAAAACCAATGGCTGCCAGGAATGCCACCAGCGCGACCACGATCGCCACGTCCAGGAAACTGAGCACGCCGGTATCAAGGGCGTGCACGCCGATGATGCCGACCACCATGGAGCTGATCAGCTCGATCGCAACCACCCGGTCCGGCAAGGAGGGGCCCTTGCCCAGGCGGATGGCCGCCATCAGCATGGCCAGCGCCAGCATTGAGTAAACCAGTGTCAGCACAAAGCTGTTCATTGTATCGATCCCCTGCAGACCCTCATGCTAGCGCAGCACACGCAGGATCCGGCGTTCCAGCTCGTGCAGGCTGTCACGCAGTTCCTGTTCGTCGGCCATGAACATGGCGTGGATGTAGAGCACCTTCCGGTCATCCGAGACGTCCAGGCTCAGCGTGCCCGGCGTCAGCGAAATCAGGTTGGCCACCAGCGTGATCTCGATGTCCGTCTTCGCCTCCAGCGGCATGGCAATCACCCCCGGCTTCATGTACCAGACCGGGGTGATCACATCATAGGCCACCCGGATATTGGCCACGATCAGTTCCTTGATAAAGAACACCGCAAACGCCAGAAACCGGGGCACCCGCTGGGAATACCCGTAAAGTGCCGGCACCTGGCGCTGGAGTACGGCCAGCGCCAGATACCCGAAGACGAACCCGGCCAGCAGGTTACCGCCGGAGAAACTGCCGGTCAGTGCCACCCAGAGCAGCGCCAGGATCACATTCCAGAAAAATCCGGTCATGGGCGTGCCTCCATTACCGCCCGGATGTAGCGATCCGGGTTGAGCAGCTGCTCCGCCGCGGTCTCCGCCAGGGCATAGATCGGCTCGCCATTGAGACCAATGAACAGCGTACAGGCCGCCAGCCCGATAATGGCTGAATACATCCAGCCCAGACCGACGGTGCTGCCCTGCCCGGCCGGAGCTTCACCTTCGGCCCCCTCAGGGGCTGCCTTCCAGAAGACCTCCGCCCAGATCTTGGTCATGGAGTACAGTGTCAGCAGCCCCACCAGCAGCGCCACGGCGGTTACGCCCCAGGCCTCCGCCTCGATGCCGGCGCGGATCACGATCAGCTTGGCAAAGAACCCGGAAAGCGGTGGCATACCCGCCAGCGAGAATGCCGGAATCAGGAACAGCACCGACAGCATCGGCCGGCTGCGGAAGAAACCACCCAGGTCCTTCAGCTCGTGGGTGCCGCTGAGCCGGTGGGTCACGCCACTGACCAGGAAGAGCGTGGTCTTAACGATGATGTGGTGCATGATGTAGAAGACACCACCGATGATCGCCAGGGGCGTGAACAGCGCCAGCCCCAGGATCATGTAGCCAATCTGGCTGACGATGTGGAACGACAGGATTCGTCGGAACTCGTACTGGGCGGCGGCGCCGAGTACCCCCGACAGCATGGTGAGCCCGGCCACCCAGATCAGGATCTCATGGGTGTAGGCCACATCGTGGTCAAAGACGATGGTGAACATCCGGAACAGCGCATAGACCCCGACCTTGGTCAGCAGCCCGGCGAACAGCGCGGACACACCGACCAGCGGCGTGTGATAGGAGGCCGGCAGCCAGAAGAACAGCGGAAACGCCGAGGCCTTGATGCCGAACGCCACCATGAACATGACCGCCACCACATTGATCAGCGCGGTGTCCTCCACCTGGTCGATTTTCTGCGCGATGTCCGCCATGTTCAGGGTGCCGAGCAGCCCATAGAGGATGCCCACCGCCGACAGGAAAATCGCCGAGGAGAACAGGTTCAGGGTCACGTACTTGATCGCGCCCTCCATCTGCGCCCGCTCGCCCCCCAGGGTCAGCAGCGCGAAGGAGGCAATCAGCATCACCTCGAACCAGACATAGAGATTGAAGATGTCGCCGGTTACAAAGGAGCCGGCCACCCCCGCGAGCAGCAGGTGCATCAGCGGGTAATAGCCGAAATGCTCATGGCGTTCCGGCGTTGCCCCCATGGAGAACAGCGCAATCGCCAGTCCCGTAATCCCGGTGAGCACCACCATGATGGCCCCCAGCATGTCCACGGCGAGCGTGATGCCAAGCGGCGCGGCCCAGCCGCCCATGTGCAGCACCACCATGCCCTCGGCATGGACCTCCTGCAGAAGACGGATGGCGACCAGCAGCAGTGCCAGGGTTCCGACAATACCAATGACACGCTGGGCCCTGCGGTATCGCCAAAGCGCAACGGACACCGCCCCGGCGAGCAGGGGGATCAGGATGGGAGCAACAGCGAGGGACATCAGGTATCGGTATCCTTCATCCGGTCCAGGTCATCCGTGCCAACCACTTCATAGGCGCGATGGATCAGCACCACCGAGAAAGCCAGCACACCGAATGCAATGACGATGGCGGTCAGGATCAGCGCCTGTGGCAACGGGTCGGCAACCGTGGAGGCCGGCACTTCCGCGCCTTCGGGCACCAGTGGCGGTGCCCCCTGGCGCATCCCGGCCACGGTGAAGATCAGCAGGTTGGCCGCATTGCTCAGCAGCATCAGGCCGATCACCAGCTTGACGATGGAGCGCCGCAGCATCATGTACACCGCAGCGGCGAACAGCGCGCCCACGATGTAGGCCATCAGTGTTTCCATCAGCAGCCTCCGGATTCAGGCATCGGATTCCTCGGACTCGGACAGGCCCACCACCATAGTGAGGATGGAGCCGATCACAGTCAGGTAGACGCCCACATCGAAAATGAGCGGCGTTGAGAACTTGTAGTACCCGCCCCCTGGCAGCGGTATTTCCCACCACTGGGCGGTCATGGCCGGCTGCCCCAGCACCAGCGAGGGCACGATCGAGGCCAGGCCAATCAGCAACCCGGCGCCCAGAAAATCGCGCGGGTCGACCCTGAGCAGCTCCCGCGTGGCACTGATGCCGTAGGAAAACAGGAACAGCACCACGGCCCCCGAGGCCACCAGACCGGCAATGAAGCCACCACCGGGTTCGTCGTGGCCCCGCAGCAGCAGGAAGATCGAGAACAGCAGCTGCATCGGCACCAGAAACAGTGCCGCCGTACGCAGGATCAGAGTGTTGGCTTCCTTCATACCGGCTGATCCTCCGCCTTGAGCCGGATCATTGAGTAAACCCCAACGGCCGCCAGGGCCAGCACGAAGATTTCACCCAGGGTATCCAGTGCCCGGAAGTCCACAAGGATCACGTTGACGATGTTGCGGCCATGGCCATCCGGCACGCTGCGCGCGACATGCTGGGACGAGATCGGGTCGAAGAACTGGACGTCGGTAGCGGCCAGGATCAGGACGGTCATGAGCACGCCCACCAGCACCGCCACCACAATGTCACGCCAGCGTTCCAGAGGCGAGGACATGCTTGTGAAGCCCGGCAGCCGGAACAGGACCAGCACCAGCAGAATCACCGTCAGGGTTTCGACCAGGATCTGGGTGATGCCCAGGTCCGGTGCGCTGAAGAGGATGAAGATGAGCGCCACCGCAAACCCGACAACGCTCATGGCCGCCACCGATCCCAGCCGCGACACCGTCCCGATCGCAAAGAACGCCGATACCACCATCAGCAGGGCGATACCCGCGGCAAACCCGGAATCGGGCACCGGCAGGCGCAGCGGCACACCATACTGGGTGATCAGCGTAAAGCCGGTAACACCCACCGTGGTCAGCGCCAGCGTGATCATGTAGTTGCCCATGGTGCCGTTCTGCAGCACCCGCGTCTGCCAGGTGGCGATGCGGGTCAGCCACTCCATAATCCGGAAATACCCCGCCTCAGGCCCGAAACGCCCGAGTCCCTCGCGCAGGGTGTCCAGCGTCGGCTGCAGCTGGGACCAGAAGCGCAGGATGACCGCCGCCGCCGCCAGACAGGCCAGGGAGAGGATCAGTGGCAGGTTGATACCGTGCCAGAGGGCCAGGTGCACTTTCTCCGCCGCCCCGCCAAGGGAGGCCACCACTGGTGCAACCAGGGTCTGCTCGGGAATGAACAGCGCCACCCCGAACAGCAGCGACAGCCCCGCGAGAACGACAGGCCCCGCCAGCATGGAAAGCGGCGCCTCATGGGGGTGCTTCGGGGTCTCCCTGAGATCGCCGTAGAAAGGTTTGATGGCGATGATGCCGGCCGCGACCATGACGCCGATACCCGCACCCACGGCCAATACTGGCAGCAGCGTGGCCCAGGCGGGGGCGTCCAGTACCGCCTCGAACATCAGCTCCTTACCCACAAAGCCAAGCAGCGGCGGCAGCCCGGCCAGCGACAGCGCCGCCACTGCCGCCGCCGCTGCGGTAACCGGCATCAGCCGTGCCAGCCCGCCCATCTCGGCCACATCCTTGGTCCCGGTCTCGTGGTCCAGGATGCCGGCCACCATGAAGAGCGCGCCCTTGTAGAGCGAGTGGGCCACCAGGAAGGTCGCGAACGCCACCAGCGCGTAATGGGTGCCGATGCCAATCAGCATCACCAGGGTGCCCAGGGCCATGATGGTGGAGTACGCCAGCACTTTCTTGGCCCCGGTATGGGTGATGGCCATGAAGGCACCGGTGAACATGGTCAGGCCACCGAACAGGCTCAACAGCAGTGTCCAGAGTTCGGCATCGCCAAAGGCGGGATTCAGGCGCGCCAGTAGGTAGACCCCCGCCTTGACCATGGTGGCCGAGTGCAGATAAGCGGAAACCGGCGTGGGCGCGGCCATGGCATTGGGCAGCCAGAAATGGAACGGCACCTGGGCCGACTTGGTGAAAGCCCCTGCCAGAATGCACAGCAGCATGGGCACGAACCATTCATGCCCGACCAGGTCCACATCCGAGGCAAGCACTTCGCTCAGTGAGTAGGAATCCGCGATGGTCCCCATCATGATAAGCCCGGCCATCAGCGCCAGCCCGCCCGCCACGGTAACGAACAGCCCCTGCAGAGCGCTGGCGCGGGCCTTCACATTCTCGTGATCAAAACCGATCAGCAGGTAGGAGGTGATGCTGGTCAGCTCCCAGAACACAAACAGCGTGATCAGGTTATCCGAGAGCACCACGCCCAGCATCGAGGCCATGAAACAGAGCATGGTCACGTAGAAGCGCGCCAGGTAGGCATGCCCCTTCAGGTAACCGCCGGCGTAGATGAGGATGAAGGTACCGATGCCGCTGATCAGTAAGGCGAACATCAGCGACAGACCATCGATCAGGAAATCCAGGTGGATATCCAGGGAGGGGAACCACGCATAACGCACAACATGCGCCCCGTCGGCCATAACCCCGGGCAGCAGGCTCGCGAACCAGACGAACAGGGCAGCCGGGAGCAGCGCGAGAACCCAGCCGCACCGGTCGCCGGACGCCCTGCAGACAAGTGGGGCAAACAGGGCCAGGAAGAATCCGGAAAGAACGGCTGGCAGCATCAGATCGGGGAACTCCTCGGTCCTGACATTCCGACGGAGGATACCGAAGCCCTTGATCGATGACAAGAAATTCCGGATCGGGCAATGGGTCACATACGCCCGCCCAACTCTTGTCTAAAGTGACGCTTTTGACCCGAGCTGTGTCCGGGAGGACGGATAATGCCCATGCACCGCGCGCTCACAACGGGCGCCCTGCTGATACTGGCACTTGCAGCAACGCCCACCACGGCCCAGGAGCAAGCGGACTGGGAGGCTCTGGACAGGGTCATGGTCGAGGGGCTCGACAGTGCCCAGGCCTGGCGCCAGCGCTGGAGCCTGTTCTTTGCCGCATCAGCCTCCTATGGCGTGTTTGCCAGCGCCACCGCGGATGAGGATGCGGACGAATTCGATGGCCGCGTGCGCGCCATCACATCCACGCTCGGGCTTCTCGACACCATCTTCAAGGCACCGCCGCATCTGTCGGCCTATCGGGACCATCATGCCATCGACCGCGACGCGCCGGGCGCTCTGAGCAAGGCACGCCGCAACGCAGAGGCGCTGGCCGCCGCGGAGCGGAGCCGGACCGGCTGGCGCGGTCGCATCGGGTCACTGATCGTCAATGGCGCCGCCTATCACGCCATTGCGGAGGTGGACGGCCGCCACGATGTTGCATTCCAGACGGCCCTGACAGGGATGCTGGTCAACGAGATCAAGCTGTGGACCTTCCCCCGCACCATGAACGAATCCAAGGTCATCGGCATCGGGCAGGCCGCGGTCGAAGTGGAAACGGATGTGTTTATGACTGCCAATGGCATTGGGGCCCGCGTGCGGTTCTAGTCACCATCCAGACTGGTGACGGTAACCCCGCGGGCGGCGGCCCAGGCCTGCAGGTGCTCATGCGCCGATACGGGAATCGAGACCCGAAGTGACACCCCCTGCCCGTACTCGACGGCGACCAGCTCACCGGCCAGGTGCTCCAGCTCCAGGCGCAGCGGCTGTTCGTCGGCAAAGCCCCCCTCCACCAGAAACGTGAGCCGTGGCTCGTGGTGGCACACCGCCAGCCTGGACAGCACTGCCTCCGCCGCTCCCGCATAGGCGCGCACCAGGCCTCCCGCACCCAGTTTCACACCCCCGAAATACCGGATAACCACCACGGCAACATCCCCGATGCCCTTATGCTCAATCACACCAAGGATCGGCTTGCCCGCCGTTCCCGAAGGCTCACCGTCATCGTTCATGGCGGCACTGGTGGCCTTTCCGGGCGCACCAATCACATAGGCCCAGCAATGGTGACGGGCCTCCGGGTGGTCACGACGCGCCCGCTCAACCAAAGCCAGCGCCTCCTCCCGGCTGGCAACAGGGGCAGCACGGGCGATAAAACGGCTCCGGCGGACCTCGGTTTCCGCCTCTGTCTCACCCTCCGGTACCGGATAGGCCTCGCCGGTGGTTTGTGCATGGGTCATAGAGCACAGTATCCTCTGCGATTCATCAGCCCGCGAAGGATCGACGACATGCAGGCACGCCTTGAACAGGGCAGCTTTCTGTTTCTTCTGCTCATTGTCACCGCGCTTTTTCTGTACCTGATGCAGCCGTTTTTCGGGGCCATCTTCTGGGCCTGCGCCATAGCGATCATCTTTTTCCCGGCGCAGCAGTATTTTACACGGCTATGGGGAGAACGGCCGAACACAACCGCGCTGGCAACACTCGGGTTCTGCCTGACCATCGTGATCCTGCCGACCCTGTTCGTGGCCGCCAGCTTCGTGTTTGAAGGCGTGAAGCTGTACCAGCAGATCCAGGCGGGCGAAATCGACCCACGGGCCTTTATGGATCGCATCGGGGAAACCGTCCCGTTCGTGGGAAATGCCCTCGAATCCTTCGGCGTGAACGTCGAGTCACTGCGCGAGCGCGCGGTCAACGCCGTGATGCAGGGCGGGCAGTTCTTCGCCCAGTCGGCCCTCAACATCGGTCAGAACACGGCCCGTTTCTTCATCCACTTCGGCGTCATGCTCTATCTGGCCTTCTTCCTGCTGCGAGACGGCCATTACCTGCGCAACCTCATCGGGCGTGCCATGCCCCTGAGCCGGGAGCGCGAGCAGCTGCTTCTGGGCAAGTTCGCGGAGGTGACACGGGCCACCATCAAGGGCAACGTGGTGATCGCCGCCATCCAGGGGTTTCTTGGCGGGTTCATTTTCTGGGCCCTGTCACTGCCGGCCGCCGTACTCTGGGGCGTGGTGATGGGCGTACTGTCACTGATCCCGGCGGTAGGTGCCGGCCTGATCTGGTTACCGGCCGCCATCTACCTATTCGCCATTGGCAACTGGATCCAGTCCATTGTGCTGGTGCTGTTCGGAACCGTGGTCATCGGGTTGATCGACAACCTCCTGCGCCCGGTGCTGGTCGGGCGCGACACCAAGCTGCCGGACTACATGGTCCTGCTTTCGACCCTCGGCGGGCTGGTCCTGTTCGGCATCAATGGCTTCGTCATCGGCCCGCTGATTGCGGCTCTGTTCACCGCCTTCTGGGGCATCTTCATCCGCGATTTCAAGGAACCGGCGGCGCCACCCCAGAGCGACTGAGGGTGCTGGGTCAGGTTTGCGGGCCGTAGACGCGGACGCGATCCCGCCCTTCCGACTTGGCCCGGTAGAGCGCCTCGTCCGCCTCGGCCAGCAGCTGCTCCGGGGTAATCGCCTCGGCGTCGCGCTGAACGGTGACCCCGCCGCTGAGCGTCATCTGCAGCGTGACGCC
>JBNJEG010000085.1:0-8809 GCA_051745655.1 Pseudomonadota bacterium
TCATAGGTGGTTTCCATGGATTCGGCGATATAGCGCTCGATAATGACGCGGATCATGGTTCTAATCTCCCCGATGTCTCCCTGTTTGTCATGCGGTTACCCCTTAGTGTGGTATCCTTTTACCAATTCTGGCAGAAAATTCCGGAAACGCGTGTACGGAGGTTCCGCCATTGACCCAGGGATACGACGCTACCCTTGATGCCACCGGTCTGGTCTGCCCGGAACCGGTAATGCTGCTCCATAACCGGATCGCCGATGTGCCGGTTAATGGTGTGCTGCGCGTGATCGCTACGGACCCCTCCACCCAGCGCGATATTCCGCGCTTCTGTCAGTTTCTGGGCCATCGTCTGGTGGAAGAGGAAGTCAGCGAGGAGCGCTACACCTACTGGATCGAGCGCACGGTCTGAACGGTTTCAGCGGCGCATGTTCAGAAGGCCCGCCCCGACGATGAACAGACAGCCGATGGCCTGGTTGAGGGTGAAAGGATCCGACCAGATCAACCACCCGAGAAGTGCCGCGAAAACCACCGAGGAGTAGGTGAACTGACCGATCCGCCCCGCCGGCGCAATACGGTAGGCGGTGGTGATCAGCATCTGGGCGGCGGTGGCACAGGCGGCGATCGATACCAGCCCGAGCCATTGCCAGAGCGTGGGCCACTCCCAGTGAAGCAGGGCCGCCGGCGCCGAGACTGTCGTTGCGACGATGCCAAAGTACACCACGATGCGGGCGCTCGGTTCGCGCGTGCCCATCCGCCGGATTGCGACCTTGGCCGTGCCGCCCAGCACCGCGCCGGAAACCCCCGCCATCACGAATAGCACATCCTCCATGCCCGCATGGCCAGGCTGCAGCAGGACTACAACACCACAGAATCCGAGGGCGATGGTCGCCAGCGTCCAGGTTGAGGTGCGCTCACCGAGCCAGAAAAGGGCAATCAGGGGAATGAAGAAGGGCGAGGTAAGCTTGAGCAGCACGGCGTCGGTCAGCGCCAGTCCGCCCAGGCTGAAGAAATAGCAGTACATGGCGGAAACACCCACGATGCCGCGCACCATGTGGAAGCGCAGGTTGCTTGTGCGCAGGCAGTCCGGGCCCTGCCGCCAGAGCATGATCGGGAGGATGATGGCCAGCCCGAGGGCGTTGCGGCCAAACACCAGCATGGTGTTGTCCAGCTCTGGAGCCAGTGCCTTGACCTGGGCGCCCATCAGGGCAAGCAGGAGCTCACCGGCAAGGACGCAGGCAGCACCCCGATGCAGCGGGGAACGCAGGCTGAAACCGTGCACGCTCAGCTGCCGACCCGGTCGCGCACACGCTCAAGGTGGTCGAGGAAGGCCTGCTGGTCCATTTCACCCAGGATGCGCGCCTTTTCCAGCTCCTCGCCCTGGGCGTTAAAGAACAACAGGGTCGGAGGGCCAAAGAGCCCGAATTCGTCCAGCAGAGCCTGATCGGCCTCGGTGTTGGCGGTCACATCCACCTGGATGCGCTCGAAGTCGGCCATGGCCTTCAGGACCGGTTCTGTATCAAACACCTGCCGCTCCATGACCTTGCAGCTGATGCACCAGTCAGCGTAGAAATCCAGGATCACGGGCTTGCCGGCCTCGGCCGCCTGCTCCAGCCGATCATCGACGCGTTCCGCATCCGAAACCCGTTCGAAGGCCTCCTCAGGGGTGCCTGATGCGTTGTTGCCGGAGGTGGCCTGGAAAGGCGCCAGTGGCCGGAGGGGGTCGCTGGCCCCGCCCATGGCGCCGGCCAGCAGCATGGCCGCAACCAGAACCAGGACCACGCCGATTCCCTTGCGGGTGCGGGGCCAGCCTTCTCCAAGCGGTTCAAAGGCACCGAGCTGGACCCCGGTTACGGCCAGCAGCAGGGCCCAAAGCACCAGCGTTGCGGGGCCGGGGATAACCCGCTCCAGCAGCCAGATGGCCACGGCCAGCATCAGGATGCCAAAGGCCGCCTTGATGCGGTTCATCCAGGGTCCCGGCTGCGGCATGAAGCGTCGGCCGCCGGTCCCCACAGCGATCAGGGGCGTGCCCATTCCCAGAGCCAGTGTGAACAGTGCCAGTCCCCCCATGGCCGCGTCCTGGGTTGCGCTCAGGTAGACCAGAGCAGCCGCAAGGGGGGCGGTGACACAGGGGGAGACAATGAGGGCAGAGAGAGCGCCGATGCCTGCCACCCCGAGCACGTTACCGCCGTGGAGACGCTCACTCTGGCGTGTCAGTCGGCTGGTGATACGCTCCGGTAACCGGATATCGAAAATGCCGAACATCGCCAGGGCGAAAAGCGTGAACAGGCCGGCAAAGAGCGCGAGAACCCAGGGCGCCTGAAGGTGGGCCTGAAGATTGAAGGAGGCCCCGAGCAGGCCAACAAGAACCCCGGCGGCCGCATAGGTCAGGGCCATGCCCAGGACGTAGGCCAGTGACAGGTAGAACGCCTGGAGTGTGTTGAGCTGGCGCTGACCGGCAACGACGGCGGAGATGATGGGAATCATCGGCAGGACACAGGGCGTGAAGGTCAGCCCCAGCCCAAGCCCGTAGAATACCAGCATGGCCCAGAGCAGGGAGTCACTGCTGAGAAGGCTCTCGAGGCTGCCGCCACTCCAGCGTTCCTCGTCGTCGGTTGAAGCAGGTTGATCGGCACTGTTGCCAGTGGAGCCGGCAGGCGCCTCTTCCTTTTTCTCCTTTTTCTCCTTCTCTGGCGCAGGGTACATCACACTGCCGTCTTCCGGGTCGTAGCGCAGTGTCTCTGTCTGGGGGGTGTAACACAGCCCCGCTTCGGCACACCCCTGCCACTCGACCGTTACCCTTATGGGGCCGCCCTCATGATCCTCCGCCGGGCTGAGTCTGGCATTGACGTCTTCATAAAAGACCGGGGTTTCCCCGAAATAGGGGTCATCCTTAATCTCGCTCTCGATGGAAAAGCTCGGGGGGAGGGACAGGGCATCCGCCGGCTCCGTCTCGATACTGATCCGGTCCTCGTAAAGGTAGAACTCCGGGGTCACCTCCCACTGCAGAACGAGCTCGCCGTCTTCCTCCCAGGCCGTAAACGGGAACGCTTCTTCCACTGGTGGGAAGTCATTGCCGTTGCCCTCGGAAAAGGGTGACTGGGCCACTGCAGGACCGGCCAGGGTGAGCAGCAGGATCAGTAGACGTGTAAGGATGATGGTTACCCCCAATGTATTCAGAATGGGTACAGCGTCGCTATTATAACGAACGCTTGAAGGTTGCGGCATATTCCCTAGACTGGCGCCATGATATCAGCGGAACCACTCCCGGAGTCCTACGCGGACGTCGTCCGGCTCTTCAACGGACTTTTTCAGCCCACTCACGCGACCATACTGGTACCCGGCGGCGAGGAGCCCGAGTATCTGCCGGCTGATGGCCAGTGTCGGTGGAATCGGATAGTATTTGCTCATGGTTTCTACGCCAGTGCGCTGCATGAGATCAGCCACTGGTGCATCGCCGGCCAGCGTCGGCGCGGGCTTTATGATTACGGCTACTGGTATGAGCCCGACGGTCGGAATGCGGATCGCCAGGCCCAGTTCGAACAGGTCGAGGCCAGGCCGCAGGCGCTGGAATGGCTGTTCACCGTGGCCGCCGGGCGCCGATTTCACCTGAGTATGGACAATCTTGCCGGCGAAGCGCCCGGTCAGCGGGAACGCTTTGCCGAACGGGTTCACACCGAGGTTCGGCGCTGTCTGGAAGAAACCATGCCGCCAAGAGCGGCCCGGTTCCTGGAGGCGCTTCAGGCGTGGTACGGCACCGGGCGCCATTTTCAGGGCTACGCCTTCACGCGGGCGCAACTGATCGGATCAGAGGAGGTGTAATGAACGACCAGGCCGAAACACCGGCGGAAACAGAGCCAGTAGAGCCAGAACAAAAGGCCAGTGAAACGGAGCAGGAACAGGCCAGTCAACAGCCCCGGTTCCGCGACTTCAAGCTTGATGAACGGCTCCAGCGCGCCATCGACGACCTCGGCTTTGAGCACTGCACCGGTATCCAGGGCGAGGCGCTGCCGAAAACGCTTAAAGGCCTTGACCTGATCGGCCAGGCCCAGACCGGTACCGGTAAGACTGCTGCTTTCCTGATCAGCGCTATCCAGCGCATGCTGGAGCACCCCATTCCCTTTGAACAGCGCTATGCCAGTGAACCACGGGTTCTGGCACTGGCACCAACTCGCGAGCTGGCGATGCAGATTGCCCGGGATGCCGAGGCGCTGACCCGTCACAGTGGCCATAACGTGGTCATTACTGTGGGCGGCATGAACTACGACAGCCAGCGCAAGCAGGTGCGCAACGAGGCCATTGATATCCTGGTAGCGACCCCCGGCCGGCTGCTGGATTTCCTGGGCAGCAAGGACATCTTCCTGGACCAGCTGGACCTGCTGATCCTCGACGAGGCGGACCGGATGCTCGACATGGGCTTTATTCCGGACGTCAAGAAGATCATCCGGCACTGCACCCCGAAGGCCAAGCGCCAGACCGTGCTGTTCAGCGCCACCTTTAACCAGGACGTCCTCAATCTGGCGTCGATGTGGAGCGAGAGCGCCGAGTTCATTGAGATCGAGCCGGAAAGCAAGGCGGCCGAGCGGGTTGAACAGATCTTTTTCACCGTCAGCGATGCCCACAAGGATAGGGTCCTGATCAATTACCTCAAACGGGATGAGGTCAGCCGGGCCATTGTCTTTGCGAACCGGCGGGATCAGACCCGGGATCTGGAGGAGAAGCTGCGCAGTTATGGGGTGCGGTCCGCGCTGCTGTCTGGTGAGATTCCCCAGAACAAACGCATCAGCACGCTTAACCGGTTCAAGGAAGGGGATATCCGGGTGTTGGTGGCCACCGACGTCGCGGCCCGCGGTATCCACGTGGAAGATGTTTCCCACGTGTTCAACTACAACCTGCCGGACAACCCCGAGGACTATGTGCACCGCATCGGGCGCACCGGCAGGGCGGGCGCCTCCGGCACCTCGGTAACGCTGGCGGGTGAGGACGACAGCTTCGTGCTGCCTGACCTGGAAGGCTACCTCAACCAGTCTCTGACCTTTGTGCGCCCGCCGGATCCCCTCATGGAACTCCTGCCCGAACCGGAAAAGCCTCAAACCCCAAAAAAGGATGCACCTGGAGACGGGAAGCAGGGCCGCCAGCGCAACCGCAATCGCAATCAACGCCAGGAAGAAGATACCTCTGAATGACGGGCCTTCGGATCCTGGCGGATGAGAACATCCCCGCACTGACCGACTGCTTTGGTGATCTCGGTGAAATCCGCACCCAGCCGGGTCGTGTGATTCGCCAGGCGGACCTTTTGGACGTCGATGTACTCCTGGTCCGTTCCGTGACACGGGTGGACGAAGCCCTTCTGGCGGGGACACCGGTGCGCTGGGTTGGCACCGCCACCATCGGCACTGATCACCTGGATACGGCCTGGCTTGAAGCCCAGGGCATCCCCTGGGCTTCCGCGCCTGGCTGTAATGCCGAAGCGGTAGCGGATTATGTGCTGGCCGTCATGGCATTGGCGGCCAACGAGCAGGGGCAGGCCCTGGTGGATGGGTCCGTAGGGATTGTCGGCTTCGGCAATGTGGGTCGCCGGGTGCATCGGCGACTGCAGGCGCTCGGCATTGAAACCCGGGTAACCGATCCGCCACTGGCTGAAACGGGTGTAAACGGGCTCGTGATGCTGGACGAGGTGCTGGCCTCTGACCGGATAACACTGCATGCACCACTGGTCCGCCGCGGCCCTTGGCCGACGGAGCACCTGCTGGATGCCAAACGCATTCAGACCCTGCGGCCGGATCAGGTACTTGTGAGCGCGGGCCGGGGCGCGGTTGTGGACAATGCCGCATTGCTGGAAAGGCTTGAAGCCGCCGATGGGGGACCCTGGACCGCGCTGGATGTCTGGGAAGGCGAGCCGTTGATTGACCCGGAGCTCGCTGAAAGAACCCGTATCGCAACGCCGCATATTGCCGGTTACAGCCTGGAGGGCAAGTTGCGGGGAACCGTGATGCTGGCGCAATCCCTGTGTCGTTGGCTTGGCACCAATGCGTCTGTTGCCCTGGAGGCGTTGGTGCCTGAGCCTGCAACGCAGTCGCCGGTGGCGGATAACGTGGAAGCGATGCTGCTGGCGGCCTACGATCCGCGTCGTGACTCGGACGATCTACGGGCGGCCCTTGAGGGAGAAGAGGTGGAGCGCGCACGGGCGTTTGACCGTCTCCGGAAGGACTATCCCGTGCGGCGGGAATTTGGCTTTCATCAGGTCAGCGCAGGCGGGGATAAGGCGCTGAACCGGCAGCTGGAGGCTGCCGGTTTCACCCTGATTCACTGATGCGTCCGGTTACGCAGCGCCTCAATCCGGTCGTCCAGCGGTGGGTGGCTGGAGAACAGTTTCTGGATTCCTGAGCGCATACCACTGGTGATGCCGAAGGCCTGCATGCTGTCCGGCATTTCATCAGGCATGCCTGCCTCGCGCTTCAGCCGCTGAAGGGCTGAAATCATCGCTTCGTTACTGCCCCACCGGGCGCCGGCGGCATCGGCATGGAATTCCCGGCGTCGCGAGAACCAGAACACGATGGTGCTGGCCAGGATGCCCAGGACGATTTCCGCTGCGATGGTCACCATGATGAACCCGATACCGTGACCGCCGTCGTTCTTGAACACCGCACGATCCACGAAAGAGCCTATGACCCGGGCGAGGAAAATCACGAAGGTGTTCACCACGCCCTGGATCAGGGTGAGTGTCACCATGTCCCCGCTGGCGACGTGGCCCATTTCATGAGCCAGAACGGCGCGGATCTCGTCCTTGTTGAAGCGCTGCAGCATGCCCTCGCTGACAGCTACCAGGGCATCGTTACGGTTCCAGCCGGTGGCAAAGGCATTGGATTGCTGGGCCGGGAAGATCGCCACTTCCGGTGTGTCTACTCCGGCCTCCCGGGCGATCTGCTGGACGGTCTCCACCAGCCACTGTTCTGCCGGGTTGGATGGATTCTCGATAACCCGTGCCCGGGTGGATTTCTTGGCAATCCACTTGGACAGAAACAGCGAGACAAAGGAGCCGCCAAAACCGATCACGGCAGCAAAAATCAGCAGGGCGGTGAAGTTCAGCCCCTGTTGCTCGAAGTAGCTGTCGAAACCCAGCAGACGCAGGGTCACGCTGGCCAGGATGATGACCGCCAGATTTGTGGCGAGTAGAAGCAGTATTCTCATTGATCGTTTTCTCCCGGATAAGGGCCTGTATCCACCGGATATAATGGGGATTCAAGTGCGGGATTCAAGCACTTATTGGGTGTATTACGGAACGGTCAGGCACGCGCAGGTGGGTCAAAGAGGAAACGGTGGACCGTCTCTGAAAGCTCGGTCGAGGTGCCATTCGCCATGCAGTCACGGATGCGGTTCACCGCCAGCCCCGCTTCGCGGACCAGACCACTGCCACCGGCGGCTTCGCCCCCGGGGTACTGGGTAGAGAGCCGGTTGAAACACTCGGCCGTGAGCACAGCCTGGTCGATGGCGTCCTGGCCGATCAGGGATTCATAGCGCAGGAGGCCTTCCTCGGCCAGCCAGAGCATGGTACCGAAGCACGCCATATGCCGGTTACTGTGCAGCCCGAACTCATCCGGCTCATCTTCGCCGGCAATGTCCTCAACGAAGACCGCTCCCTTACGCGGGAAGCGGTTGTAGAGGTGGATCAGGACCGCCGCTGTGTCCCGGTAGAAATCCTCGATGTGAAGATCGGCCATGAGGGCTCCTGTCAGTCCTGCCGGTAGTGCTCCAGGAATCGGCCCAGTCGGCCTATGGCGTCTTCAAGGACATCCACGCGGGGTAGGAAGACCACCCGGAAGTGCTGGGTGTCCGGCAGGTTGAAGGCGGAGCCATGCACCAGCAGCATCTGTTCCTGTCGCAGCAGGTCGTAGACCATTTGTTCATCGCTGCGGATGGGGTAGACCTCCGGGTCCAGGTGCGGGAACAGATACAGCGCGCCCGCCGGTTTCACGCAGCTGACCCCGGGGATGTCATTCAGCATCTTCCAGGCGAGGTCCCGCTGCTCACAGAGTCGACCGCCGGAGACCACAAGATCGTTGATGGACTGGTAGCCCCCGAGGGACGTCTGGATGGCGGTCTGGGCCGGCACATTGGCACAAAGGCGCATCGAGGCGAGCATGTTGATGCCCTCGATCAGGCCCTCGGCGCGGTGCTTGGCGCCGCTGATGATCATCCAGCCGGCGCGGTAGCCGGCCGCACGGTAGTTCTTCGAAAGGCCACCGAAGGTCAGGAACAGGATGTCGTCCGCCAGTGAAGCCGCCGGTACATGCCGGTTGCCGTCGTACAGGATCTTGTCGTAGATCTCGTCGGCGAGCACGATCAGATCATGCTCGCGCGCCAGCTTGATCACCTGCTCCAGCAGGTCGGCGGAATAGACCGCGCCCGTAGGATTGTTGGGGTTGATCAGAACGATGGCCCGGGTGCGCGTGGTGATCTTGGCGCGGATGTCATCAATATCCGGGTACCAGTTCTGCTTTTCATCGCAGCGGTAGTGCACGGGCCGGCCGCTGGAGAGGGTCGTCGCTGCGGTCCACAATGGGTAGTCCGGGGCAGGGATGAGAACCTCATCGCCGGTGTTCAGCAGGGCCTGTGTGGCCATCACGATCAGCTCGCTGACGCCGTTTCCGATGAAAACATCGTCAATGTCCACGTCCGGGATACCCAGCTGCTGGCTGTACTGCATGACCGCCTTGCGTGCGGAGAACAGGCCCTTGGAATCGCAGTAACCCTGGGCCGTGGGCAGGTTGTGCACCACGTCCTGCTGGATCTCCTCGGGGATATCCAGACCGAA
>JBNJEG010000086.1:0-8790 GCA_051745655.1 Pseudomonadota bacterium
CCGGCGGTCAGGCCGTTGAACATCCGCTCCGTGGCCCGCCAGAAGGGGTGATCCTGCTCGTCCGTTTCATCCGGGCTGTGCACCAGCCAGCGCGAACACAGCATGGGCGTGAGGGTCAGCGCCACGATGCTGGAGACAATCACGGCACTGGCAAGGGTGAACCCGAACTCCGTGAACAGGCGGCCGATGTTGCCGCCCATGAATGAAATGGGCACGAACACCGCCACCAGGGTCAGGGTGGTGGCGATGATGGCGAAGGCCACCTGGCGGGCGCCACGATAGGCCGCCAGCAGCGGCGGCTCGCCGTTATCGACCCGGCGCTGGACGTTCTCGAGCATGACGATGGCGTCATCCACCACCAGCCCGATGGCCAGGATGATGGCCAGCAGGGTCAGGACGTTGATGGAGAAGCCCATGAAGGCCAGACCCATGAAGGCGCCGATCACGGCCACCGGAATCGTCACCGCCGGGATCAGGGTGGCGCGCCCGGAACGCAGGAACACGAAGATCACCAGGATGACCAGGCCCACGGCGATGGACAGGGTGAACAGGACCTCCTTGATCGAGGCGCGGATGAACACGGACTCGTCGTAGCTCTGGCGCAGGGTTACTTCCGGGGGCAGGGTATCGCGGATCCCATCCATCGCCTCCTGGACCCGGTCCGAGACCGCGACGGTGTTGGCCTTGGACTGGCGGATCACTCCCAGGCCGATGGCGGTCTCGCCATTGGCTCGGAGTTGGCTGGTGTCGTCCTCCACCCCCATGCGCACGTCCGCCACCTCGCCCAGGCGCAGGAGGTCGTCCCCGTCACGGCGCACGATCAGGTTGCTGAACTGCTCAACACTGGCGAGCCGGCCCTCGGTGCGCACGATGAAATCCCGGGTGCGGGATTCAATGGTGCCGCCGGGCAGCTCCACGTTGTTCGCCCTCAGGGCACGCTCCACCTCGGCCACGGTGACATCCCGAGCCGCGAGCTGGTCGCGGTCCAGCCAGACGCGGATGGCGTAGCGGCGTTCCCCGCCGATCCGTACCTCGGAGACCCCATCCAGCACCGACAGCTGGTCGGTGAGCACCCTTTCGGCATAATCACTCAGTCGGGCGCTGTCCCACTCATCGCTGGTCAGGGTCAGCCACATCATGGGGCTGGCATCCGAATTGGCCTTCCGGATCACCGGGGAATCCGCTTCGTCGGGGAGCTCGTCCGCAATCCGGGAAATGGCATCGCGGATGTCGTTCGCCGCCACATCGATGTCCCGGGAGAGATTGAATTCCACGGAGGTGCGCGATTCCCCCTGCTCCGTGGAGGACTCAATGGAGCGGATGCCCTCGACCCCACTGATGGCATCCTCGATGGTCTGGGTGATCTGGGTGTCCACCACCTCGGCGGCGGCACCGATGTAGTCGGTGGAAATGGAGACTTCCGGCGGGTCGATGTCCGGGTACTCCCGGACCGGAAGCCCCCGCAGCGAGGCAATGCCGAAAACCAGGATCAGCAGGCTGATGACGCTGGCGAACACCGGTCGCTTGATGGCGACATCGGAGATGAGCATGGCTCAGTCCTCCGCCAGGGGCGGCCAGACGGTGTCGACCAGCGCCGTCGGGTCCCGCTCCGGTTCAACCGGATCGCCACTGCTGAGCCGGTCCTGACGGGTGATGATGAGCTGATCTTCCGCGCTGAGGCCGTCCCGGACCTCCACGAGGCCCGGTTCACGACTGCCCAGCGCCAGGGTCCGGCGCCGGGCCTGGCCATCCTCGGCGACATAGACAAACTGGTCGTCACCCCGCGTCAGCACCGCCTGCTCCGGAATCACCAGGCTGTCGCGCCGGCCCAGTGTGAGCTGGACCGACATGAACTGGCCCGGCCTGAGCAGGCGTTCAGGGTTGGCGACCGCTGCAGTCACCGGCAGTGAACGGTTGCGGTCCTGAATCCGGGTGCCCAGTTCGGTGATGGCGCCATTGAAAATGCGCCCTGGCCAGGCGATGGTCATTGCGGCAACCGCCTGACCCTCTCGCACCTGGCCGATGTAACGCTCCGGGATGGAGAAACGCAGCTCCAGCGTGTCCACCGCATCCAGAGTCGTAATGGTGTCGCCAGCGGTGAGATAGGTACCGACACTGACATCACTCAGGCCAATCACGCCGGAAAACGGGGCCTCGATGCGATGGTTGTCGAGCCGGGTCTCGGCGGCGATTTTCTCGGCACGTGCGACGTTACGGGCGGTCCGAAGCTCATCCACCCGCGACTGCGAAACACTCTGGCGGTTGATCAGTTCGCGGGCCCGGTTGTACTGGCGCTCGGCATCCTCAAGGCGCGCCTCGGCCACCTGCAGATCGGCCCGGGCCTGGCGATCGTCCAGGCGCACCAGCAGCTCACCTTCGTCAACCTGATTGCCCTCTCCAAAGGGACGCGCCACCACCCGGCCGCTGATCTCGCTCGTGACCGTTACCGCATCCTGGGCCTGTAGGGTGCCCACGGCGCTGACGCGGTCGCTGATGCGGTAGGGGGCGGGGTTGACTACATTGACGATGCTCGCCTTGGCGGGATCTCCGGTATCCGTGGCGTCGTCACCGGGACCGAACCCGATCACAAAGGCCGCGGCGGTGGCCAGGGCCACGACCAGCGCGCCAATCAGAAGCTGCTTGAGCATGTTCGATCCCTTGGTAAGGGCTCCGGGTTATTGCCGCTGGATCACCAGAACGACTTCGCCAACCCGGAAACCCCAATAGGTCATTTCCGTTTCATTGATGACGGTGTCCTCGGTTACCCGGTACATCCAGTCGTCCATGCGGACATTGATGGTGCTGTCGCCGTAGGGTACTTCCAGCACGTAGTTCATGTGGATGGCGTTGCCCTCGGATTCCATGAACCCCGGCTCCGTCACATCACCGGCGGTGGCATGGTAGCCCCCGTCCCGGGGCTCCAGTGTCCAGACCCGGGTGTCCGTTTCGCCGTCATTGTACTCGAAGACCTCATCCAGTGTGCCCACACCGTTGTCATCCCATGAGGCATCGATGGTGGCGTCAAAATGACGGATGACCTCGCCGGAACGGTCCTTCACCACACCGCGCGCGGTCAGCTCGCCCTGAAAGAACTCGCTGGGCACCAGCTCCGGCTCCTCGCCTGCGTAATCATCGATCGCCGGCCCGGAGCAGGCCGCCAGAAGGGGCAGGGCCAGCAGAAGCATGACAGTGAGGCGACTGACCGGGTAAGTGGTTGCCATGGCGGAACCTCCATCAGAATGAATGACTGAGAGTGGATACGCCGGGCCGCCCCCCGGGGATCATCGGGTGGCCGCAGTGACGTAAACAGGTGTACACCTTGCCATTGGCTCAATTGACGATCCTGTCGGAGACTGTCTCCACAGTAACCTGATGGGAGGGTCCGAGATGGCAAGCTACAAAGCGCCCCTGACCGACGTGAATTTCCTGCTCAACGAAGTCTTTGACTACCCGAGCCACTACCAGTCCCTGAGCAACGGGGCCGAGGCGACGCCGGACATGGTCGACGCCATTCTGGGCGAATGCGCCAAGTTCTCTGAGAACACCCTGTTCCCGCTCTACCAGAGCGGCGACCAGGAAGGCTGCAAGCTGGTGGATGGCGAGGTGAAGACCCCGGCCGGCTACAAGGAAGCCTACGACGAATACGTTGCTGGCGGCTGGCAGGGGCTCTCCAGCCTGGAAGAATACGGCGGCCAGGGCCTGCCCGCCTCCCTGGGGCTGATGAAACAGGAAATGATGGGCACCGCCAACTGGCCCTTCAGCATGTACCCGGGCCTGTCCATGGGGGCCATGAACACCCTCCAGCTGCATGGTAACGAGGACCAGCGCCAGACCTACCTCACCCCCATGACCGAGGGCCGCTGGACCGGCACCATGTGCCTGACCGAACCCCAGTGCGGCACCGACCTGGGCCAGGTCCGGACCAAGGCCGTGCCCCAGGAGGACGGCTCCTACCGCGTCACCGGCACCAAGATTTTCATCTCCTCCGGCGACCATGACATGGCCGAGAACATCGTCCACATCGTGCTGGCGCGTACTCCGGATGCGCCCAAGGGCACCAAGGGCATCTCGCTGTTCATCGTGCCCAAGTACCTGCCGGACGAACAGGGCAACGCGGGCGAGGCGAATGGCGTTTCCGTGGGCGCGCTTGAGGAGAAGATGGGCATCAAGGCCTCCGCCACCTGCACCATGAACTTCGATGACGCCAAGGGCTACATGGTGGGCGAGGAGAACAAGGGCATGGAGTGCATGTTCACCTTCATGAACACCGCTCGCATCGGCACCGCCATCCAGGGCGTGGGCCCGGCGGAGCTGTCCTACCAGAACGCGCTGGCCTATGCGAAGGAACGCCGCTCCATGCGGGCCCTCTCTGGTAAGAAGGAGCCGGACCAGGTCGCCGACAGCCTGATGTACCACGCCGACGTGCGCCGCATGCTGCTGACCCAGAAAGCGGTGGCCGAGGGCGGGCGCGCCATGCTCTATGACGCCGCCCAGTACGCCGACCACATGGTCTGCGGGCACCTGGAGGAGGACGAGAAGAAGGTCCAGAAGTACGACGACAAGCTCGGCTTCCTGACCCCGATCCTCAAGGGCTTCCTGACCGAGAAGGGTTACGAGGCCACCAACCTGGGCATGCAGGTGTTCGGCGGCCACGGCTACATCAAGGAACACGGCATGGAGCAGATGGTGCGCGATACCCGGATCGCCACTCTCTACGAAGGCACCACGGGCATCCAGGCACTGGACCTGCTCGGCCGCAAGGTGCTGATGATGACCCAGGGCGGGGCTGTGCGCGAGTTCACCCTGCGCATGAGCAACGAGGCGCGCAAGCACCTCACCGACAGTACCCTGCGGCCCTGGGCGTGGCGGATCCTGAAGCTGGCCACCCAGTGGAACTGGCTGACCTTCCGCCTGATGGTCATCGCGCGCAAGGACCGTGACATGGTCTCGGCCGCCGCCCATGACTTCCTGATGTACAGCGGCTATGTCTACATGGCGTTCATGTGGCTGCGCATGGCCGCCGCCGCACGCAAGGGCCTGGAAGAAGGTGGTGACCAGAGTGCGGATTTCTACAACGCCAAGCTGGCAACCGCTGAATTCTACTTCGAACGCATGCTGCCCCAGGCCCAGGGCCACGCCGACAGCATGCTGAGCCCCAGCGATACCCTGATGCAGCTGGGCAATGAGGCATTCGCCTTCGATTACTGACCCACGCTTTACCCCTCCCCCTGCCGGCCTCTGGGCCGGCTTTTTGCATTTCTTTAATGTTATGTTATACCATCTCTATTAATTGGTAGCAGCCGCTCACCAAACCTTATCCCCCATACAGCAGGATCCAGGGAGACAATCCATGAAACACCGACTGCTTCTGCCCATCATGATTGCCGGAGTCAGCCTGCCGATCGGCACCATGGCCCAGGACAATGGAACTGGTGCCAGCCAGGGCGTGCTCACAGGCACCAACTTCAACCCGGCCATCTCTGTAATCCCCGATTTTGTCTACGGCAATTTCAGCCGTGAGCCCAGTGAACCAGCAGGGTTCGGTCATGGGGATGAAGGTCACGATGACGCCCACGGCGGCGACCATGGCCACGGCGTTGGGGAGGGCTTCCAGCTGCGCGAAGCGGAACTGGCCCTGTCAGGGTCCGTGGATCCCTATATGGAGCTGATGGTAACCGCCGGCATCGGCGAGGACAGCATTGAACTCGAGGAGGCCTATGCCAAGACCACGGCACTGCCCGCCGGGTTACAGATCAAGGCCGGCAAGTTCCTGAGTGATACGACCTACATCAACAGCAAACATATCCATGACTGGGATTTCGTGGACCAGCCCTGGATGCGCGAGTTCCTCTTCAGCGGCCACGGGCTGAACGAGAAGGGCGTGCAGCTCAGCTGGGTGGCGCCCACCACCACCTATACACGCCTGGGGGTCGAGGCCCTGGAGGGCGAAACCGAGGGCATCGCCAGCTACCAGGCAAACGAGGAATTCGGACTCGATGAAAGCCCCGGGCCGCGGCTGTTCACCGCCTTCGCCAAGATTGGCCCGGACCTGGGCTATGACCATGCCCTCCAGTTCGGCCTCTCGGGGGGCTTCACCGAGGAGTTCCGCCAGGTGGAGGAACACGATGCCGAGGTGGAAGCCCTCCAGGGCAAAACCTGGTTCGCGGGTGTGGACACCGTCTACAAGTACAACGGCCAGGGCCCTTCCGGCGAGGGGAACCTGACCCTGCAGGCGGAATACCTGGTGCGTGCCCGGGATCTGAAGCTGCAGGAATTCGAACCCCATGACGGACATTTTGACCCTGTTGGCTCTCCCGTGACCCTCCGGCCCCGCCAGGACGGCGCCTACGTACAGGGTGTTTACGGGTTTGCGCCGCGCTGGGACGCCGGTCTGCGCATGGACGCACTCGGCATGACCAACAAGGTATTCGAGGGTGCCGAGAGGGAGGAGGCCGGAACTTCCTTTCGTTACAGCGGCCAGGTCAGCTTTGCGCCCTCGGAGTTCTCGCGACTGCGGGCACAACTGAGTCTGGTGGATGCCGACACCGGTCACAGTGACGCAGGCGGTCACGGTCACGACCACGGCGCGGGTGCTGGCGGCCACACCGGCGAATCCTGGCAGTTCATGCTGCAGTACAACCTGAGCCTGGGCGCCCACGGCGCTCACAGTTTCTGATCCACCGGACTTAGGGAGCCTTCTGATATGAGAGTTCTGATGACCGCCCTGCTGGTACTGGCCAGCGGGCTTGCCAGCGCCGAGATACGGGTCGCCGCCACTACGGCCAATCTGGGCATGCTGTCGTCCACCATTGGCGGAGAGGCGGTGTCCGTCTCCGTGCTGGCGCCGCCGGACCGCAACGTGCATTACCTGGAAGCCCGACCCAGCATGATGTCCACACTGCGACGTTCCGATCTGGTTGTCGCCGTGGGGGCCGGGCTGGAGGTTGGCTGGCTGCCCTCCGCCATCGGTAATGCGGGCAATGGCGCCATCCGCGAGGGCACTGATGGCTATTTCGCGGGCTCAGAGCACACGACCCTGATCCAACAGGGGCAGGCCGCGGATCGCTCCGGGGGCGATGTCCACCCTGAGGGCAACCCCCATTTCTACATGGATCCGGTGAAACTGGCGGAAGTGGGCCATGCGCTCGCCGACCGGCTGACGGAACTGGATCCCGGAAACGCGGAAACGTTCAGGCGCAATGCCGAGTCCTTCGAGGAACGGGCCCGTGAGCGCGTTGCTGAATGGCAGGAACAGGCTCGCGATGCACCGGGCGTCGTGCTCTACCACAAGGACATTGATTACCTGATGGAACGGCTGGATGTACCGGTCCATGGGTACCTGGAACCGTTGCCGGGAGTTGAACCCACGGCCCGCCACCTTTCGTCGCTGGTCAGTGATCTCAAGGATGAGGAAGGTGTGGTGCTGTTTGCCGAATTCCAGCCGGATCGCGGCGCCCGATTCCTGGAACGGGAGCTGGACTGGCCATGGCAGGCCTTGCCGACCCAGGTACAGCCGGGTGATGATGCCGCCTCCTATTTCCGGATGATCGAGCAATGGGTAACGGCACTGGAGCCCAACGGATGACCCAACCCCTGTTGCAGGTGGATACGCTTGATGCTGGCTACAGTGAGCCTGTGGTGGGGCCTGTCAGCTTTTCACTGGCACCCGGGGAAGTGGTCGGGCTCGGCGGAACCAACGGCGCGGGCAAGTCCACGCTGCTGCGGGCCATCACCCGCAATGCCCGTATCTTCGGCGGACGCGTGGATCGCCGGCCCGGGCTCCGCGTCCGCCACCACCGCCAGCGCCCGGAACAGACGCCGGAACTGCCCCTGACCGGGCGGGAACTGCTTGATCTGCTCGGCGTGCAGGCCCATCGACTGCCCCAAGCGCTGGACCCGATACTGAACGAGCCCATCGCCCGACGCAGCGGCGGGCAGTACCAGCTGCTCCAGGCCTGTGCCTGCCTCTGCGGCGATGCCGAGCTGGTCCTTCTGGATGAGCCCACCAACAATCTGGACGGCAATGCCCAGCAGGTTCTGGGGTCGTTGCTGCAGCCGGAGCCCGAACGCGCGATCCTGATCGTGAGCCATGAGCGGCCCTTCCTGGAAGCTCACTGCACACGCATCCTGGAACTCGAGGGAGGCCGGCTCCACTGATGGCCTCACTGGAATTCAGCGCGCTCACCGAACTGTTTGGCGCTCCTTTCCTGACGGGCGCCCTGCTGTCCATCAGCCTGGCGCTTCTGGGCTGCTTCCTGCGGCTGCGCGACGAGTGGCTGGCGGCACTGGGACTGCCGCACATGGCCGCCGCCGGTGGTGTGCTGGGCACGGCGCTCGGATTACCGGTGCTGGTAGGCAGTGCTCTGGTCACCGGTGTCGCCGCCGCTCTCAAGAGCCTGTTGTCGGGAGCCAGCAACAGCCATTACGCGCTCATGCTTATCCTTGGCTGGGGTGCGGCCCTGATGCTGTCGGCCAACGTCCACCAGGGCAGTGTAATCGCCGAAGGACTGCTTCGGGGGCAGCTCTACTTCAGCAGCCACGGTCACCTGTACGGCGCACTGGGACTGCTTCTGGCCGTACTGGCGGGCCTGAAATGGTTAACGCGGCGCCTGCTGACGGAGCGTTTCTTCCCGGACCATTTCCTGGCCAATGATCAGGCGCGGTGGCCCCACGGGCTTGTCTACCAGGGGTGTGTGGTGGCCGCGGTGGTCCTGGGAACCCAGGCAATGGGGGCTTTTCCGGTGTTCGCACTGCTGTTCATACCGCCCTGGGTGGCCTTTGCGCTTGCGA
>JBNJEG010000087.1:0-8686 GCA_051745655.1 Pseudomonadota bacterium
GATCTGATTCCGGAGGAACGGCGGGAGCAGATGATGAAGGAGCGCGCCATCGATATCCGCCCCGTTAACCCCAGCGATCCGCTCAAGCCCGAGCCCGGTCCGCCCCACCGCCAGAGCTGGTTCCGCGCACGCGGGCCCCTGCCGGACGATCCCGTGCTGCACCGGGCCATACTGGCCTATGCCTCGGATTTCGGTCTGCTTGCTACCTCCATGCGCCCCCACGGCGCCGGCTTCTCTACACCGGGCATGCAGGTCGCCAGCCTGGATCACGCCATCTGGTTCCATCGGGCCCTGCGCCTCGACGACTGGCTGCTCTACGATATGGACAGCCCCAGTGCCTCGTCCGGGCGGGGCATGAACCGGGGGACCCTTTTCAATCGTGATGGGGAGCTGGTGGCGTCGGTTGCACAGGAAGCCCTGATCCGCCAGCGCAAGGACTGAGTACTGCGGGAACGTCTCAGGCGTTGAGGCCCGCACTCGCCCGGTCCGGTCCACTCCCCCTGGCAAGCCACTCCTGCAGCTGCTCCAGGGTCATCGGCCGGCTGATGAAGTAACCCTGCACCGCATCGCAGCCCAGCTCGGCCAGCCAGCGCATGGCGCCATGATCCTCAACGCCCTCAGCGACCACGTGGTACCCCAGGCTGTGTGCCATATCAATGGTGGCGCGCACGATCTGCTGGTCGTCCGCGTGTTCCGTAATGTCGGTGATCAGGGCCTTGTCGATCTTGATCTCACGTGCCGGGAGGCGCTTGATGTAGCTCAGTGACGAATAACCGGTGCCGAAATCATCGATGGCGATGGGAATGCCGCTGGCCTCCAGCTGGTGCAGTGCATTCATGGCGCGAACCGGGTCAGTCATCATGGCTGTTTCGGTCAGCTCCACGGTCAGGATCCCGGTCTGCCCGTTCACCTGGCTCTGCACGAAGAGCGGGAAATCCGGCTCCTGAAGATTGTTGGCCGAGATATTGACCGCCATGTTCAGGTCGAAACCGTGCTCGAGGAGCTGCCTTCGGGCATTCAGCGCGTTACGCACCACCCAGCGGGAAAGCGGCCGGATCAGGCCGGTTTCCTCCGCAACCCCGATCAACACATCCGCGCTGGTGGGTTTTTCCCGTCCGGGCCAGCGGATCAGGGCTTCGACCCCGATGACCCGGTGTTCCTCCAGTGAATATTTGGGCTGGAAGGCCAGCCCCAGCTGCTCCTGTTCCAGCGCCTGGCGAAGTTCGGAGGCCAGCGTCAGGCGTTCCCGGCTGTAGGTATCGCTTTGCGGCTGGTAGAAGGCCAGGTACTGGTGCTGCGCCTCCTCGGATTCCTGGGCGATGAACGCACGGCGAATCAGGCTTTCCGCGTTGTCGCCGTGTTCGGGATGGATGGCCACACCGCCGACCGGATTGAGTGGCAGCTGCATGCCAAGGAAAGGGAAGGAGTCGCGCAGTGCCTCGATCAGGCCGAAGATGGCCTCGGGCTGCGCGCGCATTCGCTCGGCGTCCAGCAACAGCGCGAAGCTGGCGCTCTCCAGAGAGGCGCTGGCATGCTCGCCCTGGTCGCTGCTCTCCGTCCTTCGAACGCAGGTGAGATTCCGGGCCTGGTGGTCGAGCCATTGCGCAAACTCCGCCAGTAGCCGTTCGGAGTTGGCATAGCCAAGTGTCTTCTGGATGGCGTGGAGGTTGCTGAGCTGGATGACCGCCACGGCGCAGGAGCCAGGTTCCGGGCCATTGATCGAGTCGTTGAGCAGCATCTCGAAGGAGGTCCGGTTGGGCAGTCCTGTGACCGGGTGGTGGAGGGCCTGATCGATCAGCCTGAGTTCAGCCGCACGCCGCTCAGCGTGCTCACGCAGGCGTTCGTCCTGAGCCAGGACCCGTTCGTGGCGCTCGCGGTAAAGGCGTTCGGCCAGGGCCATGGTCAGCAGCAGGGCTTCCAGGGCGGAGCCCACCTCGATGCCGTACTCGGTCAGTGCATTGGTCGGCAGCCACCCCAGCTTGCTCATGGCCGCCATGGCGGTGCCGATGGTCAGGGCCGCCCAGGCCACGGTGTAGAGCTTGGCCACCCGGTTTCCCCGTGCCCATTCAATGGGACCGATAATGAACAACAGCAGGAAGGCGGGGACCGCCAGGATGACGGAAAAGCGAGTGGACAGGCTGTAGTCGAGGACAAAGGCCCCAAGCAGGGCGAGTACCCCGAGCAGCGTTGCGCCCAGTGCAATCCGGTCGAGCATCGGGTTGTTGCGGTCCAGTCGCAGGAATGCCCGTACGAACAGTGCCGAGAACAGGATGGTCGCCGGTATCGTGGCCAGCATCATCTGGTTGTGAAGCCAGGGCATCTGGGGCCAGAGGATCGCGAAAGCCGACCCCCTGAGCGTGCTCATGAACAGCAGGTAGCTGGTGATGGCCAGTGTGTAATACAGGTAGGTCTTCTCGCGCAGCGCCAGGAAGATGAAGACGTTGAACAGGATGACTACCAGCAGTATGCCGTAGTAGAGCGCGTGGGCCTGGTCCTCCCGGGAAAGGTACTCGAACAGGGCTGTGGGCTCCCACACATCCAGAGGCAGCTGTACGGCGCCACTGGTCCTTACCCGGATCAGTACCTGGTAGTCGTTGCCGGCTTCCAGCCGGGTTGGAAACAGGAACTGGGGATGTTCAATGGGGCGTTCCGTGAACGGCAGACGGTCGCCGGTGGTTACGGTTTGTACCCGCTCTCCGTTGCGGAAAAGCATGAACTGGATGTGGTCGAGCTGCGGGTAGCTGATGCGGCTGATGCGCTCCACGCTGCCCTCTGCAGGGGCGGGGATGCTGTAACGGAACCAGTGGGTGCGTCCGTCGTAGCCTAGGTTCGGGCGCTGGCCGAGGGTCTGCCAGTCCCCGTTTTTCAGCAGGTCCGAGGGGGAGCGGCTGCCTTCACCCTCAACGGCAAGGTGCTGCACAACCGGCATGCGGACCTCCGCATCGGCCTGCGCCACTGCGGGCAGCCACAACAGCATTACTGCCACTATCATCAGGCCATTCAGGGCTGCCCAGCGCACACTTCACCTGCAGTCTGCAAATACCTTCCTCCCACTGTAGCCAAGGTGCAGCCCAATGGCGAAGGGTTTCACTGCCCCGCAGATGTTTCATTTTTGTGACAGCCTCCATTATAGTGCGCGTGCGACCCAAACCCGTTGTCCCAGTGGTGAATCATGACTCAGCCAGCCGCACCTGACACCGCCGCTTTCGACTATCTGTCCTCTGATGCCTCCTCTGCCCGCCTGCTCCGTCTGGGGGTGGGGGCCCTCTTTCTGCTCCTGATCTGGGCCTTCATGCATTTCGGGGGGCTCACGGTTCCGGGGTCACCCCTGCTGCTGGTGGCTGCGCTGTTCGGCGGCTACATGGCCATGAACATCGGTGCCAACGACGTCGCCAACAACGTCGGGCCTTCGGTGGGTTCCGGGGCCCTGACCATGACCGGCGCGGTCATCATTGCTGCCATCTTCGAGGCCGCCGGTGCCCTGATCGCCGGTGGCGAAGTCATCAGTACCATTAAGGGTGGCATCATCAATCCGGAGATGGTGGGTGACCCCCGCAACTTCATCTGGTTGATGACCGGGGCCGTGCTGGCCGGGGCCATGTGGCTCAATCTGGCAACCATTCTGGGGGCGCCGGTCTCCACCACTCACTCCATCGTGGGCGGTGTGCTCGGGGCCGGGCTGGCCGCCGGCGGTCTGGCCATCGCCAACTGGGACGTCATGGGCAGCATTGTGGCTTCCTGGGTCATCTCACCGATGCTGGGCGGCCTGATTTCCGCCGCATTCCTCTACCTGATCAAGCTGACCGTGCTCTACAAACAGGACCGGGTGATGGCGGCCCGCCGCGTGGTGCCCTGGCTGATCGGGGTTATGGCCTGGGCCTTTGCCACCTATCTGGTCATCAAGGCGCTGCCCGAGATCTGGGATGCCAGCTTCCTGGAGGCCGCCGGCGTGGGCCTGCTGGTGGCGGCAGGCGCCTTCATGACGGTGCGCGCCAGCATCGTGCGCCAGGCGGCAACCATGGCCAACAGCACCGAGGGTGTGAACGGTCTGTTCACCATTCCGCTGATCTTCGCGGCGGCGCTGCTGTCCTTCGCGCACGGCGCCAATGACGTGGCCAACGCCATCGGCCCGGTGGCGGCCATCAACGAGGCGATCACCAGCGGCGACATCGCCGGCGAGGCACCCATACCGCTGTGGGTCATGCTGGTGGGGGCGGTCGGTCTGGCCGTTGGGCTGGCACTCTATGGGCCGCGCCTGATCCGCACCGTCGGCAGCGAGATCACGGAGCTGGACAAGACCCGCGCCTACTGTATTGCGCTGGCCGCTGCCATTACCGTCATCATCGCCTCCCAGCTGGGGCTGCCGGTCAGTTCGACGCACATCGCGCTGGGCGCGGTCTTCGGGGTCGGCTTCCTGCGTGAGTTCCTCAAGACCAACTACGCCAGCCGCCTGCACGGTATCCTCGAGCATCATCAGGGGAGCGACCGAGAGCAGCTGCAGGCCTTCCTGGATGATTTCCGCCGCGCTTCGGTGGAGGAGATGGAGGCCATGATCCGGCAGGCGAAGGAAAAGCAGACGGAAGTGCGTCTCAAGAAGAAGGAGCGCAAGCGGCTCAAGAAGATCTATCAGGAGGAGATGGTCAAGCGTCACCTGATGCTGAAGATCGTGGCGGCCTGGGTGATCACGGTGCCCGCATCAGGGCTGCTTGCAGCCATGTTCTACTTCACGCTGCGCGGCATCTTCGTCTGATGAGTTGCTATACTGGGGCGGACTGAGCATCCAGTAACCGCCCCAGAACGCAGGAGAGGTCCATGACCACGCCCACTGAAAGCCGCCAGCAGAAAGTGATTGATGAGCTCCGGGGCTTTATCCGCAAGGTTCTCAGCGAACCGACAGTGGCCGCACGCTGTATGGAAATTGCCCGCGAGCATCGCCATGAACACGAGGCGAGGGAACAGATCGCCGCGGAGATCAGCGCCCAGACCATTGTCCGTATTCCGGAGACCCACAGTGAGGCGGACGAAATCTTTCTGGACGTGATTGAGGAAGTTCTGGGCGATGAAGAGGCGCTCTACTGAGCAACCCGCTCCTTTCCTTTCAATACCGAATCAACAACTGACTCCAGCGCCCGACGTTCCCCCGCGATGCGCTCCTCCTGTGCGATTCCGGCCTGTTCTTCCAGCATGTCGCTCAGGATTTCATGGGTGGTCAGCGGATTGGCGAGCACGACCCGGAATACCACGCATGGGTATTGGTTGTGCTGGGCCGGTTCCAGCTGGGTCCGTGACACGAAGGATTTGCCCCGCTCCCGCTGGGTTTTCTGGATAAAACGCGTGATGCGGTTGAGGCTGGCGTTGATGCGTTCCGCCGTGCTGTTGTCCGCCTGCGCCAGTGCATCGAGCGTGCGGGTGGGGCAGTAGCGGTAGGTCAGTATGTTGAGCTCGGGCTCGGTGATCAGCTCGAAGTCGTCATGCTCGCGGATCATGGTCGCAAACGTCTGGGCTTTTTCGATCCCCTGGTCGATCAGGATTTCGTACCCTTCCCGGCCGATGATGCGCAGCCCGGAGTGGATGAGCATAGCCATGCCGGGCCGTGAGCCTTCCAGAGTGGTGCTGCCCAGGTCCTTGGAGCCCTTGCGGATGATGTACTGGGCATGGTGTTCAATAACGCTCACCGAAGCTGGGCTTCGGAACAGCACCATGCCGGCGCCCTGCGGCGTGTAAAGTTGCTTGTGCGCGTCAATGGTGACGGAATCCGCCTTCTCGACTCCCTTGAGCCGGTGCCGGTGCTGGCGTGAGAACAGGGTGGGGCCACCCCAGGCCGCATCCACATGGAAGTGGGCGCCGAATTCCCGGGCGATGTCCGCGAGGGTGTCCAGCGGGTCGACGTGACCGGTCTCCGTGGTGCCCGCGATCCCGACGATCGACAGCACCTTGATCTTCTGCTGCTGCAGCTGCAGGCAGCGGTCGCGCAGGGCGTCCGGATCAATGTGGTTCTCGGCATCCGTGGCGACGGGAATCAACCAGTCCCGACCCAGCCCGAGCACGTCCGCCGCCTTGCGCAGGGAGTAGTGACCGCGTTCGGAGACCAGCACCGCCGCGCCCTCGTAACCGTAGAAGCGCAGCGCCCGGAAGAGCCCCTCCTGGTGGACGCCGCGGAAGCCCCCCTCCGCCGGAAAAGCCTTGTTGCGCGCGACCCAGAGCGCCGTGAGGTTGGCGATGGTGCCGCCGGAGCACATGGCGCCAAGGGCGTGGTGCGGATCGTGCATCCATTCCCGGTACCAGGCATCCTCGCACCCGTAGACCAGGTGGTGGAGCATCCCCAGGACCTGGCGTTCCAGTGGCGTGAAAGCCTTGGAGGTTTCGGTTTTCACCAGGTTCTGGTTCAGCGCAATCATGATCTTGGACAGCGGCAGCATGAAATACGGCAGGGCCGAGGTCATGTGCCCCACAAAGCTGGGCGAGGCTGTGTGGACCGATTGGGAGACGAGCTTGTCGAGCAGGAACTGGGCCTGCTCGGAGACAAAGATGGGTTTCTCGGGCACGCGGGGGTCGGAGAAATCTTTCTCCATGTCACCCATTTCCCGCTCCAGGGCCACGATATGGTCCTGCAGGAAGCCGGTCAGGTTCCTGGAGATGTCCTGATCCAGACGGCTGAGCGTCGAATCCGGGGCCTCCGGAATCGTGAAGATCCGGTACATCGCCTCCAGGCTGGCTTGCGCGGTTTTTCTCTGGCCGCTCATGACTGCTCGGGCTCCGGGTATGGTTGCAGGGCGGTAATCCTGAGTGCCCAAACCCCAAAGTATAAGGACTGAGGCGCGACCAGACCAGCACCAGCCATTGTCAGCAGCGGTCTGCATTGTGTGTCGAATTGAAACCACCGGATTGCGGAACACCCAGCGCCAGCTATCTTAATGGGAAAGTGACATTCCGGTAATCGTGGATTCTGTCCGGCACAAAACAGGTATCAGGTCATGAGTGAGTCGAATTCGTCTTCCGAGAACGGCAACACGGAGCAGGCGGTCGAGGAGACGGCAACGGCCGAAAAGACAGGCCGTTCCAGCCAGTCGAAAACCGCTGGCTCCAGCAAGGGGCGGGGTGGCAATACCCGCCGCAGGGGCGGGCAGAACAGCACTTCCCCGGAACCCTATATGTATTTCACCGAGCGGGATCTGGACCAGATACTCTCGAACCTGGACGAACTCCGGGCCAATGTCTTTCCGAATACCATCACCGGTTCCGCCCCGGACAAGACCGGCCGCAGTGACCAGGTCTTTCCCTCGGTCTGCCTGATCGGGCTGGGGCGTTGCGGCTCCAACATTGCCCTGGATGTGGCGGCGCTGGTGCACAGTGCCCGCACCTATTACCTGCAGGAGCTGGACAGCGAGGAGCGGCGCACCCGGGAGAAGGAAGTGGGCCCGATGCGCTGGATCCGCAACAGCCTTAACCTGCCCACGCCGAATTCCGTGAAGCCGGTCTTCCTGATCGAGCCGATGGTGATGCTTGGGGACCTGGACAAGGACATCGAGGGCCGCATCCAGCTGACCCATAACAAGGAAGACGATAATTACCTGCTGGATGACTACAACAAGCTCAAGATCATGGATCTTTCCGAGGTGCATGCCGGCGGCGCGGGTAACGCGCCCATACTCGGCCAGTACCTGGCGAAGATCATCCTCAACAAGGATACCCAGCAGTTCACCAACGCGGACTGGAAGTTCATCCATTCCTACCTGATCGATTCCTGCGGCATCAAGGCGAACCAGTCACGGCTCTATTTCTACATCTTCTCGGCCGGTGGCGGCACCGGCTCGGGGATGGCCTCGGAGTTCGGGCTGGCCCAGCAATACGCTTACATGCGCAAGACCTTCGACCCCAAGCTGGAGGACAGCGGCCTGCAGAACCAGGACGACTCCTTCATCTTCGAGCCCATTTTCACCAGTGGTATCTGCATCCTGCCCAACATCCAGGACAACCAGGTGGAAATGTCCGAGGCGTTGCACATCAACGCTGGGCGACTGCTCTGCAAGTATCTGGCCGAAGAGTGGGACTTTTCCTACAACTTCGACACGGAGGAGACCAGCGACGAGAACATGATGCAGCGCATCCGGCCGTGGAACGCCATGATGCTGATCTCCAACGACATCATGCGCTACGCGGAACAGACGGATGACGGCAACATCCAGTACGTGGATGTGAACGCCATGGAGAAGTACGCCAACCAGTACATCTCCCAGCAGATCTTCAACATCCTTACCGCCCAGGCGGTGACGACCGATTACGACGAGGATTACTTCCGCCGTGCCGGTGTGGACATTGGTGAGACCATCCGCCTGGATGCCAACGATCTGTTCATGAGCCTCGCAGGCCCGGTGGCCGTGGCCTACGCCGAGTCCGTGGTGCCGACCGCGCCCCAGGATATGGGCGACCGGCGGCGGTCTGACGACGAGTCACGGCTGGACATCGATGACCTGTTCTACCGGTCCATCGACCTGCCGCACTTCAACAAGGTGACCCAGGCCATCGAGGGTGTGAGCCTGCTGCCGATCGAGTCCGAGCGCTACCGCGAGCGGCTCAAGCGGTTCCGGGACTCCGGCTACAACGCTGAGACCCTGAGCGACCTGCATTTCTTCAAGAACTGCTCGTCCATCGTTTCGATCGTGTCGCTGCCCAAGGACTACAAGCT
>JBNJEG010000088.1:0-8611 GCA_051745655.1 Pseudomonadota bacterium
GGCCGTACCATCGCACGCCACCTTTCCGCGATCCGACGTTTCTACGGCTTCCTGATCCGTGAGGGCATCGTCGCTGACAACCCCGCCCTGGATATCCGCCCGCCCCGCAACCAGCGTCCCCTGCCGGGGGTCATGGATGTGGACCAGCTTCACCACCTGCTTGAGCAGCCCCCGGAGGACCCGCTGGAGGCGCGTGATCTCGCCATGATGGAATTGATGTATTCCTCGGGGCTGCGGCTGGCGGAACTGGTTGCGCTGGACGAACACGACCTGGATCGTCGCGACGCCAGCGTGCGGGTGACCGGCAAGGGGGGCAAAACCCGGATCGTGCCGGTTGGGCGTGCCGCGCTGAAAGCACTGGATTGCTGGCTGGAACAGCGCCCGGCTTTGGTCCGCAGCGGGGAGTCTGCCGTATTCATCAGTCAGCGGGGCCAGCGCATCAACCGTCGCACGGTCCAGGCCCGGCTGCGCCGCTGGGGGCAGCAGCACCAGTCGGACCAGAGGCTGCATCCGCACCTGATGCGGCACTCCTTTGCCAGCCATATGCTGGAATCCAGTGGGGATCTGCGGGCGGTCCAGGAGCTTCTGGGCCACTCGGACATCGCCACCACCCAGATCTACACACACCTGGACTTCCAGCATCTGGCCCAGGTGTACGACAGCGCGCATCCGCGGGCACGACGGCGGAAAGGCCGCACCCCGGAGTCCGGCACGGAGAAAGGTCGGCATGAGTGACCAGGACTGGCGGCAGAAGTATCTGGCCGTGCTTGAACAACAGGAAGAGGACGAAAAGCACTGGCGGGAGCAACAGAACAACCTTCAACGGTTGCTGGTGCGCGTATCGCTGGTGGCCGAAGGCCAGGACGCCAACCTGGACAAACAGCTGAACGAGCTGCGCGAACTGGCCCGTTTGGAGGATCCCGATCCGGCTCGGCTGACGCGGCTCCAGGAGCAGCTTGAGAAACGGGTCTCAGGGTTCGACGAGGAGCGTGATGCGACCATTCGCAATCTCCAGTCTGTCCTTGAGCGGCTGGTCGAGGCGCTGCGCTCGCGTGCCACGGGCGACGACCGCAGGCAGCTGAAAATGTTGGGGCGAACGCCCCCGGAGACCCTGGGGCGGCTCGGTGCTCTGCCGGGAGTGCTGCAACAGCTTGCGGAGCTGCAGGAGCGCGTTCTCGAAGCCTCGGGCAGCCAGCCAGCACACCAGTCATTGTGGCAGCGGCTGTTCGGTCGCGGGCAAGCAGTTCATCAGGAGCCGGCTCCAGAATCTGGCGACGGCGACCCTGTCGATGAGCGCTCTGGCCCTGCGGAAGGAGAGCTGATGCCAGTGGCGGATCAGGACGCTGCCGGCGACGTGCAGGGCCTGGATCTGGATAGTGGTGAGCCGGGCGGGGAGGATGAGGAGTTCCAGAACCTGAGCGCTCGCCTTCTGCAGCTGTTGCGCCACATCCAGAGCCAGCTTGCGTTGCCGGAGACAGCCCGGCAGCGGCTGGAGACATTGCTTGAAACGGTCTTGGCGAGTGATCACTGGGGGCAGATCGAGGCGGTTCTGGATGAAGTGGTCCACCTGATCGTCGCGGCCGTGGGTCGGGGGCAGAGAGAGTTCGAACAGTTTCTGACGGGGCTCGATCAGCGCCTGGTGCGGCTGCGCACCCAGTTTGAGACGGGAGCCCTGGATTTCGGTCACTGGCAGGAGGTCTCCGAGCAGTTCGACCAGCGCATCAACCAGGAGCTCGATGAAATGGGCTCCAGCGCGCTGGGCGCGACGGAGCTCACCGGCCTTCAGAAGGCTGTGCGCGAGCATGTGGAACGGCTCAATGCGACGTTGACGGAGTACCGTGAGGCGGAGGATGAACGCGAGCAGGCCCTGCGCTCCCAGGTTCAGGACCTCCAGGAGAAAGTGGCCGCCATGGAAGCGGAATCCCACCAGGTCCGCGATGAGCTCACCAGGGAGCGTCAGCGTGCGACCACCGACATGCTGACCCAGCTGCCCAACCGCGAGGCGTTGGAGCAGCGCCTGGACCAGGAGTACCGGCGCTGGCACCGGTACCGGGAACCGGCGAGCCTTGCGATCATTGATATTGACTGGTTCAAGACCATCAACGACACCTACGGTCACCTGGCCGGCGACAAGGTGCTGCAGCTGCTGTCCCGCTCCATGCGGGAAAACCTGAGGGAGACGGACTACATCGCGCGCTATGGGGGCGAGGAATTCATCATCCTGCTGCCCTCGACCGCCCCGGAGATCGCCATCAATGTCCTCGACAAGCTGCGCGAGCACATTCACGCCCTGCCTTTCCACTTCCGCCACGAGCGTGTGGAGGTGACCTTTTCCGGCGGCGTGACCGGCTTCAGGGAAGTGGATGGGCCCCATCGTCTTCTTGATATGGCCGACCGGGCCCTGTACCGGGCCAAGGAGCAGGGGCGTGACCGAGTCCTGCTGGCCGGGGAGCAGGATGAGCGCTCCGGGGGAGGTCATTGATGAGGCCTGCGGCGGCTCTACTGATGGCCTTTTTCCTGGTGCTGCCGACAGTGTCCATGGCGATTCCCTTTCCCGCGACCGATGATCTGCCGGAGCTGAGCGTGGAGCAGAAGCTCTGGTTGCGCGACAAGGATCGTCTCCGTCTCGGCATTCCCACCGGTCGCCCGCCTCTGGCCTATCGCAACGAATTCGGCCGTGTGCTGGGAACGGAATCCGGCTATGCCAGGCTTCTGGAACGCAAGCTGGATACCCCGGTGGAAATGGTCGGGGGTAACCCATTGCTGCTGGAACGCATGTTGGCCCGGGGACAGATCGATGCCATCAGCATGCGTTTTGCCAATCGTTCCGCCGGGGAGTACCGGTTCACGCGCCCCTACATGCAGGTCCGGTACGCGATCTATTCACGCCGTGATGATGCCAGTATCAGCCGCCTGGGCAGTCTCGAGAACCAGCGTGTGGTGTTTCTGGATGGCGACCGCTACCCCTTCGAGTTGCTCGACCGCATCCCCTCCTTCACGCCTCTGGCGGCACTGACCCTCGGCGAAGCCATGGACATGCTGCGCAGCGAGGAAGCGGATGCGCTGCTTGCGCCCGCGCCCGTGGGGGACCGCTACCTGCAGAACAATGACGTGCGCTCGATCCAGCGGGTTCACGTGCTGGAGGAGCGCCCACTGGCAATGTCCTACGCCGTGCCCTTTGAGGAAGGCGTGCTGCGGGGGGTGATGAATGCCGCGATTGATTCGATGACCACCCTGGAACACCGCAACATCCAGGGCGCCTGGATCGGGCATGAGATCATCTCCGGGGAGCAGGACGAGGAGGTGGTGCTGACTGCGAGCGAGCGCGAGTGGCTGGCGGAGAACCCGGGGCTGAAAGTGGCGTTGCGCAAGGGCTGGCCGCCGGTTGAGTTCAGTGAGAACGGCGATCTGGAGGGCGTGATTCCGGATCTGCTCGCGCTTATCGAGAAAGAGCTCGACTATGAATTCGAGCAGGTTCCGGTGTCACCGGAAGAGGATGCTGACGGCATGCTCAAAGAGGGTGATGTTGATATTGTGCCGGCCCTGCCGCGCACCCCGAAACGCCAGGACGAGTATCTGTTCACCAGCAGCTATCTGAGCCTGCCGGTTGCCATGGTGGTGCGGGATGATCACCGCTTTGTGGGGGATCTTTCGGAACTTGACGGTGGCGACCGGGTTGGCGTCGCGCGTGGTATGGCCTCCGAGGAGTATCTCAACCGGCATCATTCCGCCCTGGAGGTCACGCCGGTGCCCTCCATTGAGGAGGGACTGCGGCGCGTGGCCGCGGGCGAGCTGGATGTCATGATCACCCATATCCCCGGGGTCAGCTACAACATCTCGCGGCTGGGGCTGGATAATCTGCGGATCACCAGTATTGCGCCCTTCCAGTACGACCTGCGGCTGGCAGTGCGGTCTGAGCATCCGGAATTGGTAGGCATTCTTGGCAAGGCGTTGAGTCGGATTGACCGTTCCGAGCTGGATGAGGTCTACAACCGCTGGATCAAGCTCGACGTGGAACAGCAGGTGGATTACACCGTCGTCCGCCGCGTGGCCATCATCGCGTTACTGGTGCTGGCTGCCTTCTTCTACTGGAACCGCAAGCTCTCGCGCGAGGTGGGCGAACGGGTGCGTTCGGAGCAGGCCCTGAGACGCAGCGAGGAGGAACTGATCAGCGCCAAGCAGCGCGCCGAGGACCTGGCGGACCAGGCCGAGGAGGCCAACCGCGCCAAGAGCGAGTTCCTGGCGAATATGTCCCATGAGATCCGCACGCCCATGAACGCCGTCATCGGTTACACGGAGCTGCTGGAGCGGACCATTACCGATGAGCGCCAGAAGGGCTACCTGGAATCCATCAAGGCGGGCAGCCGCAGCCTGCTGACACTGATCAACGACATCCTGGATCTGTCGCGCGTCGAGGCGGGCAAGATGCGGCTTGAGTATGGGCCGCTGGACCTGGGACGGCTGTTGGAGGACGTCCGGCATATTTTCGAGATCAGGGCGCGTGAGAAGGGCCTGGACCTTGTGTTCGAGATGGAGGAAGACATGCCGCCGGTCATGGTCCTGGACGAGACGCGCCTGCGCCAGGTCCTGTTCAACCTGGTGGGCAATGCCATTAAGTTCACGGATCACGGAGAAGTGCGGGTGCGTGTCGCCTGGAAGGAGGGCGAGGAGCCGGAGCTGTGCATTGACGTTGTCGACAGCGGTGTGGGTATCCCTGAGGAGCAGCAGGAACGGATTTTCGAGGCGTTTGAGCAGCAGGCTGGGCAGAGCAGCCGCCGTTACGGCGGAACCGGGCTGGGGCTGGCGATCAGTCGCAAGCTGGTCGAGATGATGAACGGCGAACTCAGCGTCCGCAGCCAGCCTGGTAAAGGCACAACCTTCCGGGTGCATCTGCGGGATGTTGAAACCGCTCTGGCTGCGCCCGACGTCAACGATGAAACGGTCGCGGTGCGCTACCGGTTCGAGCGCAGTCACGTCCTGATCGTGGACGATAACCCGGTGAACCGACAGCTGGTGCGGGATGTGCTCGAGCCCGAAGGGCTTGAGGTGGACGAGGCCGAGAATGGCATCCAGGCCCTGGAGCGGGCCCGTGCTTACCATCCGGATCTGGTTCTGATGGACATCCGCATGCCCGAGATGGATGGTTTTGAAGCGCTGCGGGCCTTCGGGGATGACCGTAAGCTCAGTGACATCCCGATCGTGGCACTCACCGCTTCGGTCATGACCAGTGAGGCGGCGCGCATCCGGGAGGCCGGGTTTGACGGTTACCTGCATAAGCCGGTGAGTCGGGAAATCCTTCTGGGGGAGCTGGCTTACTACCTGTCGCATGAGCGGATCGACCTGGAGCAGGAGAAGGAGGCGAGTGAGCAGGAGGACCTGACGAGCTGGCACGCGCTGAGCGAGGAGCACCAGAAGCGGGTCATGCGGGCGCTGCGTTACTCCCTGGTCCCACAGGCAACGTCTCTGGCGGACAGTGGCGACCCCGAGGCGCTTCAGGCGTTTGCGGGTGAATTGCAGTCAGTAGCCCGGGAGCAGGGCGTGGATGAGTTGGTGGCGTTTGCCGACCAGCTCGCCGAAGCGATTAACGCGTTCGAGCTGGACCGGGTCCAGCAATTACTCGAACAGCTGGCTCGGGAGGCGTTCCTGCCGGAGCAGGCCTGAGCCCGGCTACAGGCAGTCGTACTGGTAATCGCGGTCGAAAGCCACTGAGACCATGTGAACCCCCTGTCTGGAGAGATCATCCACCAGCTCCCGGTCGGTCAGAATCCGGCTGCAGATATGGTGTATGCGCTCCTGGCGTTCCTCGCGCTGGCTGAGGTTGCGGCCGTCAAAATCAAGCAGCAGATAGGTCTTGTCGCGACCGTCCTCAGGTACGGTCGCCCGCTCGTACCCCTCATAGCTGGCGTGCAGCTGCTTCAGGGTCGCCGACAGGCGCTCGTCGAGGCCATCGTCCGCGGATGCCTGCGTGCCAGGACCAAGCAGGAGCGCACCCGCCAGGATGGGGAGCAGACGGTATCGGGAAGCCGGATTCATCATCGCACTCAGTGTAACAGAACGTAACCGGTCGTATTATCGTTCGGAACAGCAATGAATGCAGCCGGTTTAACAGCTTTTTTACGTTTGCGTCATGGGGCTGTTACCGAGATCACGGGCGCTATGTGCGCTATGCTTTGAATCAGGCGGAGTAACGACAGGCAAGCGTTATGTATCAACTGGTGTTTCGCGGCGAGTGGGAAGCCGGGCTGGACGAGGCCTCGGCACGTGAGCAGGCAAGGGGCCTGTTCAAGGCAAATGACGCGCAGCTGGACAAGATGTTCTCCGGTGACCGTGTGGTCATCAAGAACCGCCTTGATGAGGCCGCTGCCCAGAAATACCAGGCTGCCATGAAGAAAAGCGGCCTGGTGGCGCACATTGAGCCGATGCAGCAGACAGAATCTGGCGAGGCGGGCGAGCGCCAGCCAGAGTCTTCCGGTGAGAGCGGTGAGCAACAACATCCGGGGACACCAGCATCCACTTCCGGTGATGCGCCGGCATCCACAGGCAACGCTAACGTAGAGGTGGCGCCGGGTGACCGCCTGCCGGTGGCGGGTGAGAAGGTCGACAGTATCCTTGCCGGCTCGGACCTCAGTCTGGGCGCCCCCGGTGAGCAGCTGGGCGAGACCCGGGAGGAGCCGGAGCCGGTGTTTGAGCACCTGGATGAGTGGTCGGTTGCTCCGCCCGGCGAGGATCTGGGGCCCGGGACGCAAGAGCCCGAGCCCCCGGCCCCGGATGTGTCGCATCTGTCACTGGAGGACAACCCATGAGGGGAGGAGTGATGATAAAATGCCGCGCTCAGAAACGCGGCTATCCAAGGAACGCAAAAGGCCAATGACAGATACCATCCAGATACCGGTCTCGTTCGGCGAAGTGCTGGACAAGATCACCATCCTCGAAATCAAGTCCGAGCGCATCCAGGATCCCGAAAAGCTGCATCACGTCAGAACCGAGCTCGATGCGCTGGAGCAGCGTTGGCGCGATACGGTCAGTGATCCAGGCCGGGTTGATGGCGAACGTCAGGAGCTGAAAGCGGTCAACGAGAAGCTCTGGGAAATCGAGGATGCCATCCGGGAAGAGGAAGCTGGAGGGCGTTTTGGTGAGCGTTTCGTGGCGCTGGCGCGCTCGGTCTACTTCACCAACGACGAGCGTGCCGCCATCAAGAAGCGGGTGAATCTGGCTCTGGGCTCGCGTTTCATCGAGGAGAAGTCCTACCGCGACTACACCCGCTGAGTCACGCTCATGCGGTCTGGCGCTTCCGCGCCATCCAGCGGTCCAGCATCCGGGTGGCATCCTCAACGTCGATCAGTTCCATGGCACCACTGAACTCTGCCTTGGTGCCCCAGCGAGCGTTGACTTCCTGCTGACCCGTAAACTGCTCAAGAGCTTCCGGGTAGCGGTTCACGCACCAGTCAATGGAGTGATAGGGCCCGGAACGGCGGGGATTGGAGGCAGCGAACAGGCCCAGAACACTGGTCCCCATAGCGTTGGCAATGTGTGCCGGGCCGGTGTCCGGGGCTATCAGAAGGTCTGCCCTTGCCAGCAGGGCTGCGAGCTGCTTCAGGGTATCCTGCCCGCAGATATTCAGAACACTTTCCTGCATCGTCCGTTCGATGGCCTGGCAGTAATCCCGGTCCTGTTCCGATGGGCCACCAACCAGAATGACGTGAGCGCCGTATTGGCGAATCGCGTAATCCGCAAGCGCCGCGTAGCGCTCAGCCGGCCAGTTCCGGAGCTCATGGCTGGCGGCAGGGCTGATGACCAGGTTGAGCCGGGCAGGGTCCAGAATGCTGGCCGCGAACGCGTGGTCCGTCTCGGAAACCGGGATGTGCCACTCCGGTTCCGCCGGCTTGAGACCCAGCGCGGCCGGGAAGCTGGCGAGACACTCAAGCACGTGCTGGCCGCCTCGTCGGGGTATGCGCTGGTTAATGAAAAGGCCGTGGAGATCCTTGCTGCGTTCCCGGTCATAGCCAATCCGGGTACGGGCCGGGACCAGCATGGCCGCCAGATTCGCGCGCAGCGCCACCTGCATGTGAAGCAGTACATCGAACTGCCGGCGCCGCAGCTTTCGCCAGAGTTCCAGGTAACCGCGCAGGCCGGCGCTCTTGTCGAATACCACGAACTCCACGCCGGGCAGACCATCCAGCAGGCGCGCTTCCGTCTTACCAATCACCCAGGTGATGCGTACGCCAGGAAGCTGTTTCTGAAGACTGTGGACAACTGGCAGGACATGGGTAACATCGCCGATCGCGGAAAGGCGGAGGATGCAGATGGAATTGATGGATGCCCCGGATGTATCGCTCAGCATGGATTAAGTTGGACTGGTCCGGATTGGAGTCGCCTGATTGTTGCTTGCTAGAATACCGCCGGCAGACGCTGCACCATAGCCCATCTGCACCAGGTAAGGGTATATGCTAACGTAATATGCCTGTCGCGTCCCGTTGCCCCCGGAAAATCGAGCCGCCGGGAACCCCGACCAGAGCAGCCCCATGAGTTATTCCTCAGACTATTTTGGCGATGATGGCGCCTGTTTCCGGGTTAACGCCACTTGGTCACACGCATTTGCTCCGGAATGGTT
>JBNJEG010000089.1:0-8481 GCA_051745655.1 Pseudomonadota bacterium
ATGGTTCATCGTGGTGCACGGGACCTACCCGGATCGGGATGCGGCCCGAGCGGCTGTTGAGTCCCTGCCGGAGCGTGTTCGGGCGTTGAGTCCGTGGCCTCGGGCCTACGAAGACCTTTAGGCTAAAAAGCTATAAAAACCTGCCTTACTATCTTTTTCAGGACTCAGTGATTTGAGGGGATTTTCGCGCGCGTGTAGACTACGCAGCCCTTTTGTAAAAACCGAGGACTTAAAGATGCCCGAGGGTATTGTTTAAGTCTTTGTATTAGAAGAATCTCCAAGAGAGACCACTATGATGACAGGTTTGTACCAGCCCGGTGAATACAGGGATAACTGCGGGTTTGGCCTGATCGCCCACAAGCAGGGCGAGGCCAGCCACAGGCTCCTGAATACGGCCATCGACGCACTGACCTGCATGACCCACCGTGGCGGCATTGCCGCCGACGGCAAGACGGGCGACGGTTGCGGTTTGCTGCTGAACCGCCCGGATGCCTTTCTGCGCAAGGTGGCGAAACAGGATCTGGGGGTCGAACTGGGCCCTGATTATGGGGTCGGCCAGATCTTTCTAAGCCGCGACCCGGAACGTGCTGCCCGGGCTCGGGCCGTTCTCGAGGAACGCCTCGCCGGTGAAGGTCTGGCTGTCGCCGGCTGGCGGACCGTGCCAACGAATACTGATTGCCTGGGGCAGATGGCGCTGGACGAACTGCCCGCGATCGAACAGATCTTCGTGACGCCGGGCTCCGTGGACCAGGAGCGCTTTGGTGTTGCGCTCTTCGTCGGTCGCCGGCGCGCGGAGATTGATCTGGAAGACGACCCGGAATTCTACGTCTGCAGCCTGTCCAACCGGACCCTGTCCTATAAGGGGCTGATGATGCCGGTGGACCTGCCGACCTTCTACCCGGATCTGGGCGACCCTGACATGGCGACCGCCGTCTGCGTCTTCCATCAGCGTTTCTCCACCAACACCGCGCCCAAGTGGCCCCTGGCCCAGCCGTTCCGCCTGCTGGCGCATAACGGCGAGATCAACACCATCGAGGGGAACCGTAACTGGGCCCTGGCCCGTGGTTCCAAGTTCAGCAGCCCCAACCTGCCGGACCTGGAGGAGCTCCAGCCGCTGGTCAATCGCACGGGCTCCGACTCTTCCGCCATGGACAACATGCTGGAGCTGCTTCTGGCGGGGGGCATGGATATTTTCCGGGCCCTGCGCATGATGGTGCCGCCGGCCTGGCAGAACGTCGACAGCATGGACGCCGGCCTGCGCGCCTTCTACGAATACAACTCCATGCACATGGAGCCCTGGGACGGTCCGGCCGGCATGGTCATGGCGGATGGCCGCTATGCGGTCTGTATGCTGGACCGCAATGGGCTGCGGCCCTCGCGCTGGGTGGAAACGGACGATGGCCTGATCACGGTGGCGTCGGAGATCGGGGTCTGGAACTACGATCCGGCCTCCGTGGTGGCCAAGGGCCGTATCGGGCCGGGCCAGTTGCTTGCGATTGATACCCGGGCCGGGGAACTGCTCAAGACCGAAGACGTCAACGAGCGCCTCAAGAGTGCGCGCCCCTACAAGCAGTGGTTGCGGGAGAATGCCCTCAGGGTTGAGTCCACCCTGCTCAGTGAGAGCGGCCAGTCCTTCGAGCTGATGGAGGATGATGAACTCAAGACCTACCAGAAGATGTTCATGGTCTCCTACGAGGAGCGGGACCAGGTGCTGCGCCCGCTCGGTGAGAGCGGCCAGGAGGCCGTGGGGTCCATGGGGGATGACACGCCGATGGCCGTACTTTCCAGCCGCGTACGCCACATCGCGGACTATTTCCGGCAACAGTTCGCCCAGGTGACCAACCCGGCGATCGACCCGCTGCGCGAGTCCATCGTAATGTCCCTCGAGACCTGCATTGGCGCCGAGCGCAATGTGTTTGAGGAGACGCCGGAACACGCCAACCGGATTATCCTGTCTACACCCGTGCTGTCACCCGCGAAATTCGCCCGGCTCGAGGAAAATGACCGGCACGGGTTCGAGGTGGCACGCATTCGCCTGAGCTATCGCCCGGAGCTGGGGCTGAAAAAAGCACTGGAGGCTGTTCGTGCGGAGGCCGCCGAGGCGGTGCGCAATGGCCAGGTACTGCTGATTCTCAGCGACAAGGGGCTCCAGAAGGGCGAGCTGCCGATCAATGCCATGATGGCCACGGGCGCCGTGCACCACCACCTGGTGGCCCAGGGCCTGCGCAGTGATGCCAATCTGATCATCGAGACCGGCTGGGCCCGTGATTCCCATCACTTTGCCGTGCTGTTCGGTTTTGGCGCCACCGCCGTCTACCCGTATCTGGCCTACCAGGTGCTTAACGACCTGGTCACCAGCGGCGAGCTGATGATGGATCCCATCGATGCCAAGAACAACTATCGGCGGGGCATCAACAAGGGCCTGATGAAGATCCTCTCCAAGATGGGGATCTCCACCATCGTTTCTTACCGGGGCGCGCAACTGTTCGAGGCCGTGGGGCTGTCCGATGAGGTGGTGGACCTGTGCTTTGCCGGCGTGACCAGTCGCATTCAGGGCGCTACCTTCTACGACTTTCAGCAGGATCAGGAGGTTCTGGCGGACCTGGCGTGGAAACCGCGTAAGCCGATCCCGCCCGGCGGCTTCCTCAAGTACATGCACGGTCAGGAATACCATGCCTACAACCCGGATGTGATCCGCACCATCCAGGAGGCGGTAACCACCGGCGATTACGGGCGTTACCAGGAGTACGCCGGGCTGGTGAATCACCGGCCGGTGGCGACGCTGCGTGACCTGATGGTGTTCCGCAAGGACATCCAGTCGGTGCCGCTCGACGAGGTGGAGCCGGCGGACAACCTCTATACCCGCTTCGACACGGCTGCTATGTCCCTGGGGGCGCTCTCACCGGAGGCGCATGAGGCACTCGCCGTGGCGATGAACCGTCTGGGCGGGCGTTCCAACTCCGGTGAGGGCGGGGAAGACCCGGCCCGCTACGGCACCGAGAAACGCTCCAAGATCAAACAGGTGGCCTCCGGCCGCTTCGGCGTGACCGCCGAGTACCTGCGCGAGGCGGACGTGATGCAGATCAAGGTCGCCCAGGGGGCCAAGCCCGGCGAAGGCGGCCAATTGCCCGGCGGCAAGGTCAACGAGCTGATCGCCCGGCTCCGGTTCTCGGTGCCCGGCGTAACCCTGATCTCGCCGCCGCCGCATCACGACATCTACTCCATCGAGGACCTGGCGCAGCTGATCTTTGACCTCAAGCAGGTCAATCCGAAGGCGCTGGTCTCGGTTAAGCTGGTCTCCGAGCCCGGTGTGGGGACCGTGGCAGCAGGTGTTGCCAAGGCCTACGCGGACCTGATTACCATCGCCGGATACGACGGTGGCACTGCCGCCAGCCCGCTGACCTCCATCCATTACGCCGGCTCGCCCTGGGAGCTGGGGCTGAGCGAGGCCCAGCAGGCCCTTCGCGCGAACGATCTGCGCGACAAGGTGCGACTGCAGACCGACGGCGGCCTCAAGACCGGCCTGGACGTGGTCAAGGGCGCCATCCTGGGCGCCGAGAGCTTTGGTTTCGGTACGCTGCCCATGGTGGCGGTGGGCTGTAAGTACCTGCGGATCTGCCACCTGAACAACTGCGCCACAGGCGTTGCGACCCAGAACGAGCGCCTGCGCTCCGAGCATTTCCAGGGCACGGTGGACATGGTCATGAACCTGTTCCGGTTTATTGCCCAGGAGACCCGTGAATGGATGGCCATGCTGGGCGTGCGCACTATGGATGAGCTGGTTGGCCGCACGGACCTGCTGGAGCTGCTGCCCGGCGAGACCCCGCGCCAGCGCAACCTGGACCTGACGCGGATCCTGGACAACAGCCAGATCCCGGCGGACAAGCCCCAGCACTGCATGGTCGAAAAGAACACCCCCTTCGACCCGGGTGAAATGGCGGAGCGGATGGTGGCCGACATGCTGCCGGCGATCCAGGAGAAGCAGGGCGGTACCTTTGAGTACAGCATCACCAACTGCGACCGTTCCATCGCCGCGCGTGTGGCGGGGGAGATCGCAGCGGTGCATGGCAGCCAGGGCATGACGGACGCGCCCATCACCGTCAACCTGACCGGCTCGGCCGGCCAGAGTTTCGGGGTCTGGAATCCGGGCGGTCTGCACCTGAACCTGGAAGGAGACGCCAACGACTACGTGGGCAAGGGCATGACCGGCGGCAGTATCCGCATCCGGCCCCCGGCCGCCAGCCGTTTTGAGACCCAGAAGACCGCCATCATCGGCAATACCTGCCTCTATGGGGCTACCGGTGGCAGGCTGTTTGCGGCCGGCATGGCCGGCGAGCGCTTCGGTGTCCGCAATTCCGGCACCCATGCGGTGGTCGAGGGCGCTGGTGACCACTGCTGCGAGTATATGACCGGTGGACTGGTTACGATCCTGGGCGAAACCGGCCAGAACTTCGGTGCCGGCATGACAGGTGGCTTCGCGTATGTGCTCGACGAGAGTCGGACCTTCGTGGATAAGTACAACCACGAGCTGGTGGAGATCCACCGCATCTCCAGCGAACACATGGAGCCGTACCGGAATCACCTGCGTGGCGTGATCCGCGAGCATGTTGAGGCCACGGGAAGTGCCTGGGGCCAGCATATCCTTGAAAACCTGGACGAGTACATCGGCGCCTTCTGGCTGGTGAAGCCCAAGGCCGCCAGTCTCAAGGGCCTGCTCGAAAGCACCCGTGCCCGCCCCGAGTGACGGCGGGCACGTAACCGGTTTTCAGGAATTCTGAGTTGAGGACGATTCATGGCTGAACGACTGAACAACAACTTCCAGTTCATCGAGGTGGGGCGCTGCGACCCGGAGAAGGTGGCGGTGACCACCCGCCGCCAGGAATTCGGCGAGATCTACAAGCCGTTCCGTAAGCAGGAGGCTGGTTCCCAGGCCCATCGCTGCCTGCACTGCGGCAACCCTTACTGTGAGTGGAAGTGCCCGGTTCACAACTACATCCCGAACTGGCTGCAGCTGGTTTCTGAGGGCAACATCCTCAAGGCGGCCGAGCTGTGCCACCAGACCAACTCGCTGCCCGAGATCTGCGGCCGGGTCTGCCCCCAGGACCGGCTCTGCGAGGGGGCCTGTACCCTGAACGATGGTTTTGGTGCCGTAACCATCGGGTCCGTGGAGAAATACATCACGGACACCGCCTTTGCACTTGGCTGGCGCCCGGACCTGTCGAAGGTCGAGTGGACGGACTATCGCGTGGCCGTGATCGGAGCCGGTCCCGCAGGGCTGTCCTGTGCGGACGTGTTGGCCCGCAATGGCGTGAAGCCGGTGGTCTATGACCGTTACCCCGAGATCGGGGGTCTCCTGACCTTCGGTATTCCGGAGTTCAAGCTGGAAAAGCACGTGATGCGCACGCGCCGGGAAGTCTTCGAAGGCATGGGCATTGAGTTCCGTCTGGGTGTGGACGTGGGCACTGATGTGGCCATTGAGGACCTGATGGAAGAGCACGATGCCGTCTTCATGGGGATGGGCACCTACACCTACATGAAGGGGGGCTTCCCGGGTGAGGAACTACCGGGCGTCTATGAAGCCCTGCCGTATCTGGTCTCCAACGTGAACCGCCGGCTTGGCTTCGACAGCGAGGATGATCGCTTCATCAACATGAAGGGGCAGCGCGTGGTCGTGCTCGGTGGCGGCGATACTGCCATGGACTGCAACCGCACGGCGATCCGTCAACAGGCGGCGAGCGTAACCTGTGCGTATCGGCGCGACGAGGCGAACATGCCGGGCTCGCGCAAAGAAGTCTACAACGCCAAGGAAGAAGGCGTGCAGTTCATGTTCAACCGTCAGCCCATCGCCATCATTGGTGAAGACCGGGTGGAGGGTGTGAAGGTGGTACAGACCCAGCTGGGTGACCCGGACGAGAACGGCCGCCGCCGGCCTGAAGCTGTACCCGGTAGCGAGGAAGTGATTCCTGCGGACGCTGTCCTGGTGGCCTTCGGTTTCCGGCCCAGCCCTTCCGACTGGTTTGATGAGCATGCCGTGGATACCGACGATGGTGGCCGGGTGATGGCACCGGAAACAAGCCAGTACCCGTACCAGACATCAAACCCCAAAATCTTTGCCGGCGGCGACATGGTGCGTGGCTCGGACCTGGTCGTCACGGCCGTGGCCGAGGGGCGCAAGGCCGCCGACGGCATCATGGACTATCTGGATATTTAATGACCCCACTCCACAACGACAGGCTGTTACGCGCCATCGCCGGCGAGCCTGTGGATGCCACCCCGGTCTGGATGATGCGCCAGGCCGGGCGTTACCTGCCTGAATACCGCCGCGTGCGGGAACAGGCGGGCAGTTTCATGGCCCTGTGCCAGGACAACAGCCTGGCCTGTGAGGTCACCCTCCAGCCGCTGGAACGCTTTGATCTGGACGCGGCCATTCTCTTCTCCGACATCCTGACCATTCCGGATGCCATGGACCTTGGCCTGCACTTCGTAACCGGGGAAGGCCCGCGTTTCCAGAAGACTGTGACCACTGCCGAGGATGTGGCGGCCTTGCCGGAACTGGATGCCGAACGGGACCTGGGTTACGTGATGAACGCGGTCTCTACCATACGCAGCGAACTCAACGGCCGTGTTCCCCTGATCGGCTTTGCCGGCAGCCCCTGGACACTCGCCACCTACATGGTGGAGGGCGGTTCGAGCAAGGATTTCCGCGGCATCAAGCGGCTGATGATGGAAAGCCCGGAGGTCCTCCATGGACTGCTGAGCAAGCTGGCGGATGCGGTGATCGATTACCTTAACGCCCAGATCCGGGCCGGCGCCCAGGTGGTGCAGATCTTTGACACCTGGGGCGGGGCACTCAGCCCCCAGGCGTACCGGGCCTTCTCCCTGGATTACATGCAGCGCATCATCGATGGCCTGATCCGCGAGAACGATGGCCGACAGGTGCCCGTGATTGTCTTTACCAAGAATGGTGGCCAGTGGCTCGAAACCATGGCCGGCTGCGGTGCGGACTGCCTGGGGCTGGACTGGACTACCCACATCGGCGAGGCCCGCCGGCGTGTGGGCGAGCGTGTGGCCCTGCAGGGCAACCTGGATCCCTCCACGCTGTACGCCCCGGATAGTGTGATCCGCAGCGAAGTGGAGCGGATCCTGGGTGAATACGGCACCGGCTCCGGCCATGTCTTCAACCTTGGGCACGGCGTGCACCTGGACGTGAACCCCGACAAGGCGAAGGTCATGGTCGATGCTGTTCATGAGTTCAGCGCACGCTGAATCAATCAGGGACAGCAGGGGATGAGCAAGCGCAGCAAGGCCCGCATTGCCTACGTCTGCGGCGACTGCGGCGCCGAATACAGTAAGTGGCAGGGCCAGTGCGGCGCCTGTGGCGCCTGGAACACCCTCTCGGAAGTGCGCCTGGGTGGCGACACGGCGGGCGAGGCCCGTGAGAGCCGGTTCGCCGGCTATGCCGGCCAGCGTGCTGCTATCCAGTCCCTGGACGACATCGATCTCACCGAGGAACCCCGCATCCCCACCGGTATCACCGAGTTCGATCGCGTGCTCGGTGGCGGGCTCGTAGCTGGTTCCGCCGTCCTTCTCGGCGGCCATCCCGGTGCCGGCAAGAGCACACTCCTGCTGCAGGTGCTGTGTGAGCTGGCCCGCTCCCAGTCCGTGCTCTATGTGACCGGCGAGGAATCCCTGCAGCAAGTGGCGCTGCGCGCCAAACGCCTGGAGCTGACCGCCAGCGGCGTGCGTATGCTCTCGGAGACGGGCGTGGAGCGTATGCTGGAGGTTGCCGGCGAGGAAAAGCCGACGATCATGGTGGTCGACAGCATCCAGGTGATGCATGTGGCGGACGTGGAGTCCGCCCCCGGCTCCGTCTCCCAGGTGCGCGAGAGCGCCGCCACGCTGACCCGCTTCGCCAAGCAGAGCGGCGTGGTGCTCTTCCTGGTGGGCCATGTGACCAAGGACGGTGGGCTGGCGGGCCCCAAGGTCCTGGAACACATGATCGATGCCTCCCTGATGCTGGAGGGCGACAGTGACAGCCGTTACCGCACCCTGCGTGGCATCAAGAACCGCTTCGGTGCTGTGAACGAACTGGGTGTTTTCGCCATGCTGGAACAGGGCCTGCGCGAGGTGCGCAACCCCAGCGCCATTTTCCTGAACCGGGGGTCGGAGGCGGCGCCGGGCAGTGTGGTGATGGTGGTTTGGGAGGGTACGCGCCCGCTACTGGTTGAGATCCAGGCTCTCGTGGACGACAGTCAGGGTGGCTACCCCCGCCGGGTGGCGGTGGGGCTGGACCAGAACCGGTTGGCCATGCTGCTGGCCGTCCTGCACCGCCATGGCGGAGTGCACTGCGGTGATCAGGACGTGTTCGTGAATGTGGTCGGCGGCGTCAAGGTGGCGGAAACCACCGCCGATCTGGCACTGCTGTCCGCGATCATTTCCTCCTTCCGTGACCGGGCCCTGCCCCGGGATCTTGTCATCTTC
>JBNJEG010000090.1:0-8404 GCA_051745655.1 Pseudomonadota bacterium
ATTTCCTTGTGGCGTTATCGAGGCGTTGAAAGAAGTTCGGAGGGGAGCTCCGTAAGGGAAGCTCTGGAGCCATGGATGGCGGAAGAGCAGCGTACAGGGGTTTGCGCGATTAAGCGCAAACGGGTTTACAAGGATGTAAACCCAGGACTTTTAAGCGGAGCAGGATTGCGCAGCTTAAAAGTATTTACAGCGTTTCCCTTACGGAGCTCCCCTCCGGACTTCCTCCAGAAGATTATCAGTCTGGAGACAAACAAAAACGGGTGGCCCGAAAGCCACCCGTTTTCCGCGGATCAGCCTCCCGAAGAGGCTAACCCATCAACCGCCATCAATCACTTGGCGATCATGTTGCGCAGCACGTAGTGCAGGATGCCGCCACTGCGGTAGTAGTTCATCTCGTTGACGGTATCCACACGGCAGATCACCTCCGTCTCGGTGGTGCTGCCGTCCGGGCGCTCAGCGACGAGCTTCAGCACCTGGCGCGGCTCCAGATTCTCATCCAGGCCCTTGATGCTGATCTTCTCTTCGCCGGTCAGACCCAGCGTCTGGCGGTTCTCGCCTTCCTTGAACTGCAGCGGCAGGACGCCCATGCCAACCAGATTGGAACGGTGGATCCGCTCGTAGCTCTCGGCAACCACGGCTTCCACGCCCAGCAGGCGGGTGCCCTTGGCGGCCCAGTCACGGGAGGAACCGGTGCCGTATTCCTTGCCCGCGATCACAACCAGCGGCGTACCCTGCTTCTGGTACTCCATGGCCGCGTCGTACATGGCCATCTGCTCGCCGGTGGGCACGAACTTGGTGAAGCCGCCTTCCACATCGTCCAGCATCTGGTTCTTGATGCGGACGTTGGCGAAGGTGCCGCGCATCATCACTTCGTGGTTACCACGGCGCGAACCGTAGCTGTTGAAGTTCTTGGGATGCACGCCCTTCTCCTGCAGGTACTTACCTGCCGGGGAATCCGGCTTGATGGAGCCGGCCGGGCTGATGTGGTCCGTGGTGATGGAGTCACCGAACAGCGCCAGGATGTTCGCACCCTCGATGTCCTTCGGCGGCTGCAGCGGCTTCTCGATGCCCTCGAAGAACGGCGGGTTCTTCACGTACGTGGACTCGTCGTCCCACTTGTACGTCTCGTCCTTGCTGAACGGAATGCCCTGCCAGACTTCGTCGCCCTTGAAGACGTCGGCGTATTCCTTGCGGAACATGGCGTCGTCCACCTTGGACACTTCCTGGGCGATCTCCGCGTTGGAGGGCCAGATGTCCTTCAGGTAGACCGGGTTACCGCTCTGATCATTGCCCAGCGGCTCATTTTCCATGTCGATCCGCGTGGTGCCGGCCAGGGCGAAGGCCACAACCAGGGGCGGTGACGCCAGCCAGTTGGCCTTCACATCCGGGTGAACCCGGCCCTCGAAGTTCCGGTTACCGGAGAGCACGGAGGAGACCTGCAGGCCGCCTTCGTTGATGGCATCGCCAATCTCGTCCATCAGCGGACCGGAGTTGCCGATGCAGGTGGTGCAGCCGTAGCCGACCAGGTTGAAGCCGAGCCCATCAAGTTCCTTGCTGAGACCGGCGGTATCCAGGTAGTCGGTGACAACCTTGGAGCCGGGCGCCAGCGAGGACTTGACCCAGGGCTTGCGGTCCAGGCCCTTCTCGCGCGCTTTCTTGGCCACCAGGCCGGCAGCCATCAGCACGCTCGGGTTGGAGGTGTTGGTGCAGGAGGTGATCGCGGCGATCACCACGTCGCCGTGGCCGAGGTCGTAGTCCTGACCCTTGACCGGCACGCGCTTGCCCTTGTCCTGGACACCGGCGTCATCCAGCAGCTTCTCGAAGGTGCTCTTCATCGCCGGCAGGTCCACACGGTCCTGCGGGCGCTTGGGACCGGCCAGGGATGCCTTCACATCGCCCAGGTCCAGCTCGAGCGCATCGGTAAACTGCGGCTCGGGCTTGCTGGAGTCGCGCCACATGCCCTGGGCCTTGCTGTAGTCCTCGACCAGCTTGATCTGCTCGTCGCTGCGGCCGGAGAGCTTGAGGTAGTTCAGGGTCTCGTTGTCGACCGGGAAGAAACCACAGGTCGCGCCGTATTCCGGTGCCATGTTGGAGATAGTGGCACGGTCGGCCAGCGGCAGGTTGTCGAGGCCGGGGCCGTAGAATTCGACGAACTTGCCGACCACGCCCTTCTCACGCAGCATCTGGGTAACGGTCAGTACCAGGTCGGTGGCGGTTACGCCTTCCTTCATGGAACCGGTCAGACGGAACCCGACCACTTCCGGGATCAGCATGGAGATGGGCTGGCCCAGCATCACGGCTTCCGCCTCGATGCCGCCAACACCCCAACCCAGGATGCCCAGGGCGTTGATCATGGTGGTGTGGGAGTCGGTGCCGACCAGGGTGTCCGGGTAGACCTGGGTCTCGCCGTCCTGCTCCTTGGTCCAGGCGACCTTGCCCAGGTACTCGAGGTTGACCTGGTGGCAGATGCCGGTACCCGGCGGAACCACGCGGAAGTTATCAAACGCTTCCTGGCCCCAGCGCAGGAACTCGTAACGCTCGCGGTTACGCGTCATCTCGATATCGACGTTGGCGCGGAAGGCGTCGGAGGTGGCGTACTGATCGACCATTACGGAGTGGTCGATGACCAGGTCCACCGGCGACAGCGGGTTGATCTTCTCGGGATCGTCACCGGCCTTCTTGACCGCGTCACGCATGGCGGCAAGGTCCACGACACCGGGCACGCCGGTGAAGTCCTGCATCAGCACACGCGCCGGGCGGTACTGGATCTCGCGGCTGGAAGAGCGGTTCTTCAGCCAGCCGGCAATGGCTTCGACGTCATCCTTCGTCACGGTCTCGTTGTCTTCGTGACGGAGCATGTTCTCGAGCAGAACCTTGAGAGAGACCGGCAGCTGCTGCAGGTCACCGAGGTGTTTTTCGGCTTCCGGCAGACTGTAGTACCGGTACTGTTTGCCGCCAGACTCGAGGGTCTGGGCGGTCTTGAAACTATCGACAGGCGACATGGCATCCTCCCTAGGTAGGGTTATTCGACGGGCCGATTATACCAGAGAGCGGGTATTGAAGCGGCCCGGATCGGGGGCGGATTGTACTGGAAATGAACAGAGAACTGTAGGTTTGGCCCGAGATCGGTTACCGGCGGTCAAATCAGTAACGGATGGTCAGTACGTTGTACACCAGCAGGCCGCAGGCTCCGAGAAGGGCCAGCCAGGTGCCCAGGACGCCTGCCGCGCGGGCCGGATGCCAGCGACCCTGGCCCTCATGCATACCCCAGGCGTGGCCTACCCGGCTGACCAGGAACAGACCACCAACGGTGTGCAGCGCGGCATAGGCCACGCCGTTCATTTCAGCGATGAACATCAGCACCAGCATCAGCGGCATGGCCTCGATGTAGTTGCCATGGATGCGCGAGGCCACGTTCAGCTCATGATGACCGCCGTCACCGACGCCCACACCCAACCGCTGGCGCAGGGCCACGACCCGCCAGACCAGAAGCAGCTTGAGGACCACAAAGACGACGGCATAGAAGGCGGTGGCGGGTGCGAGCATGGGCTCTCCTCGGTTCAGGCGTTTTCAGGGGCGGCGTCCACTGCCGGCTGGCCGGTTTCGGGGTCCACCGAAACGGTCATCACCAAAGGCTGACAGCAGACAAAACAGTCTTCCACATAGGTCTGATCGCCCAGGGAGCAGTCCACCAGCACATCGATCACTTCCCCGCAGCACGGGCAGCCAACGGGGACTGTCTCGGTCAGCGCCATTCCGCGTCAGCCTTCCGAGCCACTGGCCCGGTACCAGGTCTCAATCCAGCCGGCCACCTCCTCTTCGGGCATGGGCCTGCTGAGGTGATAGCCCTGCATGATGTCACACTGCATGGTGCGCAGCAGCTGCGAGGTGTCATCGCTCTCCACGCCTTCGGCGACCACTTCGAAGCCGAGATCATGACACATGTTGATGGTCGTGCGCACGATGGTCGCATCCTCACGGTTGCCGTCCATTTCCATCACAAAGGAACGGTCGATCTTGATCTCGTGCACCGGCAGTTTCCGGATGTAGGACAGCGACGAGTAACCGGTTCCGAAATCGTCTATAGCCAGGCGGATACCCGCGTCATAGAGCCCCCGAAGGGCCATCAGCGCCGTTATCGGGTTGATCATGGTCGCTGTCTCGGTCACCTCAAGGATGAGTCGCCCGGTGGGAAGGCCATGCCGCTCGAGAAGCTCCAGCACCTGCTCCGCAAACGCCGGCTCCTCCAGGTTCAGGGCCGAAATGTTGACCGCGATCCGCACCGGGTGGCCAGCGGCGTCCATTGAGGCGCCGAACAGCAGGGCACGATCCAGTACCCAGCGTGTCAGGGGCCGGATCAGGCCCGTCTGCTCGGCCATGGGAATGAACTCGTCGGGCGGTATGAAGCCATACTCGGGGTGATTCCAGCGTAACAGCACCTCGAACCCGCAGACCTCCCCCGAGCTCAACCGCACCTGGGGCTGGAAGTGCAGCGTCAGGTCGTCTTCGTTGATGGCACGCCGCAGCTCCGTCATCAGGGTCAGGCGGCGTTCGCTGTACGGATTGATGGCCTCGGTGTAGACGGCCACATGATTGACGCCACTTTCCGCCTGATCGAAGGCGATGAAGGCATGACGGAGCAGCGTCGTGATATCGCCGCTGTCCTGCGGGTAGAAGGAACAGCCGCCGACCATGCGCATATCCAGGCTCAGCCCGCGGAAATCCACCGGTTCCCGCAGGGCATCGACCAACGCCGTCATCTGATCCGGCATGGCATCGGTCTGCCTGGGATGGAAGGCGCAGGCGAAGGTGATGCCCTCCACATGGGCCACGGTGCAGGGCCCGCTGGCCGTCTCCTCCATGACCACGGAGTCCGGCAGGCCCAGGACCACGTCGTTCATCCGCCAGGCCAGCTGGTAGAGCAGTTGGTCCGCGTTCTCGTGCCCCAGCGTCTTGTTGATGTCATCAAAGCCCCGGAAATGGATCAGCACCAGCGCCAGGCTGCTGTCCCCGCTCCGGTCCACCCGCTCGATGCACTGCCCCAGGACCATCTCCAGAAGGTTGCGCCCCGGCAGGCCGGTCAGGACATGATGCCGGGCCTGGTCGAGCAGGTCCTGCTCCATGCTCTCGCGCTCCTTCATGGCCTTCAGCCGCGCCCGCTGCTCATCATTGAAGCGCTGCCCCAGAGCGAAGGTCAGGACCAGGGCCTGGGAAACGGCTCCCAGTTCCACCCCGTACCGGGTGAAGAAATTGACGGGCGCAATGCCGGCCACCAGCAGGATCCAGCCCATGGAGCCCAACAGCAGCATGACCCAGGCCCCCATGAAGTACCGCGCCGCGCGGTGCCCCTGAATCACCATCACCAGCCCGACCACGAACATCACCAGACTGACGACCCCGGCGAGCACCACCGACAGCCGTGTGGAGAGGTCGTAGTTCAGGAAAAAGGCGGCCGCGGTGTTCAGGCCGGTCACCGCGGTCAGGGATTGGAACACCAGGCGCCGGAAGCGCATTTCCCGGGTAATGTTAAGGAAGGTGCGGGCAAACAGGCTGAAGAACAGCGCAATCATGGCGGATGCCACCAGGGTCACCCGTTCGTTGAGCTCCGGCTGCTCCGGATAGAGGAACTGGAAGGCCATACCATGCAGGCTGGCCATCAGTACCAGCAGTGTGGCATTGGTCAGGACGTAATAGAGGTAGCTGCGTTCCCGCAGCACCGCGAACAGAAAGATGTTGAAGACCACGATGATCAGCAGCATGCCGTAGAACATGCTGCGGCCGACCATGTCGGCCTCATTCACTTCGTAGAAGGCCTCCGGCTGCCAGAGGGTCAGCGGCACCTGGTGGGAGCCGGAGGTCGTCACCCTCAGATAGACATGGCTGCTGGATTCCGGTTCGAGCGACACCGGGAACACAAAGGTCCGGTGCTGCATGGCACGGGATTCGAGCGGGTACTGGTCACCAGTCCGGTAACTGTCGACAAGCTCGCCGTCACGGACATGGTAGAACTCGATGTGATCGAGGAGGGGGTAGTTGATTTCCAGGAGCCGCTCCAGGGAGCGCTCACGCTCATTATCCAGGCGCAGGCGATACCAGAATGCCTCCCGGGTGTAGCCAAAGTTGACGACATCCCCTTCCACCGGCGTCCACTCAGGACGGGTTTTCCCGGACAGGATCGAGCCAATATCGGTCACGGCCCCATCAGGCTCAGTCCAGTATTCAATGGCATCGGTAGGGTTCTGGCTCGCCGTCTGCGGCACGACAGTAACGGCCCCCGCCGTAGAGGCCGCCAGCATGAACACGACCACGAGCAGGGGCCAGAGCCTGCCCTTTGGCCGAATCCCGTTGTGCGACGACCCCCTTCCCATGGCTACTCCTGAGCTGATGACTCCCGGACATGCAGTATAGTCAGGGGTACGTAACCATGCCTGCCGCAGACTAACGGAGCTGCTCCAGCAACGCCGCGTGAGCCCGCATGCCGCGATGGAAACAGGTCACCTCAAATTTCTCATTGGGGCTGTGCATGCCGTCGTCTTCCAGGCTGAAGCCCATCAGAAGCGTGTCGATGCCGAGGATGTCCCGCGCCCAGGCGGCAATGGGAATGGAGCCGCCACTGCCCAGCAGCACCGGCTGGTGGTCATAGACCTGATCCAACGCACTCAGCGCCGCCTTCAGATATCGGGATTCCGTGGGGATTCGGATGGCCGGGGCCGCCGAATGCACCGTCATTTCAACGGAACAGCCCGCCGGAGTGTGGTCATCGATGAAGCGGTGCAGGCCCTCGATGATGCGATCCGGGTCCTGGTCCGGCACCAGCCGGAAGCTGACCTTGGCACTGGCTTCCCGGGGGATGACCGTCTTGGCGCCGTTGCCGGTGAAGCCGCCGATGATGCCGTTGATGTCACAGCTCGGTCGGGACCAGACACGCTCCAGAAGGCTGCGGTCCGCCTCGCCACCACCGGGTGTGGTCACGCCAGCAGAGGCAAGGAAACCGGCGTCGTCCATGTTCAGGGCCTTCCAGGCCGCCAGCTCCTCTTCGGAGGGTTCCACCACGTCGTCATAGAACCCGGGCACCTGGACCCGGCCCTGCCCGTCCTGGAGCGCACCCAGCACTTTCGTCAGGCCATTGATGGGATTCTCGATGGCGCCGCCGTAGAAGCCGGAGTGCAGATCATGCCCCGGGCCACGGCAGGTCAGCTCGGTGTAGAGCAGCCCGCGCAGAGTGTAGGTGATGGCCGGGGTGTCCACGTCCCACATGCCGGTGTCACTGACCACGCACACATCCGCCTTGAGTTCTTCCTGGTAGCGCTCCAGCACCGGCCGGAGGTTCTTACTGCCGACTTCTTCCTCTCCTTCCAGCAGCACCGTCACCCGTATCGGCAGACTGCCGTGCTCCGCATGCCAGGCTTTCAGGGCTTCCACCCACATCATCAGCTGGCCCTTGTCGTCGACCGCGCCCCGGGCCACCATCTTCCGGCCGTGGGGGCTGTCCTCGAGGGTGGGCTCAAAGGGCTCGTTGCGCCATTCCGCCAGCGGCTCCGGCGGCTGCACATCGTAGTGACCGTAATAGAGCACATGGGTGGCATCGGTTCCCGGCCCCTCATGATGGCCAATCACCACCGGATGGCCCTCGGTCTCGCGAATGTCGATGCGGAACCCCAGTGGCGCCAGTTCATCCTGAAGCCACTGCGCTGCCTTGCGCATGGCGCTCTCATAGGCCGGATCCGTGCTGACACTGGGAATGCGCAGCAGTTCGGACCAGCGCTCAATGGACCCTTCGAGACCATTGTCGATGCGTTGCAGGACGGACTCCAGCATGGGGCGCTCCTTGTTCAGCAGTTCCTGTGGGCTTCGAGCATAGGGGAGCCGTGCCGGAGGAACAAGCATTTGAAGGCGCCAGGCGATCGCCGTACCCTCGCGGGAAGCAAGGGGAGTCCGGAATGGCCAATACTGATGAAACGGTTCCCTTCTGGGAACGCAAGCCGCTGGAGGCAATGAGTACGGCGGAATGGGAGTCGCTCTGTGACGGCTGCGGGCGCTGCTGTACCCACAAGCTGGAAGACGCGGACACCGGCGACGTCTATTCCACCCAGGTTGCCTGCCGGCTCCTGGACTGCAGCAGCTGCCTGTGCTCGGACTACCCCAACCGCCTGAAGGAGGTCCCGGACTGCCTCCAGGTCACCCCCGCCATTGCCCGCAACAGTGACTGGCTACCGAAAAGCTGCGCTTATCGCCGGATTGCCGAGGGTCGGGGGCTGGCCTGGTGGCACCCACTGGTGTCCGGCTCCGATACCACGGTCCACACCGCAGGCGTTTCGGTCCAGGGCCGCGTTCTGCCCGAGCCCATCGTGGACCCCGAAGACTACGAGGACCACATCGTCGACTGGATCCAGGATGATCCCGA
>JBNJEG010000091.1:0-8340 GCA_051745655.1 Pseudomonadota bacterium
GTTGAGGCCGTTGAAGGCGGTACCCGGACGCTCAAGGACGCCATGAACGAGGCGCTCAGGGACTGGGTCACCAATGTCGACGATACCTTCTACATTATCGGTACCGTGGCGGGGCCTCACCCCTATCCCATGCTGGTGCGTGATTTCCAGTCGGTGATTGGTCGTGAAACGCGTCAGCAGTGCCTGGAGAAAAACGGCGCGCTGCCGGATGCCCTGGTGGCCTGTGTTGGGGGCGGCTCCAATGCCATCGGGCTGTTCCATCCGTTCCTGGGGGATGAGTCGGTGGCGATGTACGGTGTCGAGGCCGGTGGTTACGGCATCGAGTCCGGGCAGCATGCGGCCCCGCTCAGCGCCGGCAGGCCGGGTGTTCTGCACGGCAACCGGACCTACCTCATGGAGGATGAGCATGGTCAGATTTCCGGGACTCACTCGGTCTCTGCAGGCCTGGACTATCCCGGCGTGGGCCCGGAGCATTCCTGGCTCAAGGACATCGGTCGGGTGAACTACGTCTCTGTCACCGATGACGAGGCGATGGACGGTTTTCGTCGACTGACGGCGGTAGAGGGCATCATGCCGGCGCTGGAAACCGCCCATGCGATCGCCTGGGCCATTAAGCTGGCCCCCACCATGAGGCCGGACCAGTCCATTGTCATCAACCTTTCCGGCCGTGGCGACAAGGACATCGATACCGTCGCCCGTATGGACAACATCGAAGTGGAGCGGCGCTGACCCATGAGCCGAATCGAACAGCGACTCACGAGCCTGCGCGAACAGGGCCGCAAGGCCCTGATTCCCTATATCACTGCCGGTGATCCCAATAAGGACGAAACCCTCCGCATCATGCACAGCCTGGTGGCCTCGGGGGCGGACCTGCTCGAGCTGGGAGTGCCGTTTTCCGACCCCATGGCCGACGGACCGGTTATCCAGCGCGCCTGTGAGCGGGCACTGGCCAATGGCTGCAGCAGCCGGGACGTGCTGGAAGTGGTGCGCCGCTTCCGGGAGACGGATACCGAGACGCCGGTAGTGCTGATGGGGTACCTGAATCCGGTCGAAGCCATGGGCTATGACGCGTTTGCCCGGAGTGCAGCCAATGCCGGTGTGGATGGCGTGCTGATGGTGGATCTGCCCCCGGAGGAAGCGGGCGAGGTGGTGCCGTATTTCCGTGAGCAGGGACTGGACCTGATCTTCCTGATCTCACCCACCACCTCGGATGAACGCATCCGCCGCATGGGCGAGTACAGCAGTGGCTATGTCTACTACGTTTCGCTCAAGGGCGTCACTGGTTCCGCCAGTATCGATGCCGGAGCGGTAGAGGAACGTGTTGCCAACATCCGCAGCCTGACGGAACTGCCCGTGGGGGTTGGTTTCGGAATCCGTGACGCGGAAACAGCGGCCGCCATAGGTCGGGTTTCGGATGCTATTATTGTTGGCAGTGTTATTGTTGATTGCATTAGTCGGTATCCCGAAGGCGGTGAGTCACTGCACCAGGCACTCAAGGCGCTGGTGAAGCCCCTGCGGGACAGCCTCGATACACCCTGAGCCGGAGGACAGTTCATGAGCAGCTGGCTCGATAAGATCATGCCCGGAATGATCCGCTCGGACGCGCAGCAGCGCTCCACGGTTCCCGAAGGGCTCTGGAAGAAGTGCCCCAAGTGCAACGGGTTCCTCTATCGCCCGGAGCTGGACCGCAACCTTAACGTCTGCCCCAAGTGCGAGCATCACATCCGGATCAACGCCAGGCGTCGACTCGAGATTTTTCTCGACAGCAAGGACAGCCGGGAGATTGCCGGAGATCTGGAACCGGTTGACCGCCTCAAGTTCAAGGACACCAAACGGTACAAAGACCGCCTGAGCCAGGCCCAGAAGAGTACGGGCGAGCGTGACGCGCTCGTGGCAATGGCTGGCTCCGTGCAGGAAGTGCCGGTGGTGGCCGTAGCGTTTGAATTCCAGTTCCTTGGCGGTTCCATGGGGCAGGTGGTGGGCGAGAAGTTCGTCCGCGCCGTCAACGTCTGCCTGGAGGAGAACGTGCCCCTGGTATGCTTTTCAGCCAGCGGTGGCGCGCGGATGCAGGAGGCCATCCTGTCGCTGATGCAGATGGCCAAGACAGCGGCGGCGCTCCAGCGCATGCGTGAAAAGGGCATCCCGTTCATTTCCGTGCTCACCGACCCGGTTTTCGGCGGTGTCTCCGCCAGTCTCGGGATGCTGGGGGACCTCAACATTGCTGAGCCCTACGCGCTGATCGGCTTCGCGGGACCGCGGGTGATCGAGCAGACCGTGCGTGAAAAGCTCCCCGAGGGATTCCAGCGCAGCGAATTCCTGCTCGAGCACGGCACTGTGGACATGATCGTGTCTCGGCACGACATGCGGGAGCGTGTCGCCCATGTGCTGGCCAAACTTGGGCATCGTGAAGAGCCGTCCCATGAGGAGCCGGAAGCTCTGCCCGTTGAGGATGTAGCTGAGGAAGCCCCTGGGGAAGATCCTGATGCCGCAGGGTGACGCCGGCCTGGAGGAGTGGCTGACGTATCTGGAATCGCTGCATGCCAGCGAGATGGAGCTGGGTCTTGACCGGGTGATGGTCGTCTACCGGCGGCTCCTGCCGGAGGGGCTGCCGGGGCGGGTTGTGATCATTGGTGGGACCAACGGCAAGGGCAGTACCCTTTTTGCCCTTGAATCGCTCCTTCTGGGCAGCGGCCACCATACCGGGGCCTATACGTCGCCCCATATCCGGCGCTTCAATGAACGCATCCGTATCGATGGTGAAGAGGTTTCCGACGCTGCGATCTGCGCGGCAATGGCAGCGGTGGAATCGGCCCGTCGCGGTGTGCCCCTGACCTATTTCGAGTTCACCACTCTGGCCGCATTCTGGCTGTTCCGCGAAGCCGGGGTTGATTACCCATTGCTGGAGGTGGGCCTTGGCGGACGCCTCGACGCCGTGAATGTGGCAGAGCCGGTGCTGTCCATCATAACCGGGGTGGACCTGGACCATACCCAGTGGCTGGGAAATGATCGTGAACGGATTGGCTACGAAAAGGCCGGAATACTGAGGCCCGGGCGGCCCGCACTTTTCGGTGATCCGGACCCACCGGCTTCAGTAACAGACCAGGCCTCGGCCCAGGGTATTCCGCTACGGATCCGCGGCTATGACTTCGGCGGGGATGAAACAGGTGACGGCTTGTCGGCATCCCAACAGACGGCGATGGCCGCTTATGAGGCGTTGGGGTTTGCACCAGATGAACAGGCGATAGCACGGCTCGCAGGGCGGGGAGGACTGCCCGGCCGGTTCCAGCAGCTCGGTGGAACGCCGCCGGTCATCCTGGACGTAGGACACAACCCGCAGGCGGCGCGCTGGCTGGCGCAGCGGCTGGAAACTCTGCCCCATAACGGTGTCCAGGCGGTATACGCGGCTATGGGTGACAAGGATATTGAAGGCGTTGCCGGCGCTCTCTCAGGCGCAATCAGTGGATGGCATCTGGCGCCACTGCCCGGGCCCAGAGGACTGGAGGCGGGAACGCTGGCAGAGCGGATCGGGCAGGTGATCCCGGAAGGCCGCGTCCAGGTGTCCTGTTCCGTGGAACAGGCCCTGGCTTCGGCCCGTGCCGCGGCCGGGGGCGATGAGTGCGTCCTGGTGTTCGGTTCTTTTCTGACGGTTTCCGAGGCGCTGGCGGTGTTGGAGCCGTAACTGGCACCGGGTTCGTCAAAGCGGTTACACTCCCGCGGATAATAACAGACAGCTGAGGCACGGGGATTTTGGACGGATTCAAACAGCGGATCATTGGGGCACTGATCATTGTCAGCCTGGCCGTGATCTTTCTGCCGATGCTTTTTGACGAGCCCCACCAGCAACGCCGGGAGCGGATCCTGGAAGTGCCGCCGGAACCGGAAATGGAACCGGTTGAAGTTGAGGCGCCGCGCGAGCCCGAGGTGCCAGAAGATAGCGAGGGACCGGATATCCCGATGGCTGACGAAGGCGAGGTTGAAAGCGAAGGTGAGGTCGAACGCGAAGAGGAACCCGTGACCACACTGGACAAGCCCGAGCCTACCCCTGAGGTCGATCAGGAAGAAACCGGCCCGCTCAAAGGGGCCTACCTTGTCCGTCTGGGCAGTTTCGGCAGCCGGGATAACGCTGTGCGACTGCGGGATCGGGTGCGCGAACAGGGCATGGACGCGCATACCGAGACGGTCGATAACGACGGAGAGAGCTTTACCCGAGTGTTCGCTGGTCCCTTCAGCGCCGAGGACGACGCGGAAAAAGCACGCAAAAAACTCGAATCCGACTTCAATCTTGAGGCCATGGTGGTCGAAGGCGAGGACTGACGCCGGTTTGGCGGCCTCCCGATTCCTGCTAGAATATTCGCTTCCTGAAAGCACTGGGGCCTCCGAATGGATGCGCTGATCTGGATCGACTGGGTCATCATTACCATTGTCACGATTTCGACCCTGATCAGCCTGAAGCGTGGCTTCGTCAGGGAAGCGATGTCGCTGGTGATCTGGGTGGGCGCGTTCGTCATTGCCCGAACCTTTCATCCCAATATGCAGGCGTTGCTGGCGGACACGGTAAGCAATCCCACGGTCCGCCTTGTCGCAGCTTTCGGCATACTGTTCGTGGGTACCCTGATAGTAGGGGCCGTTGTAAACAACGCGCTGGGTCGGCTTGTGGAAGCGACCGGCCTCAGTGCCACGGACCGGACCCTCGGCATGTTTTTCGGTCTGGCGCGAGGTCTTATGGTGGTGCTGGTTGCACTGGCACTGCTCCGGATGACGCCGGTCACGGGCGATACCTGGTGGCAGGAGTCAGTGACTGTTCAGGAGCTGGTCCGGGTCGAGGCCTGGACCCGTGATGTGTTCGGTGACGAGATCGATGCGCTGCTGCCGGACGCAGACGCGGCCAATGATGCCTCCGGAGAGGCCATGCAGGAAGGCGCGGAACGCCTGATCGAAATGCAGGAAGACCGATCCCAATCCCCAGAAACCGCGGAGTAAATCAGTCCGATGTGTGGAATTGTTGGCATCGTTGGCACGACCAACGTCAACCAGTCGCTCTATGACGCCCTGACCGTTCTCCAGCACCGGGGGCAGGATGCTGCGGGCATCGTAACCTTCGAGAATGAGCGCTTTTTTCTGCGCAAGGACAATGGTCTGGTCAAGGACGTGTTCCGCACCCGACACATGCGCCGTCTGGTGGGCAACGTCGGAATTGGTCATGTGCGTTACCCGACCGCCGGCACGTCCAGTTCCGCCGAGGCGCAGCCGTTCTATGTGAACAGCCCCTACGGCATCACTCTGGCGCACAACGGCAACCTCACCAACACCGAAGAACTGGCGAACGATGTATTCCGCTCGGACCTGCGCCACATCAACACCAATTCGGATTCCGAGGTTCTGCTCAACGTTTTTGCCCATGAGCTGCAGAAGAAGGGCAAGCTGAACCCTACCAGCGAAGACGTGTTCGATGCGGTGGCCACGGTTCACCGGCGCGCGCGCGGTGCCTACGCGGCCATCGCCATGATCACCGGCTATGGCATTGTCGGGTTCCGTGACCCTAATGGGATTCGCCCGGCCTGTTTCGGTGTTCGTGAGACGCCGGAAGGCAAAGAGTACATGATCGCCTCCGAAAGCGTGGCTCTGGCTTCCCAGGGCTTCGAGCTGATCCGGGATATCGCTCCGGGGGAGGCGGTCTATATCGAAACGGATGGCAGCCTCTATACCGAACAGTGCGCCGAAGCGCCCAAGCTCAACCCCTGCATCTTCGAGCATGTGTACTTTGCTCGCCCAGACTCCATCATCGATAACATTTCAGTGTACAAGTCACGGCTTCGCATGGGGGAGGCGCTTGCGGGCAAGATCAAGCGCGAAATGCCCGATCATGACATCGATGTAGTGATCCCCATTCCGGACACCAGCCGCACCTCGGCGCTGCCGCTGGCGTACGAGCTGGGCGTCAAGTTCCGCGAGGGGCTGATCAAGAACCGCTACATCGGGCGCACCTTCATCATGCCTGGCCAGACCATGCGCAAGCGCTCCGTACGCCAGAAGCTCAATCCGATTGAACTGGAGTTCCGGGGCAAGAATGTGCTGCTGGTGGATGATTCCATCGTGCGTGGTACCACCTGCCAGGAGATTGTGCAGATGGTGCGCGATGCCGGCGCCAGGAAGGTGTACTTCGCCTCGGCAGCGCCCCCGGTGCGTTACCCGAATGTGTACGGCATCGATATGCCAGCGGCCAACGAGCTGATCGCGCACGGGCGCACCGAGAAAGAAGTGGAGGAGTTGATTGGTGCGGACTGGCTGATCTATCAGGATCTGGACGACCTGGTTGACTGTGCCCGCGAGGGTAATGAGGCGATCAGCGAGTTCGACTGCTCGGTGTTCAACGGTCATTACCCGACCGGTGACGTGACGGCGGAATACCTGACGCGCCTGGAGCGGGAGCGTTCAGAAGCCAATCGGAATCAACGGAACAAGGAACTGACGGCGGACAGCGACGTCATCGATATCCATAACGACGAGTAGACCCATGAGTGATCCCAGCAAGCAGGTGCCGCACGCCGATCTGACGGGTACCCGGGTCGAAACCCGGGCGGTGCGGGCAGGTCAGCGTCGGACCCCGGAACTCGAGCACAGCGAGGCGCTGTACCCGACCTCCAGCTTCGTGTACAACAGCGCTGCCCAGGCAGCAGCGCGTTTTGCCGGGGATGAGCCGGGTAATATCTATTCCCGGTTCACCAACCCGACCGTTGCCACCTTCGAGGACCGGATCGCAGCCATGGAGGGCGGTGAGCGCGGTGTGGGCACGGCCTCCGGCATGTCCGCGATACTGGCTACCTTCATGGGCCTGCTTCAGCAGGGTGACCATATCGTGTGCTCGCGCGGTGTGTTCGGCACCACCACCGTCCTTCTGCAGAAGTACATGGCCCGTTTCGGGGTTGAGACCACCTTCGTCGATCTGACCAGCCAGGCTGAATGGGAAGCGGCCATCTGCCCTGAAACCCGGATGCTGTTTCTTGAAACCCCCTCGAATCCCCTGGGCGAAATTGCGGACCTGGAAGCCCTGGCCGCGCTTGCACACCGTAATGAGGCCCTGCTGGTGGTGGATAACTGCCTGTGCACGCCGGTCCTGCAGCAGCCCTTCCGGCACGGTGCGGATATCGTCATCCATTCCGCCACCAAGTACCTGGATGGTCAGGGGCGCTGCGTTGGAGGTGCTGTGGTGGGCAGCAATCAGTTGATGGAGGAGGTCCATGGCGTGATCCGGTCGGGCGGGCCCACGATGAGCCCGTTCAACGCCTGGGTGTTCCTCAAGGGGTTGGAGACCCTGTCCCTGCGGATGAAAGCCCATTCGGAGAATGCCCTTCGGGTAGCGCAATGGCTGCGTGAAAAGCCCGGTATCGAAACAGTCCTCTACGCTGGACTGCCGGACCATCCACAGAATGAACTGGCGCAGCGCCAGCAGAGCGGGGGCAGCGGCGTGGTTTCCTTCCGGGTTCAGGGGGGGCGTGAGCAGGCGTGGAAACTGATCGATCGATTGAACCTGTTCTCGATCACCGCCAATCTGGGAGACGCCAAGAGCACGGTCACGCACCCCGCTACCACAACCCATGGCCGGTTGTCCGACGAGGACAAGGCGCGCGGCGGTATTACCGAGAACCTGGTGCGGCTTTCCATCGGCCTGGAGTCGGTCGAGGATCTGATCGAGGATCTGGACCGGGCGCTTGCCGGCGGCTGAACGTTTGGTTTCCGGTTGGACATGTACTGGTTAATCAATTCATTACATGTTTAACTTGGGATACAGGATCAAGTGGACGCTATGGCACAAGGCAAAACCGGACAGGCGCAGCAGCAGGCGGGGCACCCCGGCCAGACCCGTTTCCGTGAACTCCTGGCCCAGGGAGGGCGCGAGGGTGCGCTGATCGCGCTGATCGTCCTGTGTGTGTACCTGGTGATGGCGCTGGTTTCCCATGATCCGGCGGATCCCGGCTGGGCAAGCATCGGTCATGAGCTGGAGGCGACCAATTACGCGGGGCGCAGCGGTGCCTGGCTCTCCAGTCTGCTGATGACCTTCTTCGGTGAGCTCGCCTGGCTGTTCCCGTTCATGGCCGGCTGGTGCGCCATTACCCTCTACCGCAACCGGGGCACCTACCCGGATTTCCACTGGCCGCTGTTTTTCCTGCGGGCTGGCGGTTTTGTGCTTTTCCTCTCTGCGAGCTGCGGCCTGTTTGGCCTGTATTCCTTCTTCGGTCTGGGCCCGGATTCCGGCGGAGTGCTGGGTGGCGAGATCGCCACGGCGCTTGTGGGCATGCTTAATATGCCGGCCACGACCCTGATCCTTGCCGCTATCGCACT
>JBNJEG010000092.1:0-8163 GCA_051745655.1 Pseudomonadota bacterium
CTGATTGTGGCCGGCATTGTGCGTGGGGTGGTGCCACGGGCACGCATCCGCCAGTGGCTCAGTGGCGGCGGTCTGAGCCCCATCATGCGGGGCGCGGTCCTGGGTGTGCCACTGCCGATGTGTTCCTGCGGTGCCATTCCGACCGCCCTGGCCCTCTACCGCGGCGGCGCCGGCCGTGGCCCGACCACGTCATTCCTGGTGGGCACGCCCGGTGCCGGCATCGATTCGCTCTCCCTGACACTGGTGCTTATGGGGCCCTTCATGATGGTGGCCCGCGCCCTGGGCGCCTTCGTTGCCGCCGTGAGCACTGGGCTGCTGACGGCGCTGAGTCGGGGTGGCCCATCCGTTGCGACGGAATCAGGCACCACCAGCTGTTCCACGGGCTGCTGCTCCGGCGGGGGGAGCGGCGATGTCATCGAGGACGCGGATGAGAATGCGCCGGGGCTGCGCCATGGAATGCGCTATGCATTCACAGAGATGCTTGACGACATAAGTGTCTGGATCGCCATCGGCCTGGGTGTTGCGGGGCTTTTGATCACGCTGATGCCACCGGAAGGGCTGGCGGTTCTGGGCAGTGGCATCGGCCCCATGCTGCTGATGGCACTGATTGGCATCCCGCTCTATCTCTGCGCGGCCGCCACCACCCCCATTGCGGCAGCGCTGATGCTTGAGGGGCTTTCCCCCGGTACCGCCCTGGTGCTGATGCTGGCCGGGCCGGTAACAAGCCTGGCGACACTCAGTATCTTCCAGCGCGAGATGGGCAACAGCGCCCTGGGTCTGTACCTGTTGGGGATCGTAGCCAGCACCGTGGCGGCGGGCCTTGCGACCGACGCCGTCATCCACTGGTTCGATCTGGATATCCAGGGCTCGGTCAACCAGATCCAGGAGTGGATCCCTACCTGGCTGGAATGGGCAGCCCTCGCCCTGCTGGTGGTTATGGCGGTGCCCGCACTGAGGCGCCCGTTAATCAAGGAGACCCATGATGACTGATCCTGAGAAAACAGAACGCACAGCCGCGACCAGGGATGAGTCGGAGCAGCGCCACGAGCCTCGCCGGTACCAGGTGAGCGCCAACCGTGGGCGGGCCCGCCACCGCCTGCGTTACGTCGAGAGCGGTGGCGCGATAGAGGAACAGAACGAGGGCGAGTGCGGTCTCTGCCGCAGCCAGCCGGTCAGATAACGGCTTTCGCCGCTGCCCGCCCGGCATTGCGGCCCGAGAACAGACAGCCACCGAGGAAGGTCCCTTCCAGCGCCCGGTAGCCGTGCATACCACCACCGCCGAAACCGGCTGCCTCACCCACGGCATAGAGGCCGGGAATGCGCTCACCCTGCTCGTTCAGAACCTGGGCCTCCAGATCCGTCTCAAGACCGCCCAGCGTCTTGCGCGTGAGGATGTTGAGCCGCACCGCGATCAGCGGGCCATGGGCGGGATCCAGCATCCGGTGGGGCTTGGCCGTGCGCACCATCTTGTCGCCGGAGAATTCCCGGGCGTTGTGCATGGCCATGATCTGGAAATCCTTGGTGAACGAGTTGTCCAGCTGCCGGTCCCGGGCCTCGATCTGGCGGCGGATGTCCGCCGGGTCCAGCAGGTGGTCACCGCTGAGCTCGTTCATGCCCCGGACCAGGTCCTCGATGTTGTCGCGGACCACGAAATCCACACCGTTTTCCTTGAACGCCTCAACGGGGCCGGTGCCCTTCTTGCCAAAGGGCCGCTTCAGGGTCTGTGCCCAGCTCTTGCCGGTAATGTCCGGGTTCTGTTCGGAGCCGGAAAGGGCGAATTCCCGCTTGATGATGCTCTGGTCCAGGACGAACCAACTGTAGTCGTAACCGGTGGACTGGATGTATTCCAGTTGCCCCAGAGTATCCGAACCGGGGTACAGGGGCGACGGGAAGCGCCGTCCGGTGGCGTCGAACCAGAGCGAGGACGGCCCCGGGAGAATCCGGATGCCGTGGTTCGGCCAGATGGAGTTCCAGTTCTGGATGCCTTCGACGTAGTGCCACATCCGGTCCGGGTTGATCACGCGCGCGCCGGCGGCTTCGGTAATACCGATCATGCGCCCGTCCACGTGGGCCGGCACGCCACTGATCATCCGCTGGGGGGGCCGCCCCAGGCGCTCCGGCCAGTTGCGGCGCACCATCTCATGGTTACCGCCAATGCCTCCGGAGGCCACGATTACGGCCTGGGCGCGGAACTCGAAATCGTCCTGTTCATCCCGGTTGGTCTCAACGCCCCTGTCGGCGTTGTCGCCCGCCAGCACCTTGCCGCGCACGCCATCCACGTGCTCGCCGGTGGTCAGGAGCTCGTCCACGCGATGCCGCCAGCAGAACCGGATCAGACCCCGGGTTTCGGCCTCGCGGGCCCGACGCTCGAAGGGTTCCACAATGCCGGGGCCGGTCCCCCAGGTGATGTGAAAGCGCGGCACCGAATTACCGTGACCACAGGCGTCATAGCCACCGCGCTCGGCCCAGCCCAGAACGGGGAAGACCCGATGGCCCATCTCGCGCAGCCAGGCGCGCTTCTCGCCCGCGGCAAAGTTCACATAGGCCTCGGCCACCCGGCGCGGCCAGTAGTCCTCATCCCGGTCGAAACCAGCGGTGCCCAGCCAGTCCTCCCAGGCCAGTTCCGGGGAATCCTTGATGCCCATGCGCCGCTGCTCGGGGGAGTCAATGAACAGCAGCCCCCCCAGGGACCAGTACGCCTGGCCTCCCAGGTTCTGTTCGGGTTCCTGTTCCACGATCAGAACCCGCCGGCCCGCATCGGCCAGCTCCGTTGCCGCCACCAGCCCCGCAAGGCCGGCACCGACCACAATGACATCCGCGTCCTGAGCCATAGCCACCTCGTTGTTTTGATTGTTGTCGTGCAAAACTGAACGAAAGCGGCGAGAGATTCAAGACACGTTCGCCGCGGGGGGTCAGCTGCTCGACTGCTGGAGGCTGTCGGGATCGATGGATTCGGCCTCATCGGACTGGAACAGACCTTCCAGCTCGTCGATGATCTCCTGGTCACTGGGGTTGCGGCTACCCTCCTCCTGGTGGATGGCGTAGTACTTGCGCAGCTCCTGCTCATCGTGGTCCCGGAAGACCTGGACCGCTTCCTTGGCTTCGTCTTCATCCCAGCCAAAGATCTGAAGAAGCTGCTCGCCCATGTCCATACTGCCCGACAGGGTCTCGCGGGTGATCACCCGGCAGCCCAGATCCATCAGGCGCCAGGCGTGCTGGCGGTTACGCGCGCGGGCATAGACCGGAACCGTCGGGAAGTTGCGCCGCACGTGGTCGACGATGCGCATGGAGTACTCCGCGTTCTCCACCGCCACGATGATGGCCTCGGCATCCCGGGCGCCGGCATTGGTCAGCAGGTCAACGCGCGCCGGATCACCGTAATAGATGCGGTGCCCGTAACGGCGGATGAAGTCCACCTGCAGCGGATTGGCATCCAGGGCCGAGAATGGGATTTCCGCGCTGTGCAACAGCCGCCCCACCATCTGGCCAAAGCCGCCGAACCCGCAGATCAGGACATTGGGTTTCTCATCGTCCTCGCCGACCGAGTCATAGGGTCGGTCATCAATTTCCGTGGAGGCCAGCATTGGGTCCAGGATCCGGCGGTTGAACAGGAAGGTGAAAGGCGTTGCGGCCATGGTCAGGATCACTACGGCGAACAGCACATCCGTGACGGACTCGCTCATCACCCCATAGGTCATGGCCATGGAGAACAGCACGAACGCCAGCTCACCACCCTGGGGCATAAGCGCGGCCAGGGCCCGGCTGCCCTTGTCATCCAGTCCACCGACACGGCCCACGGTATAGAGCACCACCATCTTGAGCAGCAGGACCCCGCCGGTAATTCCAAACACCAGCACCGGCATCTCCGCCAGCATGTGCAGATCCGCGGACATGCCCACGGACATGAAGAACAGCCCCATCAGCAGACCCTTGAATGGCTCGATGGAGAGATGGATCTCATGCCGGTATTCGGAATCCGCCAGCAGCACCCCGGCCAGGAAGGCCCCGAGTTCCATGGGCATACCCGCCATCTTCAGGATCTGGGAAACGCCCAGCACCACCAGCAGCGCAGTGGCGGTAAACGTTTCCCGCGCCCCGATGCGCGCCACCGTGCGGAAGACCGGGCGAAGCAGATAGTGGCCGCCTACAATCACCGCCACCAGCACCACCAGGGTGCGCGCAATGGCCTGGGCGATCTCCCGGGGGTCCATGGACGTGCTACTGCCCTCACCCATGAGCGGTATGGCCGCCAGCAGCGGCAGCAAGGCGATGTACTTGAACAGCAGCATGGCAAAGGCGCTGCGGCCATGGAGCGAGGAAAGCTCGTTATGCTCGGACAGCACCTGCATGACGAAGGCGGTGGAGGAGAATGCCAGACCCAGGGCGATGATCAGCGAGGTCTGCCAGTCCAGCCCGAACCCGGCCCATGCGACCGCGCCCATGGGGATGGCACAGACCACCACACCGGCCATACCCTGACCGAAGATGTTCCGCCGCATCACCCAGAGCCGTTGCGGCGCCAGCTCCAGCCCTACCAGGAAGAGCAGCAGTATCACGCCGATCTTGGAGAAGCGCAGCATGCTCTCGACGTCGTCGATGACGCTGAACAGGGAGGGCCCCATAATGACACCGGCGACCAGGTACCCGAGTACGGCACCGAACCCCAGCCACTGGAATATGGGCACGGCAATCACTGCCGCCAGCAGGAACAGGGTTACTTCCAGCAGGAAATCCAATGCACGCACTCCTTAAGCCGGTTTGATCGGGGCTCACTCGGGGCCACGCTGGAAACAGGGGCATACTACAGACGCTGAAGGCCGTTGCGAAGCCCGCCGGCAACCCCGTATTGGCGGACATCACGCGGTATCGCTACTGTGGGCCTGGAATCCGCATCAGGAGCGACCATGACCCGTTATTCACTGCTCGACCTTGCCCCCGTCAATGAGGGCCACACGCCACGGCAGGCCCTGCTCAATGCCGCTGATCTCGCCCGGCATGCCGAGTCTTTGGGGTACGCCCGATTCTGGATGGCGGAACACCACAACATGACGGGCATCGCCAGCGCCGCGACACCGGTGGCGCTGGGCTACATTGCCGCCAACACCAGCACGATCCGCGTCGGTGCGGCCGGCATGATGCTGCCAAACCACGCGCCGCTGGTGGTGGCCGAGCAGTTCGGCACCCTGGAGAGCCTCTACCCGGGCCGCGTGGACCTCGGTCTGGGCCGGGCCCCGGGCACGGATCCGGAAACCCTGCGCGCCCTGCGCCGGGATCATCCTTCCGCGGCCAACCGCTTCCCACAGGATGTGCAGGAACTGTTGCACTTTCTTGACCCGGTACAGCCGGGCCAGCGCGTCCAGGCCGTTCCGGGCGCGGGCACCCGGGTGCCTGTCTGGATCCTCGGCTCAAGCCTGTTCGGTGCCCAGCTGGCGGCGGCCCTTGGCCTGCCCTATGCCTTCGCTTCCCACTTCGCGCCGGATATGCTGGACGAAGCCATCAAGGTCTACCGTGACCAGTTCCAGCCGTCGGCGCGCCTGGCTGCACCCTATGTGGCCGCCGCGGCCAATGTCTTCGCAGCGGATACGGACGCGGAAGGGCGCCGGCTCATGACCTCCATGGAACAGCAGTTCATCGCCCTGCGGCGGGGCACGCCCGGGCCGCTCCAGCCCGCGGTGGATGACCCGGACAGCCTCGGCAGCCCGGCGGAGCTGGCCACCGCCCGCCATGCCCTGAAAGAGTCGGCTGTTGGCTCCCCGGAAAGCGTTGAGGAATGGCTGGGCGCTTTCATCGAGCGCACAGGGGCGGACGAGGTGATCCTGACCGGCCAGATCCATGACCATGACGCCCGCAAACGCTCTTTCGGGATTGCCGCCGATGCCCTTGGGCGCCTCGCAGGGTGAGTCGTAGACACTGACAATGTGTTACGGATGATCAACATCCACCCATTGATCCGGCCCCGGGCCTCACCTAGCTTGTTTATGTGACGTTCATCACATCAGGTACGCGCAGGACGCAAACCAACAACAAGAAGGAGACGCCGAATGGGAGCCCCTGTTGACGCACTGGAACAGCGTGTAAGGGATGCACAGGACCCTCTGGAGGAGGTCCTGCCCGCATCGATCACCCTCTCTCTGATGCTCCGTAACCGGAGGATGGGCAGCTGGCTTCAGAACGAGTTCGCCGGCTACAGCGAGGACGCGGAACTGCCAAGCTACCGGCAGGATCTTCCCGGCCACCTTATGACACGATCCCCCCAGTACGGCTGGATCCCGGCCCCGGTCAGCGAGGAGCAGAACCGCAGGGAAGCGCATATGGATCTGCGGGACGGCGTTCGGAGTCTGGAGAAGACCTGTATCCGTTACCGCAAGGACAGCTACATCCAGCACGCTCTCCCTCCGGAGGACATGCGCGACCTTCAGAATCGAATCAACCTGACCACCGACCTGGCGATCACCATCAACCGCGAGACCTACTCCGATCTGCTGCGGCTGGTGCGCTCCACCATCTACCTCTGGACCCTGGACCTTATTGAGGCGGGCTTCAGTGGGGAGCACAACTCGTTCAACACCTCGGAACGGGAGCAGGCGGCCGCCATGGATGACCCTGAGCACTACTGGCGGCGGGCGATGGACGAGTACACCAGCCTTCCGGTGCCGGGCATACGCCAGGCCGGCGTATTGGAGCGCTTCTTCGGCAGTGCCTGAGGCCTGCACCGGCTCGCAGGTAACCGACAAAATCCGAACAAGCATTCGATTGGCGGTGCGGGCTACCGGATCCGTACCCCGGATAGCCACTGGTACCGCCGCAACCTCCTTTGTATGCACCGTTTTCACGCCGGGTCACAACGGGATCCGGACGCCTCATGCCCGACTCATCTCCGAATTGAACCCGAATAATCGAGCCTCCTAACCTGTTTCGGAAAGGGGCTGGCCATTTCCCACTGGGCCGCCCGCAATGTCCAAGGATCCAGAAACAGGCAGCAACGATGACCGCAGCGACAACCGAGGAAGCCCCCAGGATTCCCATCCGCCACATGAATTTCCAGTTCAACGCCGAACAGGCGGACCCGAAATTCTACCTGAACGCCGAACTGGCGAGCGCCTACTTCGAGGCCCTCTCGATCTTCCTGACCTTCGGCGAGGACCTGGTCATCGAAACCGCCCGCCACCACCGGGACCTGCTTGAGGATCCCTACCTCAAGCAGCGCGTGACCTCGCTCATCGGCCAGGAGGCCATCCATTCCAAGGTCCACGAGGAATGGAACGACGTACTCATGGAGCACCGTTTCCCGGTGAACTTCTATCGCTTCCTCGCGCGCAACGTCTTCAACCACGGTTTCGACCGTTTTCCGCAGCCGATGAAGCTCTCGATGATGGCCGGCATCGAGCATTTCACCGCTGTTCTCGCTGAATTCATGATGAAGCACGAGGACTACTTCTTTCACAGCGAGGACGAGAAACAGCGTGGTCTCTGGATGTGGCACATGCTGGAAGAAGCGGAGCACAAGGACATCGCCTACGACGTCTTCCAGCAGCTTTCGGGCAACTACCCGCTGCGCATCAGCGGCTTTGCCGTGGCGCTGGTCACCATCTGGTTCCTGGTGCCGCTGGGTGGGGTGCTCATTCCCTTCATCCGCCGCCCCCGCAACCTGATCAGCCGCCGGTTCTGGAAGGACGCCAAGCGCAGCTTCGACCTGATCGCCGGCCGTGGCGACGGGGTCTACGGCAGCACCATCGGCCATGTCTTCGATTACCTGCGCCCGGGGTTCCACCCCAATGACCACGACACCTCCGAGTACCTGGCCTACTACAAGGAGCGCCTGCTGAACCCGGAAGACGGCCTGCTCGTGCCCTACCTGAGCAAGGAAATCATTCCACGGATGCGCGGCTGAGCGCGGTTCCCGAGATCACCAGAGGCAGCAGTACCATGACCCAGGCAGAGACAAACGACCGCATCCACGACAGTTTCATCGTCGGCGCCGGCATTTCCGGCCTGGCCGCCGCCATCAAGCTGAAGGAAACCGGCTACGACAACTTCCGGATCATCGAGAAGGCCAGCCGCATCGGCGGTACCTGGCGCGAGAACACCTATCCCGGCTGTGGCTGTGACGTGCCCTCGGCGCTCTATTCCTACTCCTTCGCGCCAAGCAGCCAGTGGAGCCAC
>JBNJEG010000093.1:0-8140 GCA_051745655.1 Pseudomonadota bacterium
GCAGATCTTCCACCTCGCCGATGGCGAACCGGTGGACCTGAACCTGAGCGTCCTCGGCGCTTTCGGGCGTTACTTCGGGGATGAGCTGAGTACGGCGTTTCGGTTGAAGCGGGAAGGGTAACTCAGCCTTTCCCGCCCAACCCCGGGACCGCCCTGTCATACGCCTGAAAACACGGCGATGAGATCAGGAAATCCGCGGTGCTCTCGTTGGATGCAATCGGGATGTTCCAGAGCGTGGCCAGGCGCAGCAGGGCGCGGATGTCCGGGTCGTGGGGCATCGGTTCCAGCGGGTCCCAGAAGAAGATGAGCATGTCCACTTCGCCTTCCGCAATGCGCGCGCCGATCTGCTGGTCGCCGCCGTGGGGGCCGCTCTTGAGGCGTGTGACGGGAAGTCCGGTTCGATCCGCTATCAGTTGGCCGGTGGTGCCGGTGCTGATCAGGGTCAGTCCCTTCAGCTGGTCCGCGTTGAACTGAACCCAGTCCGCCAGAGCGGGTTTTCGGTTGTCGTGCGCTACCAGCGCAATGGTTCTGATCGATTCAGTCATCGTCTCTCCAGTATTGGTCGCTGCTGTGCCCCGGTCGGCCCTGTTAATTTTGAACAAACTATCACACGAGCAGGCTCGCCAAGGAAGAGTAACTCGTTACCGTTCAGGCAGGTTCCGGCAGCAGTGGTTTCAGGCTGTCGTGAATCCCCGGCGTGGTGATGATCAGGTCGCTCCCCCACAGATCCTCTGGATAGCCTTCCGGCACTGCGGAGAAATGCCCGCAGGTGGCGCCCGCCTCCAGCGCAATCAGCCGGGCGGCGGCGAAGTCCCAGGGGCTGACGCTTTCGTAGTAGCCGTCCAACCGGCCACAGGCCACCCAGCAGATGTCCACGGCGGCGGAGCCGATGCGGCGGATGTCGCGGCACTGGGTCAGCACCCGTTCCAGGCGTCGGATCAGGGTTGGAATCTCGTCCTTGCCATAGGGGAAGCCGGTTGCGATCAGGCTCTGGCGCAGGTTGGTGGCGCTGGAGACTTCGATCGGCATGCGGTTGAGCAGTGCGCCCTGGCCATGGGTGGCCATGAAGGTTTCCTGCTGGAAGGGGCAGTGGACCACGCCGGTCCGGACCCGGCCCTGTTCGGCATAGGCGATGGAAACCGCCACCTGGGCATGCCCATAGGCGTAGTTCACCGTGCCGTCGATGGGATCGACGATCCACAATGGTGTATCCAGGTTCTCGGCCTGGGTGAGGTCCGGCATGGCCTCCTCGGAAAGGATGCGGTGGTCCGGGAAGGCGTCCCGGATGCGCTGGGCGATGAACTCGTCCGCCTTGATGTCCGCCTGGGTCACCAGCTCGGTGGCATCCTTGTAGCTGTGCTCCAGGTCGCCCTGTCGCCGTTCCTGGATGATGAGCTCCCCCGCCTGCTGGGCGGTTTCCTCGGCGAATTCGGTAATGGCGCTCAGGTCATGGTGCTGCATTGAGGTGCGGCCCCTCTGGTAGGATATGGCGGATCGGGTCGGTCTGCCGCGTAGTGTACTCCGGCCCCCGGGCTGGCCACAAAACACGGAACCCCAATGCACCTGATCTTCGGCCTTGTTCTCATCGTTCTGCTTTTCCTGCTGCTGCGCCAGTGGGCACGCCTGGACCCGGCGGAGAAGCGCAAGGGGCTGTTCTGGGGCGCGGTGATGTTGCTGGGGGCGGTCTGCACACTGTTGGTGGTGACCGGGCGGCTGCATGTGGTGGGCGCTCTTCTGGCTGCTCTGGTGCTTTTTGCGCGTCGTGGCTGGCGCGCCTTTCAGTTGTGGTTGCTGTGGCGCCGCATCCGTAACGCGGGGGGGAGCGCGGGCGCGGATCAGCGGCGTGATGGTGGCCGAGAGGCGCCGCCGGCAAGCTCCGGCGGGATGGGCCCGGAAGAGGCCCGCGACGTCCTCAACGTGCCCGCGGATGCTGGGCGGGAGGAAATCGTGAAGGCCCATCGGCGGCTGATCCAGAAGGTACACCCGGACCGCGGGGGCAGCGATGAGCTGGCCGCTCGGGTGAACGAGGCAAAGGAGGTGCTGCTCAGGGCACTGGGAGACCGCTAGGCTCGCGGCCTCCGGTTAACCGGCCGGCAGCACTTCGACTTTCACTTCCCACAGCCGGTTACCCTCTGAGCTTGTGCCGTAGAGCCGGCTGCCTTCACGGCTGCGCGTGCTGCGACGCTCTTCGCCCAGCTCGACCCATTCACCTGGGTTGACCCGGCGGATGGTGACCACACCGGCGGTCTCGTAGTCCGGCTGACCCTCGATGGGTTCATTGCGGATGGCGGTGATGTGCAGCTCCACCTGGTCCTTGCTCAGTACCGTGGGCCGGACAAGAAAGCCGCTGGAGATGTCCACTTCCTCCAGAATCACTGCGGGGTCCTTGCCGCCACGCGCGGCCACGGGCAGGCGTGCGACACGGCCCGAGGAGATCCGGGCGATCTGCTGGTCCTGGACCACCAGCGAGCGTGTTGAAGTCTCCTTTGTACTGTAGACCCGTTTGCTGCCACGATTGTCGCTATCGCCTGCGGCCATGTCCCGATGGCGCAGCGACAGACGCACCTGGCGGGCGGGCTGGTCGATCTGCTTGAGCAGGCTCTTTATCTCGGCGAGCTGCTCGGGTTCGGCGCGGACCATCAGGTCCTGGCCGTCCGGTGAAAGCTGGAGCTCATCGCCGTAGAGATTGCGCAGTTGGGGGGCGACCTCGTCTGCCGTCCGGTTTTCCAGCGTGAAAACATGGTTTTCCGGCGCACTCAGGGCAAACGGCGCGGCCAGTGTCAGTGACAGAAACAGTATAATGAGGCTGTGGCAGGCTGATTTCATGACGATCCATCGAATCCCATCTATGATCAGGGTATCGCACCGATAACAGGTGCGCGACCGTTTAACGCTCAGGATAGCATCCTGTTAACGAGGGAGTGGCCGTAATGACGGTGACCATCACTGCACCCCGGGAGACTCGGGCCAATGAACGGCGGGTGGCCGTGGTACCCGCGATCGCTGCCAAGCTGGAGAAGCTGGGCGTCAGTGTAAGCGTCCAGAAAGGCGCCGGCGAAGCGGCGCGCATTCCGGACGAGGCCTATGACGAGGCGGGTATCCGTGTGGGCAAACTGGAGCTGGGCAAGGCGGATGTGGTGCTCAGCGTCCAGTCGCCAACTCCCTCTGAGATCCGGAAGATGCGCAAGGGCTGCATCCTGCTTTCCTTCGTTTACGCCCATCGCGAACCGAAAGTGGTGGAAGCACTGGTGGAACAAGAAATCACCTGTTTCGCCATGGACCTGGTGCCCCGTATCACGCGCGCCCAGGCCATGGACGCGCTCTCCACCCAGGCCGCGCTGGCGGGCTATTACGGTGGGCTTCTGGCAGCCACCAACCTGCACCGCATTCTGCCCATGATGACGACAGCGGTCGGTTCCATCCGTCCGGCCAAGGTGCTGGTGATCGGCGCGGGTGTGGCGGGGCTGCAGGCCATTGCCACAGCGCGCCGCCTGGGGGCCATGGTCGAGGGCTATGACGTCCGGAGTGAGGCTGCTGAGCAGGTGGAGTCGCTGGGCGCCAAGTTTGTGGACACCGGCGTTTCCGCCACCGGCGAGGGCGGCTACGCCCGGGAACTGACGGATGAGGAGAAGGCCAGGGCCGCCGAGGTGGTGACACGCCATGTCCAGAACGCGGATGCGGTGATCACGACCGCGAATATCCCGGGCCGTGAGAGCCCGAAGGTGCTCAGCGAAGAACAGATCCGGGGCATGAAACCGGGGGCCGTGATCGTGGACCTGGCGGCGGATGGCGGAGGCAACACGCCCCTGACGCAGCCGGGCGAGACCGTGGAGGAGGGCAGCGTGACCATTGTGGCGCCGCTGAACGTGCCGAGCCTGCTGGCCGAGCACGCCTCCGAACTCTACGCCAAGAACCTGCTCAACTTCCTGGGGCTGATCATTGCCGAGGGCGAGATCCAGCTCAACTGGGAGGACGAGGTCGTTGCCCGTTCGTGCCTGACGCACGCGGGTGAAATCCGGAACGAAGCGGCGGCCGAAGCCGTCAAGGGGAACTGACCATGGATGCCACTACGGCCATTACCGGGTTTGTTGCGCTCTACATTTTTATGCTGGCGGCCTTTACCGGCTACGAGATCATCGGGCGGGTGCCGGCGATCCTGCACACGCCGCTGATGTCCGGCTCCAACTTCGTACACGGCATCGTGGTGGTGGGTGCGATCTGGGCCCTGCTGAACGCTGCCACGCCGCTGGAGCAGACGATTGGTTTCATCGGCGTCGTCCTGGGGGCGGGCAATGCGGCCGGCGGTTACGTGGTGACCGACCGCATGCTCGATATGTTCAAATCCAGTGACCGGCAGGACTGAGGAGGCACAATCATGGTGAGTTTCCTGATCTCAGCGGCCTTCTTTGTCGCGACCCTGCTGTTCATTTACGGGCTCAAGCGTATGGCCAGTCCGGTGACCGCGCCTTCCGGTATCCGTGTGGCGGGCTGGGGCATGGTGATCGCGGTGGCGGCTGCCTTCCTGTACGCCTTTGATGTGCGCCCGGAGGCGGCGGACAACGTGGGCCTCAACTTCCTGCTGGCGCTGGTGGCGCTGGGTATTGGTGTTGCCTGGGCCTGGCGCAGCGGTAAGCGTGTCGAGATGACCGGCATGCCGCAGATGGTGGCACTCTACAACGGCATGGGCGGCGGCGCGGCGGCTGCCATTGCGGCTGTGGAGCTGTATTCCGGCAACGCCCAGTCCTACGGCTTCGTGGTTACGGTGCTGGCCCTGGTGGGTGGCCTGATCGGGGCCGTGGCTCTTTCCGGCTCCGTTATCGCCTGGGCCAAGCTGGACGGCCGGCTCAACAAGACTCTGCGTTTCGGTTCCCAGCAACTGGTCAACGGTGGGCTGCTGGCCCTGGCCGGGGTCTTTGCCCTCTATGTGCTGTTCGTCGGAGAGGGCGCGGTCCCCTCCAACGCCATCACGCTCTTCTTTATTGCCGCGCTGGTACTGGGTGTACTGCTGACCACGCCTATTGGCGGGGCGGACATGCCGGTGGTCATCTCGCTCTACAACGCCTTTACCGGCCTGGCCGTGGCCTTCGAGGGCTTCGTGCTTCAGAACCCGGCCATGATCATTGCCGGTACCGTGGTGGGTTCGGCGGGTACCCTGCTGACCTTCCTGATGGCGAAAGCCATGAACCGGTCGGTGAGTAATGTGATCTTCTCGAACTTCGGTGAGGAGGATGATGGTTCCAGCGGTATCGAGGGCTCCATGAAGTCAGTGGACGCCTCGGACGCCGCCATCTCCATGTACTACGGCTCCAGGGTGATCATCGTGCCCGGCTACGGTCTGGCGGTGGCCCAGGCCCAGCACAAGCTCTATGAGTTCGTGAAGCTGCTGCAGAAGCAGGGCGTGGAGGTGAGCTTCGCCATCCACCCGGTTGCCGGGCGCATGCCGGGGCACATGAACGTACTGCTGGCCGAGGCGGGCATTCCCTACGACATCATCTACGATCTTGAGGACATCAACGAGGAGTTCGCGCTGGCGGATGCCGCCCTCGTGATCGGCGCCAACGACGTGGTCAACCCGGCGGCGCGCACCAACGAGTCCAGCCCCATCTACGGCATGCCCATACTGAACGTGGATCACGCGCACCAGGCCTTCGTGGTCAAGCGCGGCCAGGGCAAGGGCTACAGCGGCGTGGAGAACGAACTCTTCTTCGCGGACAACACCCACATGGTCTATGGCGACGCGCAGAAGGTCATGGTGTCGATGATCGAGGCGGTGAAGTCACTCGGTAACGCCTGATGATGGCCTCGCTGGAGAGCATACTGGGCACCTGGCTGTCTCCGGTGGTAGCGGCGGTGCTCGCCGTGGCCGCTACCCTGGTCGGCTACCGACTGGCGCTGGCCGCCACCCGCCATTTCACCAAGCCTACCGATACGGTCCGGCTTTTCCTGGATGCCGCTGCCGGCCCCATTGGCGCGTCGCTGTGTCTGGTCACGGTGAATGTGGTGCTGCAGAGCGCCACGGAGCAACTGCCGTTGCTGGACCTGATGCGGCATGCGGCGCGGCTGCTGCTGATTCTGGCCGTGACCTGGGCCGCCGTGCGGTGCGTCTCCGCGATCGGGGATGTCATTGTCAGGCTCAATCCTGTTGAGGCCGGCGAGTGGCGGCGCGCCCGCAAGGTGGAGACCCAGACGCGTTTTCTTGTTCGCGGCCTGAACATCCTGGTGGTCATCATCGGTCTCGGCGTGGCGCTGATGACGTTCGAGTCGGTGCGCGAGCTCGGTGCCAGCCTCCTGGCATCAGCCGGCGTCGGCGGCATCATCCTCGGGTTGGCGGCACGCCCGGTTCTGGGCAACCTGCTGGCGGGCATGCAGATCGCGCTCACCGAACCTTTCCGCATTGACGATGTGCTGAATGTGGAAGGCGAATGGTGCTGGGTGGAAGAGGTCACGGCCACCTATGTGGTGCTGCGCGTTTGGGACCTGCGGCGGATGGTCATGCCCCTGCAGTGGTTTATTGAGAATCCCTTCGAGAACTGGAGCCGCCACAATGCGGATCTGATGGGTCCAGTTCTGCTTTGGCTGGACTATGCGATGCCGCTTGAGCCGCTGCGTGAGGAATTCTCGCGCCTGTTGGCGGCCACCCCCGAGTGGGATGGCAAGACGGCGTCCGTCCAGGTCCTGGAGGCAGGGGAGCGCGGTATGCAGGTGCGGTTTCTGGTGAGTGCCGCGGATTCAACCCAGCTCTGGAACCTGCGTTGTAGCGTTAGGGAGTCGTTGGTGACCTTTGTGCAGCGGCACTATCCCGGGTATCTGCCCCGCATGAGGGCGGAGCTTGTTACGCCGGGAGAGTGAGCTGCCAGGGCAGGGAGTGCTCAGGCGGCGGTACCCGCGTTGATGTCGCGGAAAGCCTGAACCAGGTAGTCCGGCTCCTGGGCGCCTGAGATCAGGTACTGCTGATTGATGATGTAGGCAGGAACCGCGGAAATGCCGCCTTTCTGGTAATACGCCTCTTCCTTCAGGACCGCCTCGGCGTACTCTCCGGCATCCAGAACCCGACGCGCTTCATCCTTGTCCAGGCCGATAGCGGCCACGCACTCAAGCAGCACCTCGTCATCCGAAATATCGGCCGCATGACCGAAGTAGGCATCAAAGAAGGCCTTCTTCATGTCCGTCTGCCGGTTCTGTTCGCCGGCCCACATGACCAGACGGTGGGCATTGAAGGTATTGCGGGTGTAACGCTCCTGCATGCGCTCGAAGTTCAGGCCCAGTTCATGGGCTGTTGCCGTCATTTCTTTCTGGGCCTGTTCCATTTCCTCCGGGCTGCGGCCGTATTTGCGGCTCAGTGCCTGCAGGATGGGCTCGCCATCGGCGGACTTGTCCGGATTCAGCTCAAACGGGTGCCAGCTGACCGTGAAATCGAATTCGCCGGAAAGCTGCTGCATTGCCTGCTCCAGGCGGGCATAGCCGATGGCACACCAAGGGCAGGCGATGTCGGAAACGATGTCAATGTGCAGGGTCGTCATGGAAAGACTGCCTGATTGAGGGATGACTGATGCCCTGATTCTGGAGATTGCCCGGGCCGGGTACAATCCCCTACGCGCATGACATCAATGCCGCTCTCATTCAGGAGGCGACCTCCAGGGCGGGGACATGCTCGTGCAGGAACCAACGCTCGGTGACCACCCGGCGTGTGAACCAGTGGGTCTTCATCAGCGCCGGGGCAATGCGCAGTTTGGCCCAGTCGGGAATGTCCACACCGCCTTCGCGCTCCACCTCACGGGTGCCGAAGCGCTCGCGCAGCCGGTCCGCGTAGGGCTGGAGGCTGGCCGCGCTGTAATCCGGTGCGTCCTGGATGACCTCTGTTGCCAGGAAGGCGGATTCCACAGCCGGGCGGATGCCTTCGCCGCTCTGGGTGTAGGCCAGGCCGGCAGAATCACCGATCAGAAGTATGCCGTCATCCACCAGCGGCCGCTCGGCATGATCGTAGAGCAGGTAGGCATGGCCCTTGAACTTCCCGGGCAGGTCCTCGGGGATCCGCTCTTCTGCCTGCATTTTTGCGACAAAGTCATTGAGATGGTGTTTGAGGTCGTTGGGATCCTCACGGCCCAGGCCGATGTTGAGGAAGTTGTCCTTGCGGAACACC
>JBNJEG010000094.1:0-7963 GCA_051745655.1 Pseudomonadota bacterium
GCGCGAAATAGCCGCGCTCTTCCCAGGTCCGGTACCACTGGTTCTCGATCTTTTCCGGCTGGTAGGTCTTATCCATGCTTGTTCGGCCCGGGTCTGCTGATGTGGGTTAAGGCACTCAAGGTTAACAGACCGTCGATTATACATGGTGGCCCGGCACCGGCGAACCGTCAGCCGGGCTTGCGGAAATCGTGGACCTGCGGGGTGATGCCCAATTCACGCAGCTGCCGGTACTGGGCTCGGGCACGTGCCAGGCTGTCGTCATCGTTGCTGGCGATCAGGGCCAGGCGCTCAAAACCATCGGCCGTGGCGGGCAGGCTGGCAGCGACGATGATCAGTGTGTCCCAGTCGTCGACCGCGGGTTCGCATTCCAATACCGCCACCGGCGCACCCGGGCGCTGGTCGCTGCTGTGCAGCCGGTTATGGGGGAGGAAGGCCTCCGGGCGAAAGGACCAGAGTGTGTCGTCCAGCGCCTCGGCGGTCTCCGGGTCGTCGCAGTAAAGGGCGACCCGGTCACCGTCCTGCCAGGCCTTCTCCGCCAGTCTGGCCGCGTGCAGCAGACGGGCTTCGCGGCCGGAACCGGCCAGGATATGGAACCAGTGACTCATGGTGTCTTCCGGGGTTGGCTGTCATTGCCGCTACAGGTTATCTAGAATGGCCCTTCCTGTCAGGCGATGCGAGACGCTGGAAACGCCCGTGTTCATTATTTTCCGGTACCTGGGCCGCCAGGTTCTGACCACCATGGCCGCTGTTGCGCTGGTTCTGCTGCTCATCTTCATGAGCGGCCGCTTCCTGCAGTACCTGGCGTCGGCTGCGGAAGGGGAGTACGCGGCCAACGTCATCTTCATCGTCATGGGCTATCGGCTGCCGGAATTTCTGGAGCTGATCCTGCCGCTGAGTTTCTTCCTCGGGATCCTTCTGACGTACGGGCGCATGCACCAGGAAAGCGAAATGACGGTGCTGACCGCCTGTGGCGTGAGCGAGCGCCAGATCCTGCTGCTGACCCTTGGCCCGGGCTTGCTGGTGGCGCTCGCCGTCGGCGCCATGAGCCTCTGGCTCACACCGGCGGGGATCCAGCAGGTTGACCGAATCTTCGCGGAACAGGCCCAGCGTACCGGCTTCGAAATGCTGGCCCCTGGGCGCTTCCAGGAGATGGGCTCCGGGGACCGGGTGACCTACACCCGTGCGATGAGCGATGACAAGCAGACCCTGGAAGGGGTCTTCATGGCGGAAGGGCGTGATGATGGGCGCTTCACGCTCATGAAGGCGAAGGAGGGAACCCAGATTGTCGAGGAGGATGGGGAGCGCTTCCTGGTGCTGAACGAGGGGGTGCGCTTCGAAGGGCGGCCGGGCGGCAACGAGTTTGATGCCATGACCTTTGAGGATTACGGGTTGCGTATTGAAACGCCCTCCGGTGTCAGCTCGGGAGGCTCCCGGGAAGGCAAACCCACGACGGAACTGATGGCCTCCGATGAACGCGCGGATCAGGCCATGGTGCACTGGCGTCTGTCCCTGCCCCTGCTGGTGCTTGTAATCACGGTCCTGGCGATTCCCCTGAGTCGTGTGAACCCCCGGCAGGGTCGGTTCTTCCACCTGCTGCCGGGCATCCTGGTGTTCATCAGCTATCTGGGTGTGCTCATTCTGGGGCGGGATGCCATTGCCTCCGGCCAGTTGCCGGCGCAGGCCGGGCTCTGGGGTGTGCATGTTGTTTACCTGGTTCTGGGTGCTGCCATGCTGGCATGGCCGTCACTTCGGCTGCGGCGGGCCGTGGGGGTGAAGCATGCGGCTGATTGACGGGTACATCATGCGGGTTGTGGCCGCTGCCATCCTGCTGGTGCTGCTGGTGGTGCAGGCGCTGGATTTCGTCTTTGCCTACATTGCCGAACTGGAGGATACGACCAACGATTACCAGGCCTGGGATGCCTTCCTGTTCATGCTCTACACGCTGCCCCGGCGGATCTACGAGTTCCTGCCGCTGGCGGCCTTCATGGGGGCGTTGGTGGGGCTGGGACAGCTCGCCAACAACTCAGAGCTGGTCGTGATCCGGGCCGCCGGGGTCTCGCTCGGTCGGATCGCCTGGTCCGCCATGAAACCGGCCCTGGTGGTGGTGGCGATTGGTCTCGTAATCGGTGACTTCGTGGCGCCTCCCGCTGAACAGATGGCCCAGAGCAATAAGGCCGTGGCCCGCCATGGCGGTCAGGCCGCTGCGACCCATGGGTTCTGGCATCGCGAGGATGATGTCTTCATGCACTTCAATACGGTGCTCCCCAACGGCGAACTTCACGGGGTGTCGCTGTTCCGGTTCGGTGAGGACCGCTGGCTGGAGGAGGCGCTGTATGCGGAACGTGGCGAATACGAAGGGGATTACTGGACCCTGCATGACGTAAGTCACTCCCGCATCGGGGAGGAGTCCGTCAGTACGGAGGAGCAGGATTCCTTCCGCTGGGAGAACGGCCTCTCGCCGGATGTGCTCAGCGTGCTGACAGTCAGGCCGGACCGCCTGGCCATCCACGGTCTCTATACCTATGCCACCTACATGGAAGGTCAGGGGCTGGATGCCAACGACTACTGGCTGGCGTTCTGGAAGAAGACCCTGCAGCCTCTGGGGACCGCGGCCATGGTGCTGCTGGCGATTTCCTTCGTGTTCGGGCCGCTGCGCTCGGTGACCATGGGGTTCCGGATCTTCTGCGGGCTGCTCGCCGGGCTTGGGTTCAAGTACACCCAGGACCTGCTTGGTCCCATGAGCCTCGTCTACGGCTTCAGCCCGATGCTGGCCACGTTCGTTCCGATCGCCATTGCTGGCACCCTCGGTGTGGTGCTGCTGCGCCGCGCCGGCTGAGACCGGCTACTTCTTCTCTTTCTTCGGCAGCTGCACTGTTCGGCTCCGCGAGAGGCGATCCGTCCAGCTCCGGTGCCGTGGATCCACCCACTGCCAGAGCCAGCCGAGCCCGAAGGTGGCCCAGCTCAATCCGCCTGCAACAACCCGCAGAAGGGCCTGCGTCCAGCTGAGCACGGACCCGTCCGCGTTCTCCACCCGGATCCGCCAGGTCTGCATGCCGAGTGTCTGGCCAGCCCGGCGCCAGAAGAAACCGAAGAACAGCCACAGGCTGGCGACAAGGATCAGCGTCAGGAGCGGGTCATAACCCACGTCACCGCTGGCGTACCGGTCGCTGAAAAAGCCCGCGTTGATCAGCACCTTGTGCAGGCCTGTATAGACCGCGGTGACCACGAAGATCAATGCGATGCACAGCAGGCTGTCATAGAGCATGGCCGCGAGTCGGCGCCAGAGCGGGGCAGGGGGCAGGGAGTCGGTGGTGCTGGATCGGTCGTTCATCGGTCTCACGGTGCTGGCTTTGATTGCCGGGCATTGTACCGGGTCCCGTGCCGGTCGACGAGGCATCGGGTTGGCGGAGGCGTGATGCGCTCCGCGTGTGGCGCGTTCCCCGGCTTTTGGCCGCTGTGTTAGAGTGTTGCCTTTTAAAGGTAAAGGAACTTTCAGGGTTCCTGACTGTACATTATTGCCATCAGAACGGGTCAGAGTCAGTCATGAAAACAGCCGAGCTGCGCAGTGCGTTTCTGGAGTATTTCCGTCAGAACGGACACACCATTGTTCCCAGCAGTTCGCTGGTACCGGCGGATGACCCGACGCTGCTGTTCACCAACGCCGGCATGAACCAGTTCAAGGATGCCTTCCTGGGGCGTGAGGACCGTGGCTATACCCGGGCTGTGTCCTCCCAGCGCTGCGTGCGCGCCGGCGGCAAGCACAACGATCTCGAGAACGTGGGCTACACCGCGCGCCACCACACCTTCTTCGAGATGCTGGGCAACTTCAGTTTCGGCGACTACTTCAAGCGCGAGGCGATCAACTTCGCCTGGACCTTCCTGACCGACCCGCAGTGGCTGGGCCTGACCGCGGAGAAACTCTGGGTCACGATCTATCAGACCGACGAGGACGCCTACCGGATCTGGAATGAGGAGATCGGGGTGCCCGCGGACCGCATCATCCGCATCGGCGATGAGGACGGCGTGCCCTATAAGTCCGACAATTTCTGGACCATGGGTGACACCGGCCCCTGTGGCCCCTGTTCCGAGGTGTTCTATGACCACGGCCCGGACGTGGCCGGTGGTCCACCCGGCAGCGAGGATGAGGACGGCGACCGCTACATCGAGATCTGGAACATCGTCTTCATGCAGTTCAATCGCACCGCGGACGGCGTGATGCACGATCTGCCGAGCCCGTCCGTGGATACCGGCATGGGCCTGGAGCGCATTGCGGCGGTGCTGCAGGGCGTGCACAGCAACTACGAGATCGACCTGTTCCAGTCGCTTCTGAAAGCGGTTGCAGACGCGTTGGGTGGTATCGACCCGGAGCAGGCGTCCGCGCGGGTGATCGCCGACCATATCCGCTCCTGCGCTTTCCTGATCGCCGACGGGGTGATGCCCTCCAACGAGGGGCGGGGCTTCGTACTGCGCCGGATCATCCGCCGCGCGGCCCGGCACGGCAACAAGCTGGGTGCCACCGGCACCTTTTTCCACAAGCTGGTGGCGCCGCTTGAGGCGCTGATGGGCGAGGCCTATCCCGAGCTGACCAAAGCGCGTCCGCAGATCGAGAAAATCCTCAAGCAGGAGGAAGAGCAGTTTGCCCGGACCCTGGAAAAGGGCCTGAAACTGCTGGAGGACGACATTGCCCAGCTCAGTGGCACCGAGATTCCCGGCGACACCGTGTTCACGCTCTACGACACCTTTGGCTTCCCGGTGGACCTGACCAATGACATTGCCCGTGAGCGTGGACTGACGCTCGATCTCGAGGGCTACGAGAAAGCCATGGAGGCGCAGCGCGAGCGTGCCCGGGCTGCCAGCAAATTCGGCATCGACTATAACGCCGGCCTCAGCCTCGAGGGTGAGACCGAGTTCACCGGTTACGGCAACTTCGAGGACGACGGCAAGGTGCGCGCTGTTCTGGTGGAGGGCGAGCGCCGCTCCGCCGGCGTGGGCGAGCGTGCCGTGGTGGTTCTGGACCGGACTCCCTTCTATGGCGAGTCCGGCGGGCAGGTGGGCGACACTGGCGTGCTGAGCTGGTCCGGTGGCCGTTTTGAGGTTGAGGACACCCAGAAAGAGGACGGCCACCACCTGCACATCGGCCGGGTCGTTGCCGGCACGGTTGAACCCGGGATGACGTTGCACGCCGAGGTGAACGGCGAGCGCCGGGCCAACACCGCACTCAACCACTCTGCTACTCACCTGCTGCACGCAGCCCTGCGGACGGTGCTCGGAGAGCATGTGGCCCAGAAAGGCTCCCTGGTGAACGCCGAGCGGCTGCGGTTCGACTTTTCCCACTTCGAGGCGGTGACCGCCGAGGAGCTGGAGCGCATCGAACGCATGGTCAACGAACAGGTCCGAGCCAACACGCCGGTGGAGACCCGCGTGACGGATATGGAGACGGCCAAGGCCATGGGCGCCATGGCCCTGTTCGGGGAGAAGTACGGCGACACCGTCAGGGTGCTCTCCATGGGCACCGGTGGCTTCTCCATTGAGCTGTGCGGGGGCACCCATGTGGAGCGCACCGGGGATGTCGGGCTCTTCCGCCTTGTGGCGGAAACCGGCATTTCTTCCGGGGTCCGCCGCATCGAGGCACTGACCGGGGAGGCGGCACTGGATCATGACCGGGAGCAGGAGCAGCGCCTGTCCCGCATCGCGGCACTGGTGAAGGGCGCGCCGGAGTCCGCTGTGGAGCGGGTGGAATCCCTGGTAGAGCACAATCGCCAGCTCGAGAAGGAAGTGGAACAGCTCAAGGGCAAACTGGCCAGTGCCGCGGGCAGTGACCTTGCGGACAGCGCCGTGGACGTCAACGGCATCAAGGTGGTCGCCGCGGACATGCAGGGGGCCGACCGCAAGGCACTGATGGAAACCGCCGATCAGCTCAAGAACAAGCTTGGCAGTGCCGTGGTGTTGCTGGGCGCTGCTGCGGAAGGCAAGGTTACGCTGGTGGCTGGCGTCACCAAGGATCTCACCGGGCGGCTCAAGGCCGGTGACCTGATGAAGGTTGTTGCCCCCAAGGTGGGTGGCAAGGGCGGTGGCCGGCCGGACATGGCTCAGGGTGGCGGCAGTGACCCGGATGGCCTGCCTGCTGCGGTAGCGGCCGTTGAAGCCTGGGTGCGGGAGCAGGGCCAGGGTTGAGTAATCCGGCTAAGGGCTATCCCTACCTGTACAGCTCGGTAAGGGCAACTATAATGCGCTCGGCGCTAGCAGTGAACCCGGGTTCATTTAATCCGCACGAACAAGGAATACGCACGCATGGCGTTGTACGTTAAGAAATTCGGCGGCACTTCTGTTGGTTCGGTGGACCGGATCGAGGCCGTGGCGGACCAGCTCCAGGCTGCCCGCCAGGCTGGAGATGACGTGGTGGTCGTGGTCTCTGCGATGAGCGGCGAAACGAACCGCCTGATCGATCTGGCGAACCAGATCTCGGAAGAGCCGGACCCGCGAGAGATGGACGTGCTGGTTTCAACCGGAGAGCAGGTCACCATTGCGCTTCTGAGCATGGCACTGCTCAAGCGCGGTGTGGATGCGCGCTCCTACACCGGGGGCCAGGTCCGGATCACCACCGACAGTTCCCATACCAAAGCCCGTATCCAGGACATTGAAGAGCACAACATGCGCCGTGACCTGGACGCTGGGCGCGTGGTTGTTGTGGCGGGCTTCCAGGGCATGAACGAAGATGGCCACATCACCACCCTGGGGCGTGGCGGCTCGGATACGACGGCCGTGGCGCTGGCGGCAGCCCTCAAGGCGGACGAATGTCATATCTACACCGACGTGGATGGCGTTTACACAACCGACCCGCGAGTGGTGGACGGTGCCCGCCGGCTTGAGACCATCACGTTCGAAGAGATGCTCGAAATGGCCAGCCTGGGCTCCAAGGTGCTGCAGATCCGCTCGGTGGAGTTCGCGGGCAAGTACAACGTACCGGTCAGGGTCCTATCCAGCTTCAAGGAAGGGCCCGGTACCCTGATCACCTTCGATGACGAGGACGATATGGAAAAGCCAGTGGTCTCGGGCATCGCGTTCAACCGCGATGAAGCCAAGCTGACGGTGGTGGGCGTTGCGGACGTTCCAGGCTGCGCCTCGCGCATCCTCAAGCCGGTCAGTGATGCGGGCATTGAAGTGGACATGATCGTCCAGAATGTCGGTTCGGATAACCGTACGGACTTCACCTTCACCGTGCACCGCAACGATTACCGGCAGTCCATGGAGCTTCTGGAAAACCTTGGGCGTGACCTGGACGTGCAGGCGGTGCAGGGTGACGAGCACATTGCCAAGGTCTCCATCGTCGGCGTGGGCATGCGCTCCCATGCAGGGGTGGCATCACGCATGTTCGATGCGCTTTCCGCCGAGGGCATCAACATCCAGATGATCTCCACCTCGGAAATCAAGATCTCCGTTGTGATCAACGAGAAGTACCTGGAACTTGCTGTGCGCACGCTGCACAGCGCTTTTGGCCTCGAACAGGCCGAAATCCGGGAAGAGAACTGAATAATAATAACGCAGACTGGCGAAAACGCGTGTAGGCTCCAATAATTAGGAAGCCGAAACGACAATGATACGGGGCGTCTCGCGGCTGAGCTGAATGGCCATGTGGGGCGTATAACCGGAAAGCGGTTAATACAGAACAAGGAGTAAAGGAAATGTTGATTCTGACACGTCGCGTCGGCGAGACACTCATGGTTGGTGATGAAGTCACCGTGACCGTTCTCGGCGTCAAGGGAAACCAGGTGCGTATCGGCGTGAATGCGCCGAAGGAAGTGGCGGTTCATCGCGAGGAAATCTATCAGCGCATCCAGCAGGAGCAGGACGAAGACGAGGCCGAGCAGGACTGAGTCCCGGGCCTGCTGCGGCAGCTGCCATGATTTCTGCGTTTCAACCCTATGAAAACGCGACACATGTGGTAGTATACGCCGCGTTCTCA
>JBNJEG010000095.1:0-7733 GCA_051745655.1 Pseudomonadota bacterium
AAGGGCAAGATCCAGACCCAGCGCTTCAAGGGGCTGGGTGAGATGAACCCGCTGCAGCTGCGTGAGACCACCATGGCACCGGACACACGCCGCCTGGTCCAGCTCTCGCTGAGCCCGGACGATGGCACGGATGACCGGATGGATATGCTGCTGGGCAAGAAGCGCGCCGCGGACCGGCGCACCTGGCTGGAAGAGCACGGCAACGAGGCCGAGGTCGTGGGCTGACCCCGGCCCGCTGCCGGCGGGTCAGCCGTCGAAGCGGCGGAAGACCAGGGTGGCGTTGGTGCCGCCGAAGCCGAAGCTGTTGCTCATCACCAGCGGCAGGTCCACGTTCTCCTTCAGCTCACGCAGGATGGGGTAGTCCTTGGCGGCCTCGTCCAGGTTCTCAATGTTGGCGGAAGGCGTGATGAACCCTTCACGCTGCATGATCAGGCTGTAGATCGCTTCGTGGACGCCGGTCGCACCCAGTGAGTGCCCCGTGAGCGGCTTGGTGGAGCTGACCGGGGGCATGTTGTCGCCCGTGACCTTGTGGATCGCGTCCAGCTCGACCACATCGCCCATGGGCGTGCTGGTGCCGTGGGTGTTGATGTAGCTCAGCGGCTCGTCGATGCCTTTCATTGACTGCTGCATGCAGCGCACGGCCCCTTCGCCCGAGGGCGCGACCATATCGGCGCCGTCGGAGGTGGCGCCGAAGCCCACCAGTTCCCCAAGGATGTTGGCGCCGCGCGCCTGGGCGTGCTCCAGCGACTCAAGCGCCATAACACCACCGCCACCGGCAATGACAAAACCGTCACGGTCTGCATCGTAGGTGCGGGAGGCCTTCTCGGGCGTGTCGTTGTACTTGGTGGACAGCGCGCCCATGGCGTCGAACAGCAGCGTCAGGGTCCAGTGCAGGTCCTCGCCACCGCCGGCGAACATCACCTCCTGGCGCCCGAGTGCGATCAGGTCGGCCGCGTGGCCGATGCAGTGGGCGCTGGTGGCGCAGGCGGAGGTGATGCCGTAGTTCACGCCCCGGATGCCGTAGGCTGTGGCCAGGTTGGCATTGATCGCCGAGCCCATGGTGCGTGGTACACGGTAGGGGCCCACCCGCCGGATGCCTTTCTCCCGGTGGGTGTCGATGGAATCCATGAGTTCCACGGTCGAGGCGCCGCCGGTGCCCATGATCAGGCCGGTGGTGTCCGCCTTGATTTCCTTCTCCGTCAGCCCGGCCTGGGCCACGGCTTCCTGCATCGACATGTAGGCATAGGCGGAGGCAGGACACATGAACCGGTACAGCTTGCGGTCAATGTGTTCCTTCGGGTCGATGTGGATGCCGCCCCAGACATGGCTGCGGAGCCCGTTGTCACGGGCTTCCTCGCTGAGCTCAATGCCCGAGCGGACCTGGCGCAGGGAGTCGGTGACCTCCTGCTGGTTGTTGCCCAGGCTGGAGATGATCCCCATCCCGGTAATCACGACACGTCTCATTGCTAGTCTCTGCCTCAGAAGTTTTCCGTGGATGTGAAGAGCCCGACGCGCAGGTCCTTCGCGTGATAGATGGGGCGCCCATCCACTGAGACGACCCCGTCGGCGATACCCATGGTAATGCCTCGCCGGACAATGCGTTTGATGTCGAGCTGGTAGCGTACCACTTCGTTTGAGGGTAGCACCTGGCCGGTGAATTTCACCTCACCGCATCCCAGGGCCCGCCCGCGCCCCTGGCCGCCCGTCCAGGCCAGGAAGAAACCGGTCAGCTGCCACAGGGCATCCAGGCCCAGGCAGCCCGGCATGACCGGGTCGCCCTTGAAGTGGCAGTCGAAGAACCAGAGGTTCGGGTCGATGTCCAGCTCCGCGATCAGCTGGCCCTTGCCATGGTCACCGCCGTCATCGCTGATATGGGGGATGCGGTCGAGCATCAGCATCTGGTCAACGGGCAGCCGCATGTCGCCTTCGAAGAGTTCCCCCCTTCCGCAGCGTTCCAGGTCGGCTTTATCAAATTGGGCCACTGTCATGGCGATCTCCTGAGAATTACAGCTGTTACGGTAACAGACTCTGGCGTGTAATGCTTGATACGCTGTTCCCACAACTTGACTGCGTGTGCGGTTGCATAAAGCTAACACGTGTTCGCTTCGTTACGGAATCGTGGGTCCTAACAAGTATCAACGGAAGCTCAGTTTCCCGGGGCCTGGCCGGTCAGAATATCGCAGCACAGCACCAGTGTCCGGTCCCCGTAGACAAAGGCGCGTGAGAGTGTGATGCACATGTGTGCGCCGGTTACCGACAGGTAGGGGCGGGTGACCTGGAGTTCGCCGGGGTGCCGCAGGGCCCGACGCAGGTAGTGCTGGCGATACCAGTCCGCCCGGTCGGTATTCTCCAGGGGCCGGAACCGCGGATCCAGTCGGTGGGCGCTCTCACGCGACAGCAGGCTGTCGTGAACCTGGACGCCGTCATCACCGATCAGGTAACAGCGGGACACGGTGTGGTGGTTGACCAGTGGTTCGCAGGCGCGCTCAAAGTCCGCTCCCCTCTGAAGGGCGCTGACAACCCGCTCAAAGCGGTGGCTGAAAAAGCTCGTAATGGTCTGTGTAGGATCGGACTGCTGCCGCTTGTCGCGTTTGTACTCATCGAGCAGGGCATCGAAGTCCGCCTCGCGCAGGACTGCGCTGCCCAACTCCGTGGTGGGTCGGCAGAAGTAGAAACCCTGAACGAAATCCACCCCTGCATCCACGGCGATCAGGGCCTGATCCCGGGTTTCCACGCCTTCCATCAGCACCAGGCATCCGGATTCATGCAGCAGTGAGACAATGCCCTTGAGAATCTGGCGGGTGCGTTTGTCCTCGGTGGCCCGGGCCAGCATCTGGCGGTCGAGCTTGACGATGTCCGGGCGCAGGTTCCAGATCCGTTCAAAATTAGAGTGGCCGGCGCCGAAGTCATCAATGGCCGTCAGGCAGCCCAGTGAGCGGTAGTACTCCACGGTACGGCGCAGGAGCGCGGGGTCGTCGCTGGGCTTCTCGACGATTTCCACCACCACCCGGTGCGGCGGAAAGCCGGCCTCCTGGAGAAGCCTTCCGAAGAAGGCGTCGGACTGCATGCCGCTGGCCACACACTGTGGCGACACGTTCAGAAACAGCCAGTTGACCTCGTCCGACACGCCCTGGAAATTGCGGACATGGAGGGTCCGGCAAAGACGGTCGAGCAGCAGGTTGGAGGGGTGGTCCTCCGCAAGGTCGAACAGGTGGGGTGGCAGTACCGGGGCGGCATCGTTGTCGAAGGCGCGGATCAGGGCCTCATAGCCGACAACCCGCTTATGGGAGATGCTGAAGATCGGCTGCAGCGCGGTGCGCAGAACCAGTCCTTCATAACGCGCGACCCATGCATCATCATCGACGTTCGGAGACAGCATGTCACTGACGCGCTCCAGGTCGATGGCACTACTGCTTTGGTCGAATGGTGGCATGGCCCTTACTGCACTGTTGAAAAACCACTGGGTGGTTGGTTCCACTAATGACACCCGAACCTGATTGTGCCAATTTCATCAAGGTAATGACATCCAGAGTATAAAAATAACAGTAAAAACTCGGGAGTAAGCCCAATCACGGTCAGATTTTCTGAAGATCAGCGGCAAAACTTTTCGGTTTTACCGGCAGCAGTCAGCACCTACTCTTTTACGAACTCTTAATGCAAGGAGGGCAGGGAGTCATGCAGTGGCGTAATACACCGGGTCGCTGGGGCGTCATCAGCATCGGGTTTCACTGGTTGATGGCGGTTGCGGTTATCGGGCTCTTTGGCGTGGGGCTCTACATGGTGGATCTCGGGTACATGGATCCACTGGGGAATGTGCTCCCGCACTGGCACCGAAGTGTTGGCCTGCTGCTGGGTGCGGCTCTGGTACTGCGGCTTCTATGGCGGCTGGTCTCGCCCCCGCCAGCGCCCTTGCCCGAGCATACCCGGATGGAACACCTGGGGGCGCACACGGCGCATTGGCTGCTTTATGGCCTGATGCTGGCGATGGTGGTCAGCGGTTATCTGATTTCCACCGCCGATGGCCGAGGGGTGTCGGTATTCAACTGGTTCAGCGTGCCGGCATTTACCGGGGATGTGGATGGTATGGAGGACCTGGCCGGTGACTGGCACTACTGGATGGGCTGGACCCTGATCATTCTTGCAGGCCTGCACGCCCTTGCTGCACTCAAGCACCACTTTCTGGACCGTGATGACACGCTGCGACGCATGCTGGGCATGAAGCCGCGCCAGTCAGGGTCCTGAAACAACCCGTAAGACCAAAAAACGAGAAGGAGCAACACATGAATCTCAGGACAATCAGCCACAACGTTGTTGTATCCGCTGCCGCGGTGGCCCTGCTGGGCGCTGGTCAGGCCTTTGCCGATGAGCACAGCGGCACCTACGCCTTTGACACGGAGGGGCAGCACCAGTTCATCCAGTTCCGGATCAGCCATCTTGGCTTCAGTACGCTTTACGGGCGCTTCAACGACTTTGATGGCAGCTTCGAATACAACGCGGACAACCCCGAAGAATCCTCCGTCAACGTGACAGTCGACACCAGCAGTGTGGACAGCAATCATTCAGAGCGTGACAAACACCTCCGGGGCGAGGACTTCCTGCACGTCAGCGAGTACCCCGAAGCCACCTTCGAGAGCACGTCGGTCGAGGTGCACGAGGATGATACCGCGACGGTGACCGGCGATCTCACACTGCGTGGCGTCACCCGTGAGGTGGATCTGGACATGGAAATGATCAAGCACGGCGAGGATCCGTGGGGCGACTACCGTATGGGCTTTGAGGGCGAGACAACCCTGACCCTGGAGAACTTCGGCATCGACTATGATCTCGGGCCGGAAGCCGAAGAAGTTACCCTGATGCTGTCCGTGGAGGGTATCCGTCAGTGATGACGGCGTGACCGGCGGCTGGCGGCAGCGTCCTGGCGGACCTGCCGCTGGTGTCGGCTCCAGAGGGAGTTGATGAACACCAATACCGCGACGCCCAGGCTGGTGACCCCGTACAGCCGCAGATCCACCAGGGCGCCCGCCCACATGTATTCCACGACAATAATCAGAACGAAGGTGACCAGTCCCACCATGAGTCCCTGGGCTGCGGCCTGGAGGGCAGCGCGTGCTTGACTCGATGACATAAGGGGTATCGGTTCCACCGCGGTATCAGAATTGCCTGCTGAAGGTAAGAATTACCGTAGCCCTCTGCGCGCACCCCCCACTATTCGGGAAATCCACTACCGGTCGTTTGGAGTCCGAAGCCAGCCTCCCTATAATGGCGCTTTGCCCTGAGCCGGGCACCCACCCATTACGGAACACAGAGGGGCTATGCCGGAATTCGAGACCACCGACGAGGGCTATGAGCGCGTCGCGCTGCGTGATTACACGGAGAAGGCGTACCTGGACTACTCCATGTACGTCATTCTCGATCGGGCGCTGCCGCACATTGGCGACGGGCTGAAACCCGTCCAGCGCCGGATCGTCTACGCGATGTCCGAGCTGGGCCTCTCCGCTGCCGCCAAGTACAAGAAGTCGGCACGAACCGTGGGCGATGTGCTGGGCAAGTTCCACCCTCACGGCGACTCCGCCTGCTATGAGGCCATGGTGCTCATGGCCCAGCCCTTTTCGTACCGCTATCCGCTGGTGGATGGCCAGGGCAACTGGGGCAGCCAGGACGACCCCAAGTCCTTTGCGGCCATGCGTTATACCGAGGCGCGGCTGGCGAAGTTCTCTGAGGTGCTGCTGAGCGAGCTGGGGCAGGGCACGGTCGACTGGCAGCCTAACTTTGATGGCACCCTGAATGAGCCCGCCACCCTGCCGGCTCGGGTGCCGCACGTACTGCTCAATGGCACCACCGGGATAGCAGTGGGTATGGCCACGGACATTCCGCCTCACAACCTGCGCGAGGTGGCGGCCGCCTGCATCCGGCTTCTGGATGAGCCGGAATCCGATGTGGACACCCTCTGTGAGCACATCCAGGGGCCGGACTTCCCGGCGGGCGCGGCCATCGTGTCCTCCCGCGAGGACCTGCGCCAGCTTTACCGCACCGGGCGCGGCACCCTGCGCATGCGCGCCCGCTGGCAGCTCGAGGGCGGTGACATCGTGATCACGGCGATGCCGCACCAGGTGTCCGGCAACCGGATCATGGAGCAGATCGCCCAGCAGATGCAGCAGCGCAAGCTGCCCATGGTCACCGACCTGCGCGACGAGTCCGACCATGAGAATCCGGTGCGGATGGTGATCTCGCCGCGCTCCAACCGCGTGGACACGGACGGGCTCATGGAGCACCTGTTCGCCAGCACGGACCTGGAAAAGAACTACCGGATGAACCTCAACGTCATCGGTCTGGACGGGCGTCCCCGGGTCAAGGACGTGCGCGGGCTGCTCTCCGAGTGGCTGGAGTACCGGCATGAGACCGTACGCCGCCGTCTTGAGCATCGCCTTGGCAAGGTGACGGCCCGCCTGCACATTCTCGAGGGCCTGCTGGTTGCCTACCTCAATATCGATGAGGTGATCCAGATCATCCGCGACGAGGATAAGCCGAAGCCGGTGCTGATGAAGCGCTTCGAGCTTTCGGACGAACAGGCCGAGGCCATCCTGGAACTCAAGCTGCGTAACCTTGCCAAGCTCGAGGAGATGAAGATCCGCGGTGAACAGGATGAGCTGCAGCAGGAGCGCGACAGCCTCCAGGCCACGCTGGGCTCCGAGGATCGTATGCGTGAGCTGATCAAGTCCGAACTCGAGGCCGACGCCGAGGCCTTCGGCGATGATCGGCGCAGCCCCATTGAGGCCAAGGGGGAAGCGCGGGCGTTCAGCGAGACGGACCTGGTCTCGGCGGACCCGGTGACCGTGGTGCTTTCCGAGAAAGGCTGGATCCGCGCTGCCAAGGGGCATGATATTGATCCGGCTGGGCTCAGCTACAAGGCCGGGGATCGCTTCGCGCTGGCCGCGCGGGGCCGTAATAACCAGCAGGCGCTGGTGCTGGATACCACCGGGCGCAGCTACGCGCTCAACACCCACACACTGCCTTCGGCCCGTGGCCAGGGCGAGCCGCTGACAACGCGCATCAACCCACCCACAGGCGCCGGTTTTGCCGGTCTCATGATGGCCGGTGAGGGCCGGGTGCTGCTCAGCACCACGGCCGGCTATGGGTTTGTCACGCCGCTGGAGTCGCTGGTCAGTCGTAACCGTAACGGCAAGGCTGTACTGAACGTGCCGCAGGGTGCGGAAATACTGCCACCACAGCGGGTACGCGAGGGCGAGAGCGTCTGGCTGGCGACGGTTTCCAGCGAGGGGCGTATGCTGATCTTTCCGCTCAGTGACCTGCCGGAGCTGGCCAAGGGCAAGGGCAACAAGATGCTTGGTATCCCGCCGGCACGGGTGAAAAGCGGCGAGGAATCCATGGTGGCGGTGACGACCTTCGCTGAGCAGGATCAACTGGTCCTGCATGCGGGCAAGCGCCACCTGACCCTGCGCTTCAGCGATCTCGACCACTACAGGGGCGAGCGCGGCCGCCGCGGCCATAAGCTGCCGCGCGGACTGCAGCGGGTCGACCGTATGGAAGTGATTGAACATGACAACGCCGGGGAGGCGTCTTCAACGGATGAGTGAACTGGTACTGATCAACGTGTCCGGGCGCGACAAGCCCGGACTGACCTCGGAGATCACGGGCATCATGGCGCGCTTTGACGTGCGGATTCTGGATATTGGCCAGGCCGTGATCCATGACCACCTGACCTGGGGCATCCT
>JBNJEG010000096.1:0-7699 GCA_051745655.1 Pseudomonadota bacterium
TCTGCTCGGCCAGCTCCATCAGGCGTGAGGCCTGCTGTGCCAGTTCAGCGACGGCCTCGTCGCTGTCGCGCATCTCATCACGCAGGCTCTCGATGGAGCTGAACATCTGCCCGAGGCTTTCCTCATTGTGCTGGTCGCCCTCGGCGATCCGCTGCACCTGCTCTTCCACCTTCCGGGAGCCGGTGTTGATCTCGTCCAGCTGGTGACCCACGGCTTCCACCGAATCCAGGCCGCTCTCGACGCTGTTAGCCAGCTCCTTAACGCGGGTGACGATATGGCCGGTTTCCTTCTGGATGGATTCCAGTGTACTGGAGGCCTCCTGGGTGGCCTCGGAGGTACGACTGGCCAGCTGCCGCACCTCATCCGCCACCACCGCAAACCCACGACCCTGCTCGCCCGCCCTGGCGGCCTCGATGGCGGCATTGAGCGCCAGCAGGTTGGTCTGCTCGGCGATCCCCTCGATCACCGTGGTGACGTTCTGGATGGTTTCCGACTTTTCGTTCAGGGCCTGGATCAGGGAGACAGTCTCCGCTGACTGTTCATGCACCCGACGCACCTGCTCAATGGCATTGCGAAGCGCCGTCTCCCCCTGGTCGCTGAGCTCACTCGCCTGGCTGGCGGCGGACGCGGCCTCGGATGCCTGCTCCGCCGAGTGGCGGATGGTCTCCATGATCTGGCCGGCGTAATCGGTCATGTGGGCAGTGTTTTCCACCTGCCGATCCAGCCGGCTGCGCAACCGGTCGGCAGCGTAGGAGACCTGGGCGGCCGAGACGGCGTTGGCATCCGCGCCTTCGACCAGGGTCTGCTCCAGAGCTTCACCGGCACGCGCCTTGCGAAAAACCTCCGGCATCAGCTCTGGCAACAGGGATGCCTTGTCGGCCGAAGCCTCGCTGGCCTCCCGTAGGACCCAGTTGAACAACGCCCCGAGCGGCGCGACCACAGCCACCCCACCCAGAATGCCGGCAAGCGCGAAACGAACGCCATCAGGCCATGGCAGCAACTGACACAGGAGAGCAACGACAAGACCCGCGACCAGCCCTACCCCAAGACGCAGCAGGGCCTGCTTCTGAAGTTTTCCCATACCCGGCACCTTGTACTTGTTGTGTTGTGAGCCAAGGCTTGTTCATAACAGGTTACATCCTGACCAACGAGAACGCTCTTATACTTTCGGCTAGGTCGGGCAACGCCGCTAGAACGTCAGGAAGGGAACCAGTGCCAGATAAAGGATCACGCCAATCCCGATCAGGGCACCGATGAAGGCCAGGGGGTTGTGCCGGTATCGCTGCCCGGGAGTCTCGGCCTCACCACGGGCCAGGGCCTCCTCGTGGACGGCCCTGGCCTTCTCGGCACGTTCGGCCTGGTAATCGGCAAGCAGCTGCTCCGCCTCCTCGAGCCGGGCCGCATCCTCAAGCCAGATCCCCCCGAAGGAGACCATCCAGCGGCTGGGCTCGGTCTCGTAGTAGGGCAGGTCGTGCTCCTCGAGCAGTGCCTTGACCTCTTCGTACTCGTCTTCCGGCACGTTGCGCAGGTTCAGCAGCAGATGCCCCATGACGGGTATACCTCTCAAACGCGGACTGGGAGCATTATAGCAGCCGTACGGGGCCAGGCTGTCATATGGATCTCATAAAGAAGCGGCATGCTGGAGAAGCACGTGCCACGTCCATGCCCCTGGAGGTCCCCCATGCCCAGCGTCACTGTCCTGACGACGCTCGTCCTTGCCACCACCATGATCATCTGGATCGGAGCACGCGTTCACCAGCGACTCCGGCTATCCTGCGCCAAGCACCCCTCTCTGCAGGGCCACTCCCGAATGGCGCGGCGGGTAGCCCGCCTGCTGCCGTACTATGACTACGACGATGCCACCTTCTACCGGTCCGATGATGCCCCGGATACCATTGCGGAGCGGCGCCGTGCGGGTCTGCATCGTCTCTCGGACAACCTGCACGCGCGTTCGCCACAGGCGCTCCGGGCCGGAGCAGAACTTGCCGAAGGGCTTTCCGACCTTGAATTCACCAGCCAGTACCGGGTGCCCTTCCAGTTCCGGCGCCTGGTCAACCGGCTGCTCCCTCCGGCCATGATCGCGGAGGCCACAGAAGGACCCTGGGTGCGCGATATTGACGGCAACTGGTTGCTGGACGCCTCCGGTTCTTACGGCGTCAACGTCTTCGGGCACGATTTCTACCGGGACTGCCTGGCCGAGGGCCAGGAGCGCACCCGCTCCCTGGGCCTCTACCTGGGCGCCTACCATCCAGTCGTGCTGGAGAACGTGCGGGAGCTCAAACGGCTTTCCGGGCTGGATGAAGTCTCCTTCCACATGTCCGGCACCGAGGCCGTGATGCAGGCGGTACGCCTGGCCCGCTACCACACGGGCCGCTCCCAGCTGGTACGCTTCTGCGGCGCCTACCACGGCTGGTGGGACGGGGTTCAGCCCGGCATCGGCTCCCAGCGTACAGCCAATGACGTCTATACCCTGCGCGATCAGGACGAACGCAGTCTGAAGGTCCTGCGTACCCGGACCGACATCGCCTGTGTGCTGGTCAGCCCGTTTCAGGCCCTGCACCCCAACGCCGGCGCCCCCGGCGACGCGGCCCTGATCGCCTGTGACCGCCAGTGCGGGTTCGAACCGGAGGCCTATCGCCAGTGGCTGCACCGGCTGCGCGAGGTCTGCAGCGAGCGGGGGATCGTGCTGATCCTGGACGAGATCTTCTCCGGCTTCCGCCTCGCCCCCGGCGGCGCCCAGGAATACTTCGGGCTCCAGGCGGACATGGTGACCTACGGCAAGACCCTGGGCGGAGGCCTGCCAGTGGGCGTCCTCTGCGGCCGGGCCCCGCTGATGAAGCGCTACCGCCCGGACCGGCCGGCGGATATCTGCTTCGCACGTGGCACCTTCAATGCCCACCCCTCCGTGATGGGCTGCATGAATGCCTTCCTGGAACGGCTGCGGGCACCGTCGATCGCGCCTTTCTACCGGGACCTGCACGCAATCTGGAACGAGCGGGCGGAACGCCTGAACCAGCGACTGGCGGACGCGTCACTGCCGCTGCGCATCGCTAACCTGGTCTCCATCTGGAGCGTGATCTACACCGCGCGGAGCCGCTATAACTGGATGTTCCAGTTCTACCTCCGGGACCAGGGCGTGCAACTGCCCTGGACGGGTACAGGTCGCCTGATCTTCAGTCACGACTTTGACGATGAGGCCTTTGAGGCACTCATGAGCCGCTTTCTGGCGGCCGGTCGAGCCATGGCCGCGGATGGCTGGTTCTGGGAGAACCCGGAGCTGGGCAATGGGGCGATACGCAAGCGGGTGCTGGGGGAACTGATTCGCCAGCGACTAACATTCCCCCGTACCCGTCGCCATACGGCGCCGGCGGGGGAGCAACCAGTAATCAACCGCTTCAGTGGCGGCGGGAACCACCTGGGCTGACGTCATCCATGGGGTCAATCAGTTGGCCCCGCATCAGGTGGAAGGGCGAGCTGTAATACATCCGCACATCATTGATCGGGTCGGTCAGGATCTTGATCAGCCAGATCACGCCCGTCTGCACATCACGGATGAAGAACAGGTGCACCGTCCGGCCCAGCAGCGCAATGGCGGCCAGTCCGATCCAGAGCAGTGACAGGGTGTAGAGATAGCCTCCGAAACCCGGTCGCGCCTCGATCAGGCCGAACAGGTTGGGCTGCAGCCAGGCCAGCGCGGGTGTCATGGCCCAGAAGGCCAGCAGGATCCGCTTGCGCTGGAGGTTATAGCCGATCTTGATGTCCTCCTTGTGCGAGTGCGTGACCCGGTTCACCTTGTCGTAGTCCTTGGGCTCGAAGAAGAAGTGCCCGATCTGGCGCGACACCATGGCCACGCCCCACCCCAGCAACGCCGAGACCACCGGGTTGATGGCGAGATAGACATAGGCGGTCAGGAAGCTGATCGCGCTGACCAGATGCAGGGACTGGTTGATCCGGCTCTGGTGATAGTATCGATGGTCATCCCACCGTTGTTCCTCAAGTGCTTCAAGCAGTTTCATAGCGTGTTGTCCTCCGGTTTGCTTGTCAGTGTTGCTCCGATTCCGCCGGCCGGCGGTTGCCATCAGTACCGCATGATCGCCTCCCCCATTCGCCAATGCGCGCCGGTTGCCACCCCCTTCTCGAAACGGAAGCCGGGGCCGGTAAACAGCAGGATGGTGGAGCCCTGCTCGAAATACCCCATCTCCTCGCCACGCTGATAGCCCACATCGCAGGGGATGCGCGCCGGCCCCGCGTAGTTAAGGCCCAGAGGCTGTTCGAGTGCATGAAGGCGCAGACTGGCCACCAGGATGGCGGCCACCGGCACCACCAGGATCCGGCAGTCCGGTTGCTCGGCCAGTTCGAGTTCCAGCACGGCCCGTTCATTGCGGCAGAAGAGACGTTCGACCCGCTTGAGGGCGATGGGGTTCACGTTCCAGGTATCGCCGGCGATGTGGTGGATGCGGCGCAACCGGCAGTCTTCCGGGGCATGGAAGCGGTGGTACATGCTGGCGGTAAGGCGCAGGGTCAGGAACTGGCCATCGGCATAGCGGGCGGCCAGTTCCGGGTCACCCAGCAGCTCCTCCAGTGAATAGGGAAAACCCTTGGCCTGGATCACCTCGGTCCCGCGCATCCCCCCGAAGGCGCCGACGATGCCATCACAGGGGCTGACCAGGGCCCCAGGTTGATCGTCCACCGGCCGGGCGCCCGGGCGCAGCTCGCGGATGAAGCAGTCGTGCATGCTCTCGAACCGGTCCTTGCGTGCCTCGTCCAGGCGCAGGTCGCCGGCAAAGGCCTGCCAGACCGCCATCGAGCCACGGCGCACCAGCGGCTGCCGGATGCGGCTGAACCAGCCCATGAAACGGGTGGCCCAGCGCCGGGGAATGCGGTTGGTCAGCAGGAAGTTGAGCCGCTCGATCGCGGACAGCTGATGCAGCAATGTTTTCGGATTCATCCCTGCAGGATGCCGTCACGGTATGACCGATTAATGACGAGCGGCGCTGTCACCAAAACGTCATCCCAACGAGTCATGCTTCGCCGGATTCGCCGAGCTACCCTGGAGTCCCGCATGCTACTGACCGCCCTTGTGATCAGCGCGCTGCTGCTGAGCCTGGAACGGATCACCTACTACGCCGTCGCCAACCACCCCGAACGCTGGCACGCCCGCTGCCAACGCCCACCGCTGGCGGCACTGGGCCCGCCCGTGGACGTAGTCCACAAGCTGTTCTACGTATTCAAGGTCATCCAGGGTGCGGTCTTTCTGGGCTGGTGCGCGATGATGGCCGGCACCTGGCTGCCACTGCCAACCGCCGGTCCGCTGATGCTGGGAACGGGGATAGCCCTGGTCGCGGCGGGTCTGTTCCTCAATGCCAGCGTATTTGCCCGGCTCGGGCGTGTGGGCGTGTTCTACGGCAGCGAACTGGGGCACAAGGTGCCCTGGATCGAGGGTTTCCCCTTCTCCGTGCTGAAGCATCCCCAATACATCGGAGCGCTCACGCTGATCTGGGGCTTTTTCATCATCATGCGCTACCCGAACCCGGATTGGTTCTATCTGCCAGTGATGGAGACCGCTCTCTACCTCTGGGGCATGCGCCACGAACCCTGACACCCCATGCCAACCCCTGTGCGTTGCGCTACCATGGGCAGCCCGGATACCCGTTCAATGCCCGGTTGGGGAGCCACATTATGCCGACACCCTTTGAGTATCGCCTGCGGGTGCGCTACGCCGAATGCGACGCCCAGGGCGTGGTGTTCAACGCCCGCTACGGGGATTACGCCGATCTGGCCATGAACGAGTTCGTGCGCGCCCTTTTCGGGGACTACCGGAACCTGCTGGACCAGGATCTGGACATCCAGGTGGTGAGCATGACCCTCAACTGGCAGGCACCGGCGCACTTTGACGATGTCCTCCGTGCCCGGGTCCAGACCCGGAAACTGGGCAACACCTCCTTCACCATTGCGGTGGACTTCAGCCGCTACCCCGACGATGAGGCCATCGCCCAGGGGGAGCTGACGTACGTGGTGGTCTCACCGGCGTCATTGACCAAGAAACCGATCCCGGAGACCATGCGCCATTCCCTGGAACAGGGTGCTCCCGGCGTGGTGATCAGCCATGCGGGCGAGGACCAGACTCCTTAAACAACGCGTACCAGGAAGCCTATGAGCAAGCACAAACGCCGCCCCGTTCCGGTCTTCGAGCATCCCATCATCGAGACCCATTGCCACCTGGACTACCTCAAGGGGGAGCCGGTGGAGGATGTGGTCATGGCCGCCGAGCAGGTGAACATCGAACGGCTGATCACCATCACCGTCTCCCCGGGCAACCTGGAGACCGTCCAGCACCTGGCCGGCGCCCACCCGCGCGTCTACGGTACCCAGGGCATCCACCCGCACGAGGCGGACAACTGGCACGACGGGCTGGATCCGTTTATCCGGGAGGCGATGGCGGCAAGCCCGAAGCGGCTGCTGGCGATCGGTGAGATCGGTCTGGATTACCACTACGATTTCAGCGACCCGGAGACCCAGAAGTCGGTCTTCCGCAAGCAGCTGCAGATGGCCTCGGAACTGGACAAGCCGGTGGTGATCCACACGCGTGACGCGGATGAGGACACCATCGAGATTCTGAAGGAGTTCGAGGGCACGCTGAAGCAGCGGGGCGTGGTACACAGCTACACGTCCGGTGAGAAGCTGGCGCGTTATGCCCTGGAGCAGGGCTGGTACATTGGTTTCAACGGGATCTGCACCTTCAAGAAGGCGGAGAACGTGCGGGAGATCATCGATCTCACACCGGCGGACCGGATCCTGCTGGAGACGGATTCGCCCTTCCTGGCGCCGGTGCCTTACCGGGGCAAGGAGAACATGCCGTACTACCTGCCGTTCGTGGGGGAGTTCATTGCCCAGCACAAGGGACTGGAAGTGGAGGCGTTCCTGGCACAGGCCTATCGGAACAGTGAGACGGTGTTCTTCAGTCAGCAGGATTGATAAATCGTTGCCTGGTAAGGGGAATGGGGGAGTGCTTTCAGGGAATCGCTATGAATCCATCCCTGGACGCTGCGCGGTTGCCATCCCTGGCAACCGAGCTTCCCTGAAAGCACTCCCCCATTCCCCTCACCGATCAGGCGTTATTGGTGACTCGGTTGCACCAGAACCCAGGGAGCGACAACGAGAGCCCACACCGTTGCATCCGAATCATGCCACCCCTGAGCTTCATCCGGCTTAACCTCACCCACGGACCCATCCTGGATCCACTGCTGGAACCGCGCCTTGTCGTCCCGCACCAGTGATAATCCAACCTCGATCAGATCCTGCCCCGGCGCCACACGCACAACGTTGCCGCGAGCGTAGAACCGCTGCAGTTCCATCCACCCGATCTGTGCGGTCTCCTGGTGGAGTTTGGCGCGGAGCTCATCATCGTTTTCAGGGATACCATCGGTTTCCAAGGACATCGGTCTATTTCCTTGTGGCGTTATCGAGGCGTTGAAAGAAGTTCGGAGGGGAGCTCCGTAAGGGAAGCTCTGGAGCCATGGATGGCGGAAGAGCAGCGTACAGGGATGTATTTACAGCGTTTCCCTTACGGAGCTCCCCTCCGGACTTCCTCCAGAAGATAATCAGTCTGGAGACAAACAAAAACGGGTGGCCCGAAAGCCACCCGTTTTCCGCGGATCAGCCTCCCGAAGAGGCTAACCCATCAACCGCCATCAATCAC
>JBNJEG010000097.1:0-7618 GCA_051745655.1 Pseudomonadota bacterium
CTGATGCTCGAGCATGAACCAACCATGTTCCACGTGGAACATGGCCGATTCACAGAACAATGAACGCCAAGCTGGGGGAACCCTGCGAATGTCTGATTACACCTCTACAAGCATCAAGGTACTCAAGGGTCTGGATGCCGTACGCAAACGGCCTGGCATGTACATCGGTGACACTGACGATGGAACCGGTCTCCACCATATGGTCTTCGAGCTGGTGGACAATTCCATCGACGAGGCATTGGCGGGGTTCTGTTCCGAGATCGGCGTTGTTATCCATCCGGACGAATCCGTAACCGTTCGGGACGATGGCCGTGGCATTCCCACGGATATCCATGAGGAAGAAGGGGTTTCCGCGGCCCAGGTCATCATGACCGTCCTCCACGCCGGCGGTAAGTTCGACGACAACACCTACAAGGTGTCCGGTGGGCTGCACGGCGTGGGCGTATCCGTTGTCAACGCGTTGTCGTCAACGCTGAAGCTGACCATCCGCCGCAATGGCAAGGTCCACGAACAGGTCTATCACGATGGTATTCCCGAATCGCCCCTGAGCATCGTGGGCGATACAGAGGCGTCCGGAAGCGAAGTCCACTTCATCCCCTCCCCGGATACCTTCACCAGCATCGAATTCCATTTCGATATCCTAGCCAAGCGACTGCGTGAACTCGCCTTTCTCAACAGCGGGGTTCGTATCCGCCTGACCGACGAGCGGACTGGCAAGGACGAGGTGTTTGAATACGAGGGTGGCCTGCGTGCGTTCGTTGAGCATCTGAACACCAACAAGACACCATTGAACCGGGTATTCCATTTCACCCGGGAGCGTGAGGACGGCATCGTGGTGGAAATCGCGATGCAATGGAACGATGCCTTCCAGGAAAACATCTTCACCTTCACCAACAATATTCCCCAGCGCGATGGCGGCACCCACCTCGCTGGTTTCAGGGCCTCACTGACCCGGACCCTGAACAACTATATGGAACAGGAAGGCCTCCTGAAGAAGGTCAAGGTGAATACCTCCGGGGACGATGCCCGCGAGGGACTGACCTCCATCATCAGCGTTAAGGTCCCGGACCCCAAGTTCTCCTCCCAGACCAAGGACAAGCTGGTTTCCTCCGAAGTGAAAACAGCCGTCGAACAGGAGATGAACCAGGCCTTCACCGATTACCTGCAGGAGTACCCGCAGGAAGCCAAGGTCATCGTCAACAAGATGGTGGATGCCGCCCGCGCGCGGGAAGCGGCCCGTAAGGCGCGGGACATGACCCGGCGCAAGGGCGCACTGGATGTGGCCGGACTGCCGGGCAAACTGGCTGATTGTCAGGAAAAGGATCCGGCGCTCTCGGAACTGTTCATTGTGGAGGGCGACTCCGCCGGCGGCAGTGCCAAGCAGGGTCGCGAACGTCGCACCCAGGCTATTCTGCCGCTCAAGGGCAAAATCCTGAACGTGGAGAAGGCCCGCTTCGACAAGATGCTGTCATCCGTGGAGGTGGGTACCCTGATCACCGCCCTGGGCTGTGGCATTGGCCGTGAAGACTATGACCCGGACAAGCTGCGTTACCACAGCATTGTGATCATGACGGACGCCGACGTGGACGGTTCCCACATCCGTACCCTGCTGCTGACCTTCTTCTACCGGCAGATGACCGAGCTCATCGAACGTGGTCACGTCTACATCGCCATGCCGCCCCTTTATAAGGTCAAGCGCGGCAAGCAGGAACAGTACCTCAAAGACGAAAAGGCCAAGACGGCTTACGTCACACAGTCAGCCCTTGAGAATGCTGCCCTGTACGTGAATCCGGAAGCGCCGCCGCTGGCCGGCGAGGCGCTGGAAGAACTGGTGCACGAATACCAGGGCGTGATGGAAACCATCGAACGCCTGACACGGGTCTACCCGGAACGGGTGCTCCAGGAGATGATCACCCATCGCACGCTGACCACTGCGGATCTGGAAAACCCGGAAACCGTTGAGAAGTGGGTGTCGGAACTGGGGGAACGCCTGGTGCTGGATACCCGCACCGGTATTCGCTATGAGTTCTCCACGGCCGAGGATACTGAGCGCAAGCTGACGCTGCCGAAGGTAACGCTCCTTATTCACGGCATTCCCTACGAATACGTCTTCAGGCACGAATTCTTTGAATCGCCCTCGTACAAGGCCATCTCCCAGCTCGGCGAAAAGCTGGATGGGTTGGTCGAAGCCGGTGCCTATGTTCAGCGCGGCGAGCGCCGGCATCCGATCGACACCTTTGCGGGCGCCTTGGACTGGTTGATGCGTGAAGGCCAGAAGGGCCTGACCATCCAGCGGTACAAGGGTCTGGGTGAGATGAACCCGGATCAGCTCTGGGAAACGACCATGGATCCAGAGACCCGGCGCCTGATGAAGGTCACGATCGAGGATGCGATTGCCGCCGACCGGATCTTCACCACCCTGATGGGCGACGAGGTGGAGCCGCGTCGGGACTTCATTCAGACCAATGCCCTGGAAGTGGCCAACCTGGATATCTGAGCCGGGTCTCCGGTTCAGTCTTCCGGTTTCAATGCCTGGAATCGGAAGGCCAGGTCGGCCAGCCTTTCCGGCAGCGATGGTCCCAGGCACATCAGCTCCAGCATCGGCATACGGGCCCAGCATTCGGTTTCCGCCGAGGGCGAGAGCATCAGGGGCCAGTGCCGGGCCAGCGCGGATTCCCCTTCCGCTCCGGGCCAGGCCTCCAGTATCAGGATCGCATCGTGGTCGAGCCTGCTTAAGCCCCTGACGCTGAGCTTTTCACCCGCAACATGGCGGTTGGGCGCGCTGGTCCAACCGAGGCTGGCGAAGAGTGCGTGACAGGGATGATCCTGCCCTGTCAGGCGATATCGTCCACGGCCGGTTTCCAATAGCACCAGGACCTGCGGGCCGGGCGTGCGGACCCGGGAGCGAATGCCCTCAAAGGTTTCCCGGAAGCGCTGCGCCGGCACCATTTCACCCATGGTATTACCCAGGATCCGGGCAATACGCCGCAGGTTGGCCTGGATATCGGAAGGTGTCTTCGCGCCCTTGATCAGTGACAGTCTGGGTTCGTAACGCCTGGGGAGCCAGGTGGGGCAGAGGCTGGTGCCGCCGGCGACCTCATGGGCCAGGATCAGGTCCGGTTCCGGCCGGTCATCCCGGCCCAGGTGCTGCCAGGGTATAAGCCGATCACCAAAGCCCAGCGCCCTCACATAATCTTCGATGACCCTGTCTCCGGCCATGACGTGCCGTACCTGGGGCATGGTGGTGGCGTGCAGCATCAGCGCGGTATCAATGCAGGCGCTGACAGTAGCCTGGAGTTCAGGGAGCAGGCGGGTAAAGGACTGGCTCATGGCGACTCAATGGGTTCCTGATGGATCATCGAGTCACCAGTATTGCCGGTATCTTCTCAGGTGTCAATGAGAATGGTTCGTAAATGCGATAGGGGCCAGACAACTCCGGCCCCTTCGATCAGTCGCTGCCGCTGGTCTGGAGCAGGGAAATATCGGCCACGCGCAGGAACAGCCGGCGCAGACGTTCCAGAAGCGCCAGGCGATTGGCCCTCAGCCCGTCATCTTCCGCCATCACCATGACGTCGTTGAAGAACCGATCGACGACGCCGCGCAATTCCGCGAGGGATTGCAGACCGGCGTCGTAATCCCCTTTGCTGAACAGCGGTTCCACCTTTTCTTCCTGGCCCTGAACGGCGTCCAACAGCGCGCTTTCCGCCTCTTCCTGGAGTCGTTCCGGGTCGATGCTGCCCGTGTTGGCGTCGCCCTGCTTCTCAAGGATGTTGGAGACCCGCTTATTGGCGGCGGCAAGCGCCTGGGCTTCCGGCAGCGCGATGAAGTTGTTCACGGCCAGCACCCGGCGATGGAAATCCAGCGGCTGGGTCGGGCGGCGTGCCTGGACTGCCAGGAAGACTTCCGCGGGGACGCCCTGGTCCTCGAAATTGGCCCGGAAACGCTCCAGCACGTAGTCGACAACCGGTGTCACAGGGTCATCCACGGTCAGGCTGCTGAATCCGGCGGCCGCCCAGCCGGCCAGCTCTTCCAGATCCAGAGCCAGGTCGCGCTCCACCAGGATCCGGATCACGCCCAGAGCCGCCCGGCGCAGCGCGTAGGGGTCGCGTGTGCCGCTGGGGGGCTGGTTGATGCCAAAGAGACCCACCAGTGAATCCAGCCGGTCCGCCAGCGCCACACAGGCGCCGATGTCCGTCTGCGGCACACGATCTCCGGCAAAGCCCGGCAGGTACTGCTCGCTCAACGCCCGGGCCACGGACTCGTCTTCCCCGTCATGGCGCGCGTAGTACTCGCCCATCACGCCCTGAAGATCGTCGAACTCCTGGACCATCTCGGTCAGCAGGTCGGTTTTGCTCAGTGTTCCCGCGCGCCGAGCCTTTTCCGGATCCGCGCCAATGGCCTCGGCAATACGCCCGGCCAGCGCCGCAATCCGAAGTGTCTTGTCGTGCAGGCTGCCCAGGTCCTGTTGGAAGACGATGGGCTTGAGGTCATCAAGGCGGTTGATGAGCGGGGTCTTGCGATCCGTGTCGTAGAAGAAGGCGGCGTCCGCCAGCCGGGGCCGGATGACCTTCTCGTTGCCGGCCGCCACCGCCGATGGATCCCGGCTTTCGATGTTCGCGACCGTGATGAAGCACGGCATCATGGTGTTGTTGGCGTCCACCACGTGGAAGTACTTCTGGTGTTCCTCCATGGACGACACCAGCGCTTCTGGCGGCACCGCAAGGAAACGTTCCTCAAACCGCCCCAGCAATGGCACTGGCCATTCACACAGAGCGGTGACCTCGTCCAGCAGGTCCGGGTTGATGACCGCACGCCCTTTGGCCTCTTTTTCCGCCACGCGGGTTACGCCGTTGCGGATCGTCTCCCGGCGTGCCGCGAAGTCCGGTTCAACCCAGCCGTGCTGGCGCAGCACCAGTTCGTAATCCGCAGGGGTGGAGATGATGAGTTCACCCGGGTGATGGAAGCGATGACCACGGGTGGCGTGACCCGCCTCGCAGCCAAGGACGGTGCAGGGCACTTCCTTGCTGCCATAGAGCATGATCAGCCAGTGCACTGGCCGGACAAACTCCTCGCGGCGGGCCCCCCAGCGCATGCGCTTGGGGATGGGCAGGCCATTGAGCGCCTGCTCCACCATGGCGGGCAGCAGCTCGGCTGTAGGGCGACCCTTTTCCACGCCGCGATAGACCAGCCAGGTGCCCTTCTCGGTTTCCATGGTGTCCAGCTCGTCCGGCTGGATACCCAGGTTGCGGGCGAAGCCTTCCAGGGCGCGGGTGGGGTTGCCCTGGTCGTCAAACGCCGCCTTAACGGCTGGGCCTTTCTTCTCGAAGGGCGTGTCCGGCTGGGCGTCCGCAAGCTTGGTCACCCTTACGGCCAGTCGCCGGGGTGTGGCGAAGGTCTCGATCTCACCGTGCTCGATGCCCGCGTCCGCCAGCGCACTGCGCAGACCCTCCCCGAAGGATTCCGAGAGCGTCTTCAGGGCCTTGGGGGGCAGTTCCTCGGTGCCGACCTCGACCAGGAAATCCGGTGTGGCCATGATCATGCCTCCTTCGGCGTATCGTCGTCCGCGAGCAGTTCGCGCCGGATGGCTTCATCCGCCATGGGGAAGCCGAGGTCCTGGCGCCGGTCGTAGTAGGCCCGGGCCACGGCCCGGGCGAGGGTGCGGACCCTCAGAATGTAACGCTGGCGCTCGGTAACCGAGATCGCGTGCCGGGCATCCAGCATGTTGAAGGTGTGGGAGGCCTTGAGCACCTGTTCATAGGCCGGCAGCGGCAGCCCCGCGTCCACCAGGCGCTGGGCTTCACGCTCGTGCACGCCAAAGGCGTGGAACATGAACTCGACGTCCGCCTGTTCGAAGTTGTAGGTCGACTGCTCCACCTCGTTCTGGTGGTAGACATCGCCGTAGGTCACTTCCCCTGCCGGTGTGCGCGTCCAGACCAGGTCGTAGACGCTGTCCACTTCCTGCAGGTACATGGCGATGCGCTCCAGGCCATAGGTGATCTCGCCAGTCACGGGGTAGCATTCAATGCCGCCCACCTGCTGGAAATAGGTGAACTGGGTGATCTCCATGCCGTTGAGCCAGACCTCCCAGCCCAGGCCCCAGGCGCCCAGTGTCGGGGATTCCCAGTTGTCCTCCACGAAGCGGATGTCGTGTACCAGTGGATCCAGACCGAGTGCCCGCAGCGAGTCCAGGTACTGCTCCTGGATGTCGTCCGGCGAGGGCTTGAGCACCACCTGGAACTGGTAGTAATGCTGCAGCCGGTTGGGGTTCTCGCCGTAGCGGCCATCCGTGGGGCGGCGGCTGGGCTGGACATAGGCGGCATACCAGTTCTCCGGCCCGATACTGCGCAGGAAGGTGGCGGGATGGAAGGTTCCGGCCCCTACTTCCATGTCCAGTGGCTGCTGGATGATGCAGCCGCGTTCGGCCCAGAACTGCTGGAAGGCCAGGATCAGTCCCTGGAAGGTTGTTACATCGGGTTGTGCCTGTTCGCTCACGGCGTCCACCTGCTGGGATTGAGGTGATAGGTTTCTCGTTGTACCAAAGGCGCGTATTATACGCTCCGCCTCCGGTGCTTAGGAAAGCCCCCGGCCTGGGAGTCGTTCAAATTTCCATGAAAACCCTGCGTATCAAGAGCCTGCGCGCCCTGCTCTGGCTCATTGGCCACCTGCCGCTGGCGCTCGCCCAGGCGCTGGGCCGTGTCGTCGGCCTCTGTCTCTGGGCCGCGCGCGACCGTACCCGCAAGGTGACCGACCGCAGCCTTGCCCTCGCCTATCCGGATATGCCCGAGCCCGAGCGCCGCGCCCTGGCCCGTGACAGCCTGCGCGAGACCGGCAAGCTCATTGCGGAGGTCCCCATCATGTGGGAAAGCCCGGTGCCGCGCTGCCTGGGCCTGATCCGTGAATTCGAAGGCCAGCATCTTCTGGACGAGGCCCGCGCCGAGGGCCGCGGCGTGGTCCTGATCGTGCCCCACCTGGGTAACTGGGAGCTGCTGGGCCTCTACTATTCCACGCGTTTTTCCATGGCCGCGCTCTACAGCCCTCCAAAGATTGCTGAAATGGAAGACTACATGTCCCAGGTCCGGGGCCGGGGTGGTTCGGAACTGGTGCGGGCCGACCGCAAGGGGGTGCTGCGGCTGTTCAGTATCCTGCGCGAAGGCGGTGTCGTGGGCATACTGCCGGACCAGGTGCCGGATGCCAGCGGCGGCACCTATGCGCCTTTTTTCGGGATCGACGTCCTGACCATGAAGCTGGTCTCGCGACTGGTGCAGAAAACCGGGGCCCGCGCCGTGGTGACCTACTGCGAGCGGCTGCCGAAGGCGCAGGGATTCCGCCTGGTGGCGGATGAGGTGGATCCCCGGCTCTACGATGAGGACACCGATACCTCGGTCGCCGGCCTCAACGCCACCGTGGAATCCGTGGTCCGGCGCATCCCGGCACAGTACCAGTGGGAGTACAAGCGCTTCCGCAAGCAGCCGCCGGGCCAGCCCAACCCCTACAAGGACCTCTGACGGAGCCCTAGAGTGCGCGCCTACGCGGATAACGACTACCCGGGGGATTACCGCCCGGACTGGCGGGTGATCGCCAGCCTCTGGCCCTACCTGAAGGAATTCCGTGGCCGGGT
>JBNJEG010000098.1:0-7594 GCA_051745655.1 Pseudomonadota bacterium
CATGCTGGAGGCGGATCCCCAGTTCCGGATCTGGGGCCCGGAGGCCGGCGATCAGGCCTGCGGTGACACCGGTCCGGGGCGGATGCTGGAGCCGGCGGTGCTGGCGCAGGAGGTGGCCGCGATGGGTGGGCAGCCCCTGGCGGGACTGAAGCTGGTGATCACGGCCGGCCCCACCCGCGAGGCTCTGGATCCGGTCCGCTACATCTCCAACCACAGCTCCGGGCGCATGGGCTTTGCCCTGGCGGAGGCGGCTTCGGAGCAGGGAGCGGACGTCACCCTGGTGGCCGGACCTGTTGAACAGCCCACGCCTGCTGGTGTTACCCGTATTGATGTAACGTCCGCCAGGGAGATGAAGGACGCCGTGGACGAGGCGGTCGCCGCCGGTACGGACTGGTTCATTGCCACGGCGGCGGTGGCGGATTATCGGCCACTGGCGGTAGCGGACCAGAAAATGAAAAAACAGGCCGGTGCCGAGGCCCCTGTCATCGAACTGGAAGAGAATCCGGATATCCTGGCGGGCGTGGCAGCACGAACCGACCGGCGGCCACTGACCATTGGTTTCGCCGCCGAGACCCGCAACCTGGCCGACTACGCCCGTGACAAGCTCAGCCGTAAGGGGCTCGACCTGATCGTGGCCAACGATGTGTCCACGCCCGGGCTCGGCTTCAACAGTGACAGCAATGCCGTCGAGGTGTTCTGGGCGGACGGCAGCGAGCGCTTCGAAGCCCGGCCGAAGCGGGCACTGGCACGTGATCTGATCCACCTTTTTCTCGCACACCAGGATGGACGCCCATCCCAACCCTGAAGGAGCTCCTGCCTGCCATGGCGAATCAATCCATTGAAGTCCGAATCCTCGACGAACGCCTGGGTGACAGCATTCCGATGCCGGATTACGCCACCCCGGGGTCTGCCGGTCTGGATCTGAGGGCCTGTCTTAAGGCGCCACTGACGCTGGAGCCGGGCCAGACCGAGCTGCTGCCCACGGGCATGGCGGTGCACATTGCCGACCCCGGCCTGGCGGGCATGATCCTGCCGCGCTCGGGTCTGGGCCACAAGCACGGCATTGTGCTGGGGAACCTGGTGGGGCTGATCGACTCGGACTACCAGGGCGAGCTGATGGTCTCCTGCTGGAACCGGGGTCACACCACCTTCACGATCGAACCCGGTGACCGCATCGCTCAGTTCGTGGTGGTGCCCGTGGTGCAGGCGGATTTCCGGGTGGTCGAGACATTCGGTGCGTCCGAGCGTGGCGAGGGTGGCTTCGGTTCCACCGGCGGCCAGTAGTAGGATGCAATCATCGGTAAGCCATCTATACTGGCCTCCAGAGCCCTCCCAGACCCAAGGATGAGACCATGAAATTCCGACTCAGAAAGGCCGCTTCAGGGCCGGAATCCGAATCGGGCGCCACCAGCTCCTTCTCACTGTCCCGCGTACCGGTGCTTCAGTCACTGGTTGCCGTAGCCGGTCTGGCTCTGGTGGGTGTGCTGTTCAGCCTGTTCATTGTCGCTCCCGCTGAGAGGGCGGTGCTTGAAGACAATACCCGTGAGCAGACGGACGTGCTCAAGGCACGCTTCGATCAGCACCTGAATTACCTGCACGACGTGGTGGCCTCGTTTGCGGCCCAGGAGTCAATACAGGCGGCGGCGACCGGTGATGATGACAAGGAAGACGCCGCCCGTATCCTGCAGGACACGCTTCCGGCGGCAGAGGCGGTTTTCCTGTTTGAGCCCGGGGATGTGAGCCAGCCGCAGGACCGCAGCTGGGAGCTGGGTTTTGCCAGTATTGACCTTGCACGCCAGGCCGAGGAGGAAGGCGAAACACGCATGGATGCCTTCCAGCGCGATGGCAACTGGTTCGTGCAGATCGCGGCACCGGTAGGCGGAACCGATGAGGGCGAGGGCGGCGGGAGCCTGCTGGTGATCTTCGACGACTCGGTGATGGATCCGGTGCTTTCGGCGGCCAGGGTCCTCGATGGCCGGGTGGAAGTGCGCCAGCGCGTGGACGGGCGTGACGTGTCCGTGTTCACCAGCGGCAGTGCCCAGGGCGACGGGGTTGCCCGCGACCTGGCGGTCGATGGCTGGTCCGTGCGTTATGTGCCTGTCTCCCAGCCTCCGGAGCTGGTGTCGTCAGTTCTCCTTTGGGGCCTCGTGGTGGTGGTTGCTGTGCTGGTGGCCGCGGGCATCTGGCTGGTCTTCAGCCAGCTCCAGAAACAGCTCAGGCAGGATGTTTCCGGCCTGAGCCAGTGGGCCCAGAAAGCCTTTGAGGGGGATCGGGCGAAGCCGCCCGAGCTCCGTATTCCGGCGGCAAGGGCGTTGGCGGAAACCCTGCAGCGCCTGCTCAGGGAACGGCCGTCGCCATCGGCGGATAAGGGGGCGGGAAGCACCGGGAAACGGAAAGCTGCAAGCGGGGTCGCAGCGGGTGACGCCGCGACAGGCGCGGAGCCGGCGCAAGCCGAGGAAGCAGGTGGTGACAGTGAGCCGCTGTTCGGGGATGATGCGCTCGACATTGACATGCTCAACGGAGACGAGGATGTGCTTGGACTTGGAGACAGTGACAGCAGCGGAGGCGACATGAGTCTGGAAGAAACAGCAGCGGTAACAGCGGATGTTCCGGGTTCCATTTTCCGGGCCTATGACATCCGTGGCGTGGTGGGGGACAGCCTTACCCCGGAGATTGTGGAGACCATCGGTCGGGCAATTGGCAGCGAGGCACTGAAACGCCAGCAGCAGAGTATCTGCGTGGGCTATGACGGTCGTCATTCAAGCCCGGATCTGGCCGAGGCCCTGACGCGCGGCATTCTGGCCACGGGTGTGGACGTCGTCAGCATTGGCCGGGTGCCGACACCGGTACTGTATTTCGCGACCCACTATCTGAAGACCGGCTCCGGCGTGATGATTACCGGCAGCCATAACCCGCCGGAGTACAACGGCCTCAAGATGATGCTCGGCGGCGACACTCTGGCGGGGGACGCGATCCAGGACCTGCTCACCCGCATCCGCAACCATCAGCTGGAAGAGGGCCAGGGTCAGCGCAGCGAACAGGATGTGCGTAAGGCCTATCTCGATGCCATTGCCGGCGATATCGCCGTGGCCGCGCCATTGCGGGTGGTGGTGGATGCCGGTAACGGCGTGGCCGGTGAACTCGGCCCGGAACTGATCCGCGAGCTGGGCTGTGAGGTGATACCGCTCTACTGCGATGTGGACGGCAACTTCCCCAATCACCACCCGGATCCCGGCAAACCGGAGAACCTGGAAGCGTTGATCCGGACCGTCCAGCAGGAAGGGGCTGATCTGGGCATCGCCTTTGACGGCGACGGCGACCGCCTGGGTGTGGTCACCAACAGCGGCAAGATCATCTGGCCGGATCGCCTGCTGATGCTGTTCGCGCGGGATGTGGTCTCTCGCAACCCGGGCGCCGACATCATCTATGACGTGAAGTGCTCGCGCCGCCTTGCCAGCGTGGTGAATGAGTACGGCGGCCGCCCGGTGATGTGGAAGACCGGCCATTCCTGGATCAAGGCCAAGATGAAGGAGATGGGCGCGCTGCTGGCAGGGGAGATGAGCGGCCATATTTTCTTCAAGGAGCGCTGGTACGGCTTCGACGATGGCATCTACGCCGCTGCGCGTCTGCTGGAGATCCTGGGTATCGAGGATCGCGAGGCCGATGCGATCTTCGCTGAGTTCCCCGAGGATGAAAGCACCCCCGAGATCAATGTGGCGGTGGCCGATGAGGACAAGTTCGCCCTGATCGAGCGCCTGGCCAGTGGCGGTGACTTTGGCGATGCCAGCATTGCCGACATTGACGGCCTGCGGGTCGATTACCCGGATGGCTGGGGTCTGTGCCGGGCCTCCAATACCACGCCCAATCTGGTTTTCAGGTTTGAGGCGCAGAACGTTGAGGCGCTGGAGCGCATCAAGGCCATTTTCCGGGAGCAGCTGCAGAAGGCGGAACCGTCACTGCAGCTCCCGTTCTGATTCAGGAGACAGAGCATTCCATGACCATGGATCGTGACACCGCCATGCAGGTCGCCTCGGTACTCAGCAAGGGCCTGCCTTACATCCAGCGCTTCACCGGCAGGACCATCGTCATCAAGTACGGTGGCAACGCCATGGAGAACGAGGAGCTGAAGAACAGCTTCGCGCGGGACATCGTCCTGATGAAGCTGGTGGGGATGAATCCCATCATCGTCCACGGTGGTGGCCCCCAGATCGGCGAGCTTCTGGAACGGCTGGAGATCCACTCCGAGTTCATCAACGGCATGCGCGTAACCGACAGCGAGACCATGGATGTGGTTGAGATGGTGCTGGGTGGCCGTGTGAACAAGGAGATTGTCTCGCTGATGAACCAGCACGGCGGCCGGGCCATTGGCCTGACCGGTAAGGATGCCAGCCTGATCCGGGCACGCCAGCTGGAGGTGCGGGATCCCTCGCCGGAGGTGACGCGGTCGGAGATTGTCGACATCGGCCATGTGGGCGAAGTGGTCTCCGTGAACACGGAGGTCATCAACATGCTTACCGCCAGCGACGTGATCCCGGTGATCGCGCCGATCGGTGTGGGAGATGACGGCAAGGCCTACAACATCAACGCGGATTCCGTGGCCGGTCATGTCGCCGAGGCGCTGCAGGCCGAGAAGCTGATCCTCCTGACCAATGTGGCGGGCCTCCAGGACGGGGATGGTAATGTGCTGACCGGACTCAGCGCCGAACGGGTGGATGAGCTGATCGCGGACGGCACCATTCAGGGCGGCATGCTGCCGAAGATCCGGTGTGCGCTGGACGCCGTCAAAGGTGGGGTGACCTCTGCCCACATCATCGATGGACGTGTTGCCCATGCCACCCTGCTGGAGATCTTTACGGACGAGGGTGTGGGCACCCTGATTACCCGTTCCTGATGGTTCCTGTCTCCACCGGGGCAAAGTAGGGCGCGTACTGCTGGATCCATTCCGCCGCCGCCTCATCCAGGGTCAGGTAACGCCCTTCTCCCACCACCTGGTCCAGGCGGTACTGCTGGATGTGGCAGGCCTGCTCGACCAGTCGCATACGGTAGGCGTCCGCTGAGTCCCTGAACGCCACCCCGACCTCGTAGTGGTCACCACAGGCTTCACACCACGCGACATGCCCGTCCATGGTGGCGGACGGTCGGCAGCAGCTGATGGTGATCCGCACCGGCGTGCCATGCTGCCACGCCTCCCGGGCCGAGAAAGATACCCCGCCAAGGCTGAGGTTACGCAGTTCTTCCCTGTAGTGCTCGCCCTCACACGGTTCCACATCAATCGGCATGTCAATCGGGTGCCGGATAAATGTGCGTGCTGGGTGTTGGTGCGCGTTCATGGCGCCTCCTCGTAACCGGTGACAGTTATGCCCTGTCTCCTGTCCCTACTATAGTGAAATACGGGAATTTTGCCTGCACTTTGTGCGATGGGTTCCGCATTATTAACCATGAATCAGGTACTGTAGAATGACGAACATGCTCTGCCACGCCCGGACCCCGGACAGTCGACCATGAAACGACTTTTCGCCGCCCCTGTGCTCGTGCTGCTGCTCGTAGCCGTCGCCTACTATGGAAGTCTCTGGTATGGCGCCCGCAGTGCCGTTTCCAAGCTGGAGGATGCCGTCAGCCCCTGGGGGAATCTCCACTGGGACAGCGTGCGTCCGTCCTGGGACGGCCGCGTCACGCTCCAGGGGGTGCGCTGGCATTGGTTTGACATCACCAGGCCAGTGCACGCACGTCGGATGACCCTGGAGGCGCAGGGGCTGCTTTCACTGCCTTCCTGGTTTCTCGGCGAGGACCAGCCGCAGCAATGGCGGATTACGGTCGACAACGTTGAACTGACGGTTGAACCCGATCTTTTCCGGCCCTGGGCGCGAAGCCGTCGGGCCCTCTCCCTGAAGCGCCATCCGCTGCATTTTCACGGTTGTGGTGAACAGGCCGTGTTGACGCCGGCGGACCTGCTGCGCATGGGCGTGGACCGGATCACGGCCGATATCAGTCTGGCGGACCGGGGCGCTGGCCACAGCGGGCACCGTTACCAGGCCGGCGTGGATGCAGGTCGGCTGGGCAGCCTGTCGCTTGAATGGAATGCCGATACCTTCCAGCTTCCGGTGCTTTCAAAGCAGGGGCCAGCGCCCGCCATGCCCGAAGAGGGCCAGTTGCTTGTGCGGGACGCCGGGTTGATGCGGCGGGTTTCATCCTTCTGCGCCGCTGCCGAGGACGAACCCGTCGGTGAATGGGTCGAGCGCACCTCTGCCCACTGGGCCGGCGCCATGGCGGACCAGGGCGTTGTGCCGACGGATGCTACCACCGCTCTTTATCGCGAATGGCTTCGCGAGGGCGGTGAGCTGCTGCTGGCCTGGTCTCTGGATGATGAGCCAAACCTGGGAGAAGCTGGCCTTTCCGCAGCTCAATGGCAGCAGCGGACAGGGCTCGGGGTGACGTACAATGACCGCGACCTGGATGGCATCGGGTTCAGCCTGAGTGAACCCAGTCAGCCTGCATCTGAAACGGATCGTGCGCCTCTGGTTCCGGTTGATGAACCGTCACCGCAACCCGCTTTCAGGGAATCCGACACCGAGCGCGCCGGCGCCTGGATTGATCGGCGCGTGCGCCTGAGGCTGGCGTCTGGACGCACTGTCGAGGGTCAGCTGGTGGCGCGTGAAGGCGGGGCACTGCACATACGGCGAACCCTGGAGGGAGGCTCAGTCGTCGCGCCTTTCCGGCTGTCGGAGATTGAGCGCTTTGAGGTTTGGCGTCGAGCCGATGACATGGGGCGGCCGATCTCCGATAGTGATGATGGCCCGGGTCTGGAGGATTTCATGAATCCGGATCTGGGTGAAAAGCAGCCCATTCCGCCAGCGCCAGAGACCCGGGAGGATTGAATGCAGCGGCCGATTCCGGAAATAAGAGCAATGCTGGCTGAGCTCGTGGCCACACCCTCCATCAGCAGCGTGAGTCCGACCTGGGACCGCAGCAATGAAGCCGTGATCACGCGGCTTGCGCAATGGCTGCGTGACCTCGGATTCCGGGTGGAGACCATGCCGGTGCCGGGTGCCTCCGGCAAGTTCAATCTGATTGCCACCCGGGGCGAGGGGCCGGGCGGACTGGTACTGTCCGGGCATACGGACACGGTGCCCTTCGATGAGCAGCGCTGGCAGAGTGATCCCTTCACTCTGACGGAACACGATGACCGCTGGTACGGCCTCGGTACCTGCGATATGAAAGGGTTCTTCCCGCTGGCGCTGGAAGCCGCCTGGCAGACGCGTGACCGGCATCTGGCGGAGCCGCTGGTGATCCTCGCAACCGCGGATGAGGAAAGCGCCATGGGCGGCGCCCGTGCCCTGATCGAGGCGGGGCGCCCGAAGGCTCGTCATGCGGTGATCGGCGAGCCCACGGAGCTGCGCCCGGTGCGGATGCACAAGGGCATCATGATGGAGAAGCTGGTCTTTCGGGGCCAATCCGGGCATTCCTCCAATCCGGCGCTCGGTCGCAATGCCCTCGAGGGAATGAATGAGGCACTGAGCCGGATTCTCGCGTATCGCGACGAGCTGCAGCGCGATCATCGCCACCCTGGCTTTCGGGTGGAATACCCGACGCTGAA
>JBNJEG010000099.1:0-7441 GCA_051745655.1 Pseudomonadota bacterium
GAGCAATGCTGTGTCGAACCCGGCGGAGGAACACAGGGTGAGTGACCAAGACTGGCTGTACTGGTTCCGCCATTCAGCGCCCTACATCAATGCCCATCGCGGTCGGGTGGTGGTGATCACCCTGGGGGGTGACGCCCTTGCCCACCCGAACCTGACCACCATCATTCATGACATCGCCCTGCTGGCGAGCCTTGGCGTACGGCTGGTGGTGGCGTTCGGGGCGCGGCCCCAGATCCGGGAGCGCCTGGATGCGGCTGGTGAAACCTCCGGGTATCAGGGCCGCCTGCGCGTTACCACGGAAACCCAACTGCCGCTGGTGCTCGAGGCGGTGGGCCGGGTGCGGGCGTTGCTTGAAAGCCGCATGTCCATGGGCCTGGCGAACTCGCCCATGCATGGGGCCCAGATCCGTGTCGCCAGCGGTAACTGGCTGACCGCAAGGCCTATAGGCGTCATCGACGGAGTGGATCACGGCTATACCGGCCGCGTGCGCCGCGTGGACGCCGCCAGCATCCACCGCCAGCTGGAGGCTGGCCAGGTGGTGCTGTTGCCGCCGATGGGGTATTCCGCTACCGGCGATGCCTTCAATCTGTCCCATGAGGAAGTGGCGGGCGAGGCCGCGGCTGCGCTCGCAGCCGACAAGCTGATCCTGTTCAGCGGCCACAACGGCATCCCGGATGGCGCCTCCGGGGATCTCCTCCGGGAGCTCAATGTGGCCCGCGCCCGGGAGCTGCTCTCGGAGGAGGGCCTTGGCGAGGACGACGCGGCCGCGCTGAGGGCCGCCGCCAATGCCTGTGACCGCAACGTCCGTCGTGCGCACATCATCAGCTACCGGCACGAGGGCGCTCTCCTGGAAGAGCTGTTCACGCTCGATGGCCTCGGGACCCTTGTCACGGATGATGATTACGAGCACATCCGGGTGGCCACGCCCGAGGACATCAATGGTATCCAGGAGCTGATCCAGCCGCTGGAGGCGAAGGGCATCCTGGTCAGCCGGCCCCGTGATCTGATCGAGACCGAGGTCGACCGCTTCCTGGTGGATGAACGGGACGGGCGCGTGATCGGTTGCGCCGCCCTTTACCCGTACCCCTCCAATGCCATGATGGAGCTGGCCTGTTTCGCTGTGAGCCCGGATTACCAGGGCGGCGGGCGTGGCGACAGGCTGCTTGCCATGGTAGAGCGCTACGCCCGCGCAGAAGGCCTGGGTGAGCTCTTTGTGCTGACGACCCAGACGTCTCACTGGTTTGCGGAGCGCGGGTTCGAGCCTGTAGGGCCCGAGGCGTTACCGCCTGAGAAACGTCGTGACTATGACACAGGTCGCAATTCCCGGATTTTCGTGAAGCGACTCTAGCCTGCGGATTACCGTGATACGGAAACCCGTAATAGTCCGTCCATGCGGTGTCGCCGTAGGCTGCCGCCGTAATCGGAAATACAGGGAAACCTCATGGAAAGGGGAAACGCAGGACTGCTTGACCGCAATGCGGACCGGCGTGACACGAGCCGGCACAATGTCCGAATTGCCGTACTGGCGCTGACCGATCGGGGGCTTTCCTGGCTCTGCCAGGTCACCGACTTCTCCGCGGAAGCGGTTTCCGTTCGCTATCCCGCCTCACGTGAACCCGCCGTCCGGGCCTGGCTCGATTCCGGTGAGCGTGCCATCCGCCTCCAGTTTCATCATGGAGCCATGGATCGCTGGCATACGATCCCCGGGCGAGTGGTCCGTTCCGGACCCGGGTTCATGGTAATCCGCTTCGACGGGGATGCCCTGCAGGGGTTCGAGGCGTTGCTGGCCCAGGCCGGTATTGCCAACGAACGCCCTCGCGGCGCGATGGATGTGATGCCCAGCCGGTCACTGTCGGCCGCCGCCCGAGGGCGTCAGGCTGAGGTTGCCGTGCGCCAGGTGGTGACGCCGCCACTGCCGTCGCTGATTGACCCCGATGACATGCGGCATGACGCGCTGGGCGAGTTGGTCATGCATGAGGCCATCGGCTGGCTTCACGATGACGCCCGGGAGGCTGACGGCTTCCCGCAGTCCCTGGTACCGGAATTGATCCGGGCACTGGGGGAGAGCCCCCGGATGACCGGCCGTGGGCGGGCCCTGCTGGAATGGCTGCAGCCGATCATAGAGCGGGTTCTCGCCCGGTCACCGGATGCACTGAGCACTGCCTCGCACCCATTGCGCCAGTTGCTCAACCGCATCGGTCACCTGGAAACGGCGGATCACGAGAGCCCCGGACCCTGGCCGGAAGCCTTTCTCCAGATACTGCGGGCGCGGGAATTGCCGGATATGGATGGCCTTGTCCGGGCCTCAGAGGTCCTGGGAGTGGAGCTCGAGGGCCGTGAGGCGAATTATCAGCGCAACCTCAGGCGCGTCACCAAGGCGGTGGCCGGCAGTGAACGCCTGCGCGAGGCTGAGGCGGCCACTGACCGGGCGCTGGACGCCCGCCTGTTAGGAGGGCCGATTCCGCTGGCTGTGCTGCGCTTCGTGGAGTCGGAGTGGCGTAACCGGTTGGTACTGCTGCACCTGCATGAGGGCGAATCCGGTGGCGCCTGGCAACAGGCGCTGGAACTGCTGGACAGGCTGCTGGCGCACCATCAGTCCAGCAGTACCGGAGACCCCGTCATCCGGTCACGCCTTGAAGGGCTCTGTGCCGACGATGTGGAGTGCGACCGGGCTCTGGGAGCGTTGACCCTCTATCTTCAGGCGCCCGGCGAAGAAGAGCTGGTGCGTCTCAGCGAGGGCTTTGCCCGCGAGCCGGAAGAAGAACCGATGGATCAGCGCCTTCGCCAGTGGGTTCCCAGTCTCGAGGCCCTGACGATGGGGAGCTGGTTCATCGATGCAGGCAGCGGTATGCGTCCGTTACGCCTGGCCTGGACCAACCCCCGGCGGCGGCGCTTCGTGCTGGTGACCCCCTCGGGCCGCAAGCAGTATGACCTTGCCATGCCCGAATTCGCGCGCCTTGTGGCCGACGGCGAGCTGGTCCCGGTCTCGCGGCAGGACCAGTCGCTGGTGGACGAGGGCCTCGGGCGGCTGATGGACAGCCTGTACGAGCAGCGGATCCAGGAGCGCACCACGGATCCGGACACCGGGGGCTGTACACAGGCCGCTTTCATGCGCTGGCTTGAACGGTCTTTGCACAGTCTACCGCTGGATCGGGATCAGGCACTTGTGGTGTTACGGTGGGATACGGGCGCCGACGCAGACATCATGGCCCGTGCGTTGCGTGGAACGCTGGGCAGTGACCGTCGGATCGGGCGGGCCGGCGCGCGGCAGCTGGTCTTCCGGTGTCATCGTGAGGGGCTGGAGTCCTGGCTGGTTACGGTGATGGAACGCTGCAATGCCCTGGTGGCGGATGGTGGCAATCACGTCTGCGCTGGAGTGGCGGTTGGCGACCCGGCCATTGTGACGTCGGGGCGCTGGTACCAGTTGGCCATGGAGGCAGCGCGCCAGGCACCGCTGGAGAACCCACCGGCGTTCCGCTTTGCCAGTGTGCCGGCGGAGCGCAGCCGCTATATTCGCCGCCTGGTGGACCGCCTGGCGGGTAATGGGCTGCTACGCCGGGATGAACTCATGCTCCAGGCCCAGCGCATCATTCCGCTGCACGGCGCGACCCGCATGGCCGCTCAGTATGAGCTGTTGATGACGCTGCCGGACGAGCACGGCACCCTGATGACCGCGCAGGAGCTGATTCCGCTGGCGGAACGCTTCGCCGGCGCCCGCAATCTGGACGACTGGCTCATGCAGTCCGTCCTGGACTGTCTTTCCCGGCCCATGAAGGCACTGCCCGAGGCCGATGCCGGCATCTGCATTCCCGTTCTGGGCTATACCCTGACCGAGCCGGGGCTGGTGCGCTTCATCCACGAAGTGTTCCGGATTCAGCCATGCCCGGTGGAGCGGCTCTGGTTCTGTGTCTCGAATGCGGATGCGCTGGCGGACCCGGATACGGTGGCGCTGTTCATGCGCGAAGTGCGGGAGCTGGGCTGTCGCATCTGCCTGGATGCGGACGAGACGGACGCGGGCCTGGCTCAACTGGTCAGGCGACTGCCCGTCGATCTGATCCGGGTGGGGGCCCGTAACCCGAGTGATGACGGCGAGGGGCATGATGCCATGCTGGGGGCTGTAGTGACCGTGGCGCACCGCATGGGTGCGGAGGTCATCGTCTCCGGTGTCCATCGTCCGGAGCGGATCGAGCGGTTGCGCGCGCTCGGGGCTGACTATGCCCAGGGGAGCGCCATTGCCCGGCCGCGGCTGCTCCATCATTGATGACTTGCCAGTCGCGGGTCCGCCATGCACCATAGCGGCTTCCCGAAACAGGGAATCCCTAGGTCAGACGGGGCCGTTCGACCATGTCCAGCCAGTACCCGATTATCGCGGTCACCGGGTCCTCCGGGGCCGGAACCACCACCACTGGGCGCGCCTTCAGCAAGGTGTTCGCCAGCGAAGGATTGCGCGCGGCCACGGTCAGCGGTGACAGCTTCCACCGCTATACCCGGGAGGAAATGGCGCGGGTTGCCGAGCGCGGCGACTACGGCGATTTCAACCATTTCAACCTGGAAGCCAACCACATCGACAAGCTGGAGGCCCTCTTCCAGGACTTCGGCAGTACCGGCACCGGGCAATACCGGGAGTACGTGCACGATGAGGACCGTGAGCTGATCGCCGAGGGCCACGAGCCGGGCAGCTTCACACCCTGGCAGAGTCTGTCGCCGGAGTGCGATCTCCTGTTCTACGAAGGGCTGCACGGCGGCGTCAGCACGGAGACCTATGACGTGGCCGGGCATGTGGATCTTCTGATTGGCGTGGTGCCCATCGTGAACCTGGAATGGATCCAGAAGATCCACCGGGACACCAATCACCGGGGGTACAGTCAGGACGAGGTGGTGGAGACCATCATCAACCGCATGGACGACTACGTGCACGACATCGTGCCGCAGTTCTCCAATACCCACATCAACTTCCAGCGCGTTCCCACCGTCGATACCTCCAACCCCTTCGTGGTCCGCGAGGTCCCGTCGGCGGATGAGAGCATGATCGTGGTTCACTTCCGCCATTACGCGAACGTGGACTTTCAGCGGCTGCTGCAGTTGATCCCGGGGAGCTTTATGTCACGGCAGGATACGCTCGTAATTCCGGGGCCCAAGCTGCCAATGGCCATTGACCTGATCCTCAGGCCCCGGATCCTCGAACTGATGGAGCACAAGCGCTACGCCTGGTAGCGCCTGCTTTCAGCCCTGGTCGCGCAGGAAACGGCGGATCAGACGGCCGGTCTGAAGCGGCGCCTCAATCATCGGCAGGTGGCCGATGCCCCTCAGTACCTTCACTTCCGCGTTGGGCAGGAGAGCGCCGTAGTGATGGGCGCAGGAAACGTCCAGTACCTGGTCGCGTTCGCCCCAGATGACCTGGGCCGGCGCCTGGATCCGTTCCAGAAGCTCCGGGATGCGCTCGCGCGGCTGCATCATGTCCATGAACAGGTGCTGATTGACCGGGCGCCGGTGGCGCATCTCAGCGCCCATGGCAAGTGGCATGATGCGGCTGAAGAGTTCACGGCCCCGCCAGGTGGCGTAGCGGAAGAGTGTGCGCGTTTCGTCCGCGTTGCCGGGGATCAGCGGGTTGCGCCCTTCGATCAGCTGGCTTTCCATCGGGCTGTGGCGGGCACTGCCCATGCCGGCGGCGTTCATCAGGACCAGGCCGGCCACGTGTTCGGGGTGGTTCGCGGCCAGGGTGGCTGTCACGGCGCCGCCCATTGAGGAACCGATCCAGAATGCCGGGGGCAGGGTCAGGTGCTGGGCCCATTCCGCCATGCGTCGGGCCTGGACCTCGTAGGTGTAGCGCGCGTCCGCGTGATAGTCGCTCTGGCCGAAGCCGGGCAGGTCCGGCAGGTAGAGGGTGATGTTGCGCCGCCGGATGGCCGGAACCAGGCTCAGCCAGTTCTCCTTGCTGGCGCCGAAGCCGTGGAGCAGCACCACGGGCGTACCGTGGCCGGAGCCGATGCGCCAGTGCCTGATGCGGTGGCCGTCGATCTCCATGCTCTCCGCCTGGATGCCGGGTACCCAGCCACTGATGGCCTGCATTTTCTGCCAGGTACTGGTGGCCGGCTGCCAGCGGTCCAGGGCCTTGCGGTCCGGCTGCGCCGCGGGTGCGTTCAGGTAACTGTCACTGACTTCCTGCAGGGAGGCCAGGATGGCGTTGAAGGTCGTGGTTTCCATCAGCTTCTCCGCGCCGCGCTCTGGCGTTGACGGTTGAACTTGAGAGCGCCCGTCACCAGGCGCTGGTAGCCGGCTGGCAGCAGGCGCTGCATCCAGTCGGAAGCGTGGGCCTCGGCGCCGATCAGCAGCCGGCGACGGTCACGTTTCACCGCCTTCAGTATAGCCTGTGCTGCCTCGTCCGCGGTGGTGCGGAACAGCTTCTCGAAGTTGGTTGTCAGCGTGCCCGTGTCTTCGCCCATGAGCTCGGACATGCTCTCGTCCATGCGCGCGGTGCGGGCAATGTTGGTCTTGATGCCACCCGGATGGACGCAGGTGGCGGAGACATTGCCGTCTTCCATATCAAGCTCCTGGCGCAGGGATTCGGTCAGGCCCCGCACTGCGAACTTGGTGGCGTTGTAGGCGCTCATGCCGGGCTGGGCGAAGAGCCCGAAGATGCTGGAAATGTTCACCACATGGCCGCCGCCCGGCGCTTCCTTCAGGTAGGGCAGGAAGGTCTTGGTGCCGTAGAGCACGCCCTTGAAGTTGATGTCCACGATCCAGTTGTAGTCGGTGTAGCTGGAATCGGCCACCGCGCCGGCATGAGCTACGCCCGCGTTATTGAAGATCAGGTTGATCTGGCCATGGTCCCGGGCCACGTCTTTCGCCCAGTTCTCGACTTCGCGACGCTTCGCCACGTTGACGGTGGCGCTGGTGACGTTCACGCCCTGCTTTTCGCTCAGCTGGACGGTTTCAGCCAGGCCTTCGCTGTTCACGTCGCTCAGGGCCAGGTGGCAACCCTCGGCTGCCAGGGCGCGAGCCAGGGCCCGGCCGATGCCGGAGCCCGCCCCGGTGATCGCCGCTACTTTTCCGGAAAAAGACTTCATGCAGGCTGTTCCTCCAGGGTTGTTACATCGGTTTCCGGGGCATCACTGGTGTCAGCACCGGCCGGATCGCCCGCCTTGCCGGCCTGATAGGCGGCGGCATCGAACTGGCGGGTCTGGCGGCTGAAGCGGAAGGTGAAGTCCGGCCACAGCGCCACGTTCTTGCCTGTCTCCGGATGAATATACCAGCTGGTGCAGCCGCCATCATTCCAGATGGAGCCGTCCAGGCGGCCCTGGAGGCGCTGGTTGTACTCTGTCTGGGTCGTCTTCTTAACATCCACCCAGTCGATGTCCTTCTGTTCCATGGTGTTGATCGCGTCCAGCGCGTACTGGATCTGGGACTCGATCATGTAGACCATGGAGTTGTGCCCCAGGCC
>JBNJEG010000100.1:0-7415 GCA_051745655.1 Pseudomonadota bacterium
CCCGCCCCGGAAGGCGCCGACACCACGAATAGCGTGCCCAGGTAAGGCTGCTCGCTCATGATTGGATTACTCCAGGTTCTGTACTTGTTCGCGCATCTGTTCGATCAGCACCTTGACCTCCACCGCCACCCGGGTCAGTTCCGCTGCAGTGGATTTGCTGCTGAGCGTGTTCGCTTCCCGGTTGAGTTCCTGCATCAGGAAATCCAGGCGCCGCCCCACTGGGCCGGCAGCCGCCATTGCCGCGCGCACTTCGGCCACATGGACTTCGAGCCGGTCCAGTTCCTCGGTTACCTCCGCTTTCTGGGCCAGGATCGCAATTTCCTGTGCCAGGCGCTCATCACCGGGTTCAGCGCCGGACTCGGCCAGGCGCTCCACCAGCCGCTGGCGCTGTTGCTCGCGCCACTCGGGCATGCTCCGGCGCAGTTCGGCCACATGGGCTTCAATGGCTTCCAGGCGCTCCTCCAGCAGGGGCAGCAGACGCTCACCCTCGCGCCGCCGCTGCTCGCCCACGTCGACCAGGGTGGCTTCCAGCAGTTCATCCGCGGCGGCGACAATGGCCTCTTCCGGCAACTCACCACCAGTGAGGACACCCGGCCAGTTGAGCACCTCCAGTGGCGACACCGGGGCGGTATCCCCGATCTCCTGCTCCACCCGCACCATGGCCTGACGAAGCTGGCGCAGGGCGCCCGGATCCGGATCCTGACCGCGTGCCTGCTCCGTACCCTCGAGCCGGAACTGAAGCTCCACCCGGCCACGGGCAAGGTATTGACCCAGGCGCTCCCGGTAGACCATCTCCCGCGCGCGCAGCGGATCAGGCAGGCGCAGTGACGGGTCGAGGTAGCGGTGGTTCACCGTACGGCACTCGCAGGTGAGGGTACCCCATTCAGCCCGCGTCTGGCGCCGCGCAAATGCCGTCATGCTGTGCAGTGTGGCCATTACCGCCTCGTTCCGATCCGGCATGAACCCACCAGTATACCATCGCTGGCGGGCACACGCCCGCCCGCACCCTTCCCTGCCATGCTAGACTCCCCGCCCTGATCATCCATCAAACCGGAGGAGCGAGCATGCGCCCCAGCGGCCGAAACCCAGACCAACTGCGCAACATCCGCCTGACCCGAAACTACACCAAGCACGCCGAGGGGGCTGTCCTCACCGAGTTCGGGGACACCCGGGTGATCTGCACTGCCAGTGTGGAGAACAAGGTTCCCCCCTTCCTCAGGGGCCAGGGCCAGGGCTGGGTAACCGCCGAGTACGGCATGCTGCCGCGCTCCACAGGCGACCGCATGGGCCGGGAAGCGAGCCGCGGCAAACAGGGCGGGCGCACCATCGAGATCCAGCGACTGATCGGGCGCTCGCTGCGCGCGGCCGTAGACCTGGAAGCATTGGGCGAACACAGCATCGTGATCGACTGCGACGTGATCCAGGCCGACGGCGGCACGCGCACCGCAGCCATTACCGGCGGCTGCGTCGCGCTGGTGGATGCCCTCAACACGCTGGTGGCGAACGGCCGGCTGAGCCGAAGCCCGCTGAAGCAGATGGTTGGTGCCATTTCCGTGGGCGTCTATAACGGCACGCCGGTACTGGACCTGGACTACCCGGAGGATTCCTCGGCGGAGACCGACATGAACGTGATCATGACGGACCGGGGCGGCTTCATCGAGATCCAGGGCACAGCGGAAGGTGAGGCGTTCGAGCAGCAGGAACTGGATTCCATGCTGGGACTGGCGCGCAAGGGCATCAACGAACTGTTCGAAGCCCAGAAAGCGGCGCTGGCGGAGTAATCACTCCGGCGAGACGTCGTAGTCCACGACCACGGGCGCGTGGTCCGAGAAGCCCGCGTCCGTGTCGATCCAACCGTCCTCGACCGCATCGTGCAGGCCGGGCGTGACCATCTGGTAGTCGGTCCGCCAGCCGGCAACCCGACGCCAGTTCTTTGCCCATTCCGGCCACCAGGTCGCGGCGCTGCCCGCATCCGCCACGGAACGATAGGCATCCAGGTACCCCTGCTGATTGAACAGCTCGTCCATCCAGGCCCTTTCATGGGGCAGGAAGCCGGAAACGGGCTGACGATGGAAGAACGAATCAGCATCCTCGTCACGGTGCGCGGTCTGGAGGTTGGCACAGACAATGTACTGGCGACGTTTGCGGGCGGTTTTCCCGGTGTGGGTCAGGAAGGCTTCCATGAAGTCATCCCGCGCCTTCTCCCCGCCGGCATCCGCCGCCGGGGGCGCCAGCACCGAGGCCACGCTGACGTTCTGGAAATCCGCCTGCAGATACCGGCCCTGAGTATCCGCCGGCCCGTAGTTGAAGCCATAGATGATGGCCTTGGGGAAAAAGCGCGTATAGAAGCCGACACCCCCCGTTTCCGGGTCTTCCGCGTCCATGAACCAGGCCTGGTAGCCCGCTGGTGTCAGTGACGGATCGTCCTCGATCTCGGCCAGCCGCACCCGGTGATCCTGAAGCGCGACCACATCCGCATCCTGGTCCGCGAGCCACTCGAAGAACCCCCTGCTGATTGCCTCGCGCAATCCGTTGACACTGACTGTAACGACCCGCATAAATGATTCCAGTATCGATTTGTGTGTATCATACCCATGCTTGCCAACGGACAAAACACGCCGAGCTTAAAGGGCCCTATGATCCAGACCTATCAGAGAGAGTTCATCGAGTTCGCCATCGCCCGCAAAGTACTCCGCTTCGGAGAATTCGAACTGAAATCCGGGCGTACCAGCCCCTACTTCTTCAATACCGGCCTGTTCCAGCGCGGCAGCGATCTTGCCCGGCTGGGCCAGGCCTACGCCCAGGCGCTGACGCGCAGCGACCTTGAGTGTGACATGATTTTCGGGCCGGCCTATAAGGGCATCCCACTGGCAACGGCCACCGCCTCGGCGCTGGCCACCCACCACCGCCTGGACCTGCCCTGGGCCTTCAACCGCAAGGAAGACAAGCAACACGGCGAAGGCGGTGACATCGTGGGCGCGCCGCTGGACGGCCGGGTACTGATCGTGGACGACGTAATCACTGCCGGCACCGCCGTACGCGAATCCATCGAACGCATCCAGGCGGCCGGCGCCACGCCGGCAGGCGTACTGGTGGCCCTGGACCGGCAGGAAAAGGGCCAGGCAGAGCGCTCCGCCATCCAGGAGGTCGAGGCGGAATTCGGCATTCCGGTGGTGAGCATCATCAGCCTGGACCAGATCCTGGAATATCTCCGGGAACTGCCCGACATGTCGGACTATGCTGAAGAGGTGGCCCGCTACCGGGACACTTACGGCGTGGCCTGAGCATTCAACCGATTGGAGAGTTACCGGATGGTTCGATGGTTGCTGATTGCCCTTTGCCTGGTGCTGGCTTCCCCTGCCCTGGCGGAGATGTACCGGTACAAGACCGAGGAAGGCAAAACCGTCATGAGCAACACCCTGCCCCGGGAAGCCCTCAAGCAGGGCTATGAAGTCCTCAACAAAAACGGGCGGGTCATTGAGGAAGTGCCCGCACCGCCAACCGAGGAAGAGCTGGCCGAACGCGAACAGGAACGCAAGCGCGAGAAAGAGCGCGAACAGGAACGCAAGGAACAGAAAAAAAAGGACCAGCGACTGCTGCGCCAGTACAGCTCACCGGATGATGCCGTGCGCGCGCTCCATCGCAAGCTCCGGGAGCGTTTTGGCACGGTCCGGCTGAAACTGGCCAACATCAACAACGTCGAAGGCCAGCTCGCGGATCTCCAGAATCGCGCTGCCAATCAGGAACGCGCCGGCGAGGAGGTTTCAGACTCCCTGCGGGAGAAAATGGAGCGCCTGCGCGCGGAAAAGGCCTCACTACTGACTGAGATCAGGGAAGAAATCAGTGCAGCGGACCAGACCCGTGAGGAGCAGCGCCAGAAGATCGAGCGGCTCGAATCGCTTACCGACGAGGAGCAGAGCCTGCCGCTGACCATTCCCGAGGAAGAGGCGGCCCGCGAAAAGCTCGCGGAGATGGCCGACTAACCCCGCCACCATCCGGGCATAAAAAAACGGGCAGAGGCTTTCGCCCCTGCCCGTTTCCGTTCACACGGCGGACCGTGTTACGCGGAAGGCTGCTCGCTGGCAGTCTGCTTCTTGGCGCCGCCGGTGTTCTTCTTGGCACCACTGGACTGCTTGCCAGCACTGGAAGCCGACTTCTTCTGGCCTCCGGACTGGGTGCTGCTGGCGCTCTTCTGCTCAACCGGGGCTGCTTCCTTGTCGAAGCGACCGATCAGGCTGGTGGCATAATCGCCCAGGCGCTTGTTCCAGACACGCAGCGTTTCGTACGCGGTGTTGGCGTAGTCGTCGTGCTTGGCGCGCACGGACGTCACGCTGTAGGCCTTAGCCTGCTTCTCAACTTTCTCGGCAAGCTCAAACGGGCGCTCGGCCAGGGTCTTGTGCTGTTTCTCAACAGTGTTGATGCCCTTTTCGATGACGTCCTGTACCTGCTGCTGATAGTCACGAATCTTACTCATGGTGAACCTCCTTTGAATGGGTCATTCGGCGCGAATGCGCCCTGTTCCTACATCACCACGTACATTACGGCCAATTATTAGAATACGCATACTAATGGTGTAAAAAATGGGGTTGCAGCGGTTCGACAGGACGCCATAATGGCGTCCATGCATGGGCTTACGACGACGTATCACCTGTCTCTGCGGGCCAGCTGCCTGCTGATGGCAGCGTTGCTGGTCGCCGGCTGCATGGGCGGCGGAGGCAGTGCGGGAAGTGCTGGCAGAGCCAGCGGTGGCCAGACCAAGCTTGATTGGAAGGCCCCGCTGACCCGCGTTGACGGCAGCAAACTCTACCCGGGCCAGATCCGGGGTTACCGCGTCTACTACCGCCGCCCCAACGAATCCGATTTCCGTGTCCAGACCATCGACGATGCCGACACCACCGAATGGCAGCCCAACAACCTGCCTGCCGGCGAGTACCTGTTCGCGGTATCCACCGTGGATACCTCTGGACTGGAAAGCCCCCGTTCTGAAACACTCCGCGTGACCATACCCTGAAGCGACACACCCATGATTGAGCTCAGCAAAGACCGTCCGGTCGTCCTCGTGGACGGCTCTTCCTATCTGTTCCGCGCCTTCCACGCGCTGCCACCCCTGACAACGTCCAAGGGCCAGCCTACGGGCGCGGTCAAGGGCGTGATCAGCATGATCCGCCGGCTGCAGCAGGATTACCCCGGTTCGCCCATCGCCGTGGTCTTCGACCCCCGCGGCAAGACCTTCCGGCATGAGCTGTACGAGGACTACAAGGCCAACCGCCCGGAAATGCCCGAGGACCTGGCCGGCCAGATCAGGCCCATCCACGACATCATCCGCGCCATGGGGCTGCCGCTTCTGATCGAGGACGGCATGGAGGCGGACGACGTCATCGGCACCCTGGCCAACGAGGCCACGGACAAGGGCGTGGACGTGATCGTCTCCACCGGCGACAAGGACATGGCGCAGCTGGTGAGCGACCACGTCTCGCTGATCAATACCATGAACGATACCACCATGGACCGGGAGGGCGTGATCGAGAAGTTCGGCGTGACGCCGGAACAGATCGTGGACTACCTGGCCCTGGTGGGCGACACCGTGGACAACATCCCCGGCGTGCCCAAGTGCGGGCCCAAGACGGCGGTGAAATGGCTCCAGCAGTACGGCGACCTGGACAACCTCATGGCCCATGCGGACGAGGTGGGCGGCAAGATCGGCGAGAACCTGCGCGCGGCCCTTGATCAACTGCCGCTGAGTCGTGACCTGACGCGCATCCGTACGGAGCTGGACCTGGGCTACAGCGTGGAGGCGCTGGACCCGGAGCCGGTGGACCAGGACCAGCTGCTGGAACAGTTCCGGGAGATGGAGTTCCGTGGCTGGATCCGGGAACTGGAAAACGGCGGCGGACAGACAGACCAGAAAGACGACAGCGGTGCTGCCGAATCATCCGCTGCCCCGGCCGCCGTGAGCACCGATTACCACACGGTGCTGGACCAGCAGGCACTGGATGCCTGGCTGACCACCCTGCGTGATGCGCCCGCCTTCGCCTTCGACACGGAAACCACCAGCCTCAACTACATGGACGCGCGCATCGTCGGGGTGTCCTTCGCGGTCGAGGCGGGTGTCGCCGCCTACGTGCCGCTTGGCCACAGTTACCTGGGCGCACCCGAGCAACTGGAATGCGACGAGGTGCTGGAGCAGCTCCGGCCCTTGCTGGAGGACCCGGAGCGGATCAAGATCGGCCAGAACCTGAAGTACGACATCAATGTGCTGGCCAACCACGGCGTCACCCTGCGCGGGGGCATCGAGGACACCATGCTCCAGTCCTACGTGCTGAACTCCGCCGGCTCCCGTCACGACATGGGCACCCTGGCCCAGCGTTACCTGGAGCGCGAGGTCACCAGTTTCGAGAGCATTGCCGGCAAGGGCGCGAAGCAGAAACGCTTCGACGAGATCGAGCTGGAGACCGCCGGCCATTACGCCGCCGAGGATGCGGACATCACCCTGCAGCTGCACGAGACCCTGCGCCCACGCCTGCAGGACGACCAGGCCCTGGAGTCGGTCTACCACGACATCGAACTGCCGCTGGTGCCGGTTCTGGCCCACATGGAATACCGGGGCACCCTGGTGGACGCCAACCTGCTGGCCACCCAGAGCGGTGAACTGGCCGAGCGCATGAAGGCCCTGGAGGAGCAGGCCTGGGAGCAAGCGGGCGAGGAGTTCAACCTGGGCTCCCCGCAGCAGCTGCAGAAGATCTTCTACGAGAAGCTTGGCATGCCGGTGCTGAAGAAAACCCCCAAGGGTGCGCCCTCCACGGCGGAGCCGGTACTGCAGGAGCTGGCGGTGGACTATGAGCTGCCGCGCGTGATCCTGGAGCACCGCAGCCTGAGCAAGCTCAAGTCCACCTACACGGACCGGCTGCCCGAGGTGATCAACCCGCGTACCGGGCGCATTCACACCTCCTATCACCAGGCGGTGACGGCCACAGGGCGGCTGTCGTCCTCGGACCCGAACCTGCAGAACATCCCCATCCGCACCCAGGAGGGCCGGCGCATCCGCCAGGCGTTCATCGCCCCGGAGGGCTACCGGCTGATCGCGGCGGACTATTCCCAGATCGAGCTGCGCATCATGGCGCATCTGTCGGGTGACAAGGGTCTGCTGGATGCCTTCGCCCACGGTGAGGACATTCACAGGGCCACGGCTGCGGAGGTCTTCGGGGTTGAGCGCGAGGCCGTGAGCGATACCCAGCGCCGGGACGCCAAGGCCATCAACTTCGGGCTCATCTACGGCATGTCGGCCTGGGGGCTGGGGCGTCAGCTGGGGATTCCGCGGGACGAGGCCCAGAAGTACATCGACCGTTACTTCGAGCGTTACCCGGGCGTGCTGGAATACATGGACCGGATCCGCAAGACGGCCCATGAGCAGGGCT
>JBNJEG010000101.1:0-7354 GCA_051745655.1 Pseudomonadota bacterium
AGGCGGTCATTGGCGTTGAAATCCAGGATCCGGTTCATGCGGTCCATGGCCACCACCAGCTCACCATTGGCGGCCACCGCGCCGGCACTCAGACCCGTACGCCCGCCAGAGGGCACCAGCGCCATCTGCTGTTCATTGGCATAGCGCACTACTGCCTGGACCTCGGCTGTGGACTTGGGCAGGACCACGGCCAGCGGGGCCGGATCATAGATGCGCGTCCAGTCGCAGCCGTAGGTCGCCAGGTCGTCAGGGGCGGTAAGCACCTTGCCCCCGTCGGTGAGAAGTCCTTCGAGTGTCTGCGGATCGAACGCCGTTGCCGTTGTACTCATAGCGTCAGGATTCCTCCAGGAACTGTTCAAAATCCGATCAAAAATCGGGAAAAGATGGTGAGCTATGCTACCATAGCTTCTCCGATAATGCGGCGAAGACCGCAACTCTCTGATTTTAATTTATTTTTTCGAAAACTCTGACTCAGACTGGAATTTTCTGTCATGGCTAAGACATCCCTCGACAAGAGCAAGATTCGCTTCCTCCTGCTGGAGGGCGTTCACCAGTCGGCCGTGGATATACTCAACTCGGCCGGCTACACCAACATCGAGCACATCAGCCACTCGCTGCCAGAGGACGAGCTGCTGGAGAAGATCAAGGATGCCCATTTCATCGGCATCCGCTCGCGCACCCAGCTCACCGAGAAGGTCTTCCAGCACGCCAACAAGCTTGTGGCCGTGGGCTGCTTCTGCATCGGCACCAACCAGGTCGACCTGGAAGCCGCCAAGAAGCGCGGTATCGCCGTATTCAACGCGCCACACTCCAACACCCGCAGCGTGGCCGAGCTCGTCATCGCCCAGACCATCCTGCTGCTGCGCGGCACCCCCGAGAAGAACGCCGCGGCCCACCGGGGCGTGTGGACCAAGTCCGCCAAGAACAGCTATGAGACCCGGGGCAAGAACCTCGGCATCATCGGCTACGGCAACATCGGCTCGCAGCTGAGCGTGCTGGCTGAGTCCCTGGGGATGCACGTCTACTTCTACGACGTCATCGCCAAACTGCCGCTGGGCAACGCCACCCAGGTCAGTTCCATGAAGGAGCTGCTCGCCATGTCCGACGTGGTCACCCTGCACGTGCCGGAAACCGAGTCCACGCGTGACATGTTCGGTGCCGACCAACTGGCCCAGATGAAGCAGGGCTCGATCCTGATCAACGCCTCACGCGGTACGGTGCTCGACATTGATGCCCTCGCCGACAACCTGCGCTCGGGCAAACTGCTCGGCGCGGCCGTGGACGTGTTCCCGACCGAACCCAAGTCCAACGAGGAAGAATTTGTCTCACCGCTGCGTGAGTTCGACAACGTCATTCTCACCCCCCACGTGGGCGGCTCCACCGTGGAAGCGCAGGAGAACATCGGCACCGAGGTCGCCGGCAAGCTGGCCACCTACAGCGACAACGGCACCTCCGTGGGCTCGGTGAACTTCCCGGAAGTGGCTCTTCCGGAGCATCCGAACCAGCACCGGCTGCTGCACATCCACGAGAACATCCCCGGCGTCATGTCGGAAATCAACCAGATTTTCTCCGAAAATGACGTCAATGTGTGTGGACAATACCTGCGCACCAATGATCAGATCGGGTACGTCGTGGTGGACGTCGACAAGGCGTACAGCGATGTGGCTCTCACCAAGCTGCGTGAAGTGAAGGGCACCATCAAGGCACGGGTACTGTTCTGATCCAATAGGAGGTGTGGCATGTCACTGAAGGATACGTTGATCCAGAAGCTGGAAACCCAGATGGAGAGCTGGGAAAGCCGGCTCGAAACCCTCAGGGCCCAGTTCAATGAGTACAAGGCCAAGGCCGAAAACGAGCAGGCTACGGAAGAGCTCAAGGAAAAGACCGCCAAGCGGATTTCCGACCTCAAGGAGGATATCGATACGGCCCGGACACGGCTCGAGGAACTGCGTGCCAGTGGCGAGTCGCGCCTCAATGAGCTCAAGGGCAAGGTCGAGGACTTCCTGAACCGTCGGTCCTGACCCTGACTCTTCGGCACCCGTCCGGACGGGTGCCTACCCTCCTCTTTATATATCATTTCGAAATATCAAAATGAATAATAAGGCTTTCTGGTCATAAAGGCCAATGGTAGCCTCTGCCGGTGTTTCACGAACGACCCGAGAGGCGGCATGGACTGGACCGGCTGGACAAGCCTGATGACCGTGGCAGGGGTGCTCATCACATTGATGACCACGCGCCTGGGCACGGATCTCGTCATGCTCACTGCCCTGATCTTCCTGACCGTCTCCGGTATCCTGACCCACCAGGAGGCGCTGGCCGGGTTCAGCAACAGTGGCCTGATCACGGTTGCGTTCATGTACGTGATCGCCGCCGGCATCCATAACACCGGCGGCCTGGACTGGATCATCAAGCATCTCCTGGGGCGCCCGGAAACCACGCGCTACGCCCAGGCCCGGGTCATTGCTCCGGTGGCTGGCCTCAGTGGCTTCCTCAACAATACCCCGGTGGTGGCCACCTTCATTCCGGCGATTACCCGCTGGGCCAAACACCACGGCATCCCGGTGCCGCCACTCCTGATGACCCTGAGCTACGCCGCCATCCTCGGCGGTACCCTGACGCTGATCGGCACCAGCACCAACCTGATCGTCAACGGGCTCTACGTGGACCTGGCGGACACTGAAGGATTCCACCTGTTCGACATCACCTGGGTCAGCGTGCCCGTGATCCTCGTGGGCCTCGCCTTCATCGTTGTCTGGCTGCCGTTCGTGCTGCGCGGGCGCAAGGGCAACGGCAAGCAGATGTTCGGAGACTTCCGTGAATACACGGTGGAGATGGCGGTAGCCAACGATGGTCCGCTGGTAGGCCAGACCGTGGAGGAAGCCGGTCTGCGCCACCTGCGGGGGCTTTACCTGGTAGAGATCGAGCGCGAGGGGGGTGTAGTCACGGCGGTGCCCTCCGAGGAGCGCCTGCGCAGCGGTGACCGGTTGGTGTTTGCCGGGGACGTGCAGTCCATCATTGAGCTGCGCCAGATCCGGGGCCTGGTGCCCTCCACCGAGGAGCAGCCACTGCTGGCCAAGGAGGCGCCGGAACGCCGTATTGTCGAAGCCGTCGTCTCACCGGAGTGCCTGGCGGTAGGCAGTACCATCCGGGAAAGCCGCTTCCGTGAGAAGTACGGCGCGGTGGTTCTTGCCATTGCCCGCAATGGCCAGCGTATTGAAGGCAACCTGGGGAACATCCGGCTGGAATCGGCCGACACACTGCTGCTGGAGGCCCGACCCGTATTCGTGACTCGCCAGCGCTATTCGCGCGATTTCCTGCTGGTCAACGATACCGAGGAGGAAAGCCCGGACCACCGCAAGTCCCTGCGCGCCTGGGTCATTCTGGCAGCCGTGGTCCTGCTCGCCGCCACCAATACCCTCTCGATGCTGCACGCTGCCATGGTGGGGGCACTGGCAATGATGGCAACCCGGTGCCTGAACCTGAACCTCGCGCGCCGAAGCCTGGATGGCCATGTACTGCTGACCATTGCCTGCTCGTTTGCCCTGGGCAACGCCATGGACAAGACCGGGGCGGCCGCCTGGCTGGCCCATGGGGTGCTCAGCCTCACCGCCGGGGACTACCTGCTGATGCTGGTGGCGACCTATGCCCTCGTGAACGTCATGACCGAGATGATCACCAACAATGCGGCAGCCCTGCTGACGTTGCCGATCGTACTGGCCATCACGCAGAGCACCGGAATGCCGGCGGAGCCCTTCGTGCTCACCCTGATGATGGCGGCCTCCGCCAGCTTCACGACCCCGCTCGGCTACCAGACCAACCTGATGATCTTCGGGCCTGGCGGCTTCCGGTTCACCGACTTCATGCGCGCGGGCCTGCCCCTCAACGTCCTGTGCGGCGTCATGACGGTGCTGACCGTCAGCACCCTCTATCCGTCAGGCGCAGCCTGAGGTCTCACTCCATGGGCATCAGGTCGATCTCGACCCGGCGGTTCTGCTGCCGGCCCTGCTCGGTGTCGTTGGTGGCGATGGGGAAGCGGGGGCCGTAGCCACGGGCATGGATCCGCCCCTGGGCCACGCCCTCGTCGAGCAGATACTGGGACACCGATTCGGCACGCTTCTCGCTCAGTTGCTGGTTGTACTCGAAGCTGCCGGTGCTGTCGGTATGACCGCCCACGGCAATGGCCGTCTGGTCGAACTCCCGGACCACCATCACCACTGAGTCCAGCGTCTCATGGAACGAGGAGCGGATATTGGACTGGTCCACATCAAAGGTGATGTTGCCGGGCATGATCAGCTCGATCTTGTTGCCATCGCGCTTGACCCGCACGCCGGTTCCCTCAAGCCGCTTGCGCAGCTCCGTCTCCTGGCGGTCCATATACTGGCCGACCCCCGCACCGAGCAGCCCCCCTGAGGCGGCACCGATCATAATGCCCTTTTCACGGTCGCCTTTACTCGATGTGGCGGCACCGGTAGCCGCGCCGGCAACGGCGCCGATAACACTGCCAATGACCGTTTTCGAGGTCTTTTCCTCACCGGTGTAGGCATCCTGCGTGGCACAGCCACTGACCAGGGTCGTGCTGAGGGCAACTGCCATGAGGGTTTTCTTCATTCCGGATTCTCCTTCCTGTGGGTACCGGGTACCGTCGCTTCCGCCAGCACCCGCTCAATCTCGGCGCCAACCGCATCCTGGACCTGGGTCAGGATGGGGTCCGCCTCGTTCACCAGATGGTGCCTGCCCTCGGGGATCTGGTAAAGCCGCAGGCGCCGGAACTTGCGCCGTAGCACCCGCAGGTTATGGCGCCAGTCCACGGTTGTATCCCGTTCCCCCTGGATGACCGCCAGATCATAATCGACCGGTAACGCCGCCTCGATACGCGGAATCCACCGCTTAAGGGCCGTCACCCAGTTCATGGCCATGAACCGGGCCTGAAGCGGGTCATGCTCTTTCAGGAAACGCACGAATTCACCGTCATTGCTGTTGGCAGTGAACACCCGCCCCCAGGTTTCCCGGAAAGGCTGAACCAGCGAGTGCAGCCACTTGCCACTGCGAAACCCCGTGGGTCGGACCAGGGGCGCCAGCAGCACCACGCCGCTGAACGCAATCGCCTCCGGAGCCTCCCGGAACGAGAGCAGGTAGTCGATCAGGACAGCCGCACCGGTGCTCTGACCAATCGCGACCCAGGGCTCGGGGATGTGATCCCGGGACAGGCCCAGCATGGTCAGCAACACCCGCTGGTATTCACGGAAACTCCCGATAGCGGTCGGGCGCCCGCTCGACAGCCCATGACCGGGAAGGTCGTAGATGAAGACATTCAGGCCCAGCCCCAGGCAATACCGGATGATCCGGGTATAGAGGCCGGCGTGATCAAAGTAGCCGTGAAAAAGAAAGACGCTGCCGTGGGCACCGGGCTGCTCGTAATAGTGAGTGGCGATGCGGTAGCCGGCGGCACGGACCCACCCCAGGTGATGACTCACCCTGGTGAATTCCGGGCCCGGCGCCAGCTCATAGAACGCCAGATAGGCCGTCACCATGGGATCCGGCTGAGGTGTTTCGGCAAAGTTGAAGGGCGGAAGGGAAGCTACGACCGCATCGCGGTCCCAGCCCGGGTGAGGCGCATTGTCTGATTGCGGCATCCGGTTTAATCCTGACAGGCGTTCATCACACGGTCACGGCACGCGGAAACCCGCACCATCGGGAATTCCGGTTTGACGTTACCGCGAAACAGCATAAGCTTTCAGTACCATAATGGCATTCGGAATGATCCAATGCACAGCACGGGGACGTAATGGAGCCAATGCGCAGTAAATCGGCCAACCTGCAATCACAGCCCGTCCTGATTTCCGTCGGACTCGCCGTCCTGGTGCCGTGGCTGCACTGGGTCTTTCTGGATGTTTCGGCGACCGCAGCAACAAGCCTGAGCGTTCTGGGCGTGCTGGGTGTGGGCGTACTGGGCGGCTGGACCCTGCAGCAGGGCCGCGAAAACCAGGCCGAGGACGCCCGCACAACCATGGCCGACCAGTTCGGCGGATTCCGCACGCACCTGAATGACATCCTGACCACCTACCAGGAGAACCTTGACCGGGTCCGCTCGGACACCGACCAGCTCAAGGGACTCCTGGATGACTCCGTCCCCGACATGATGAACCTGTTCTTCCAGCTTCAATCCCATCTGGAGACCCAGGACGATGTCATCCGGCGTATGCTCGCCGCCAGTGATTCCGTGACCGGCGCTGACGAAGAGAACGATTCCACCGAGGTCAGCTTCGAGCGCATGGTGCAGGACGTCACGGCGGTGCTGGAGAATTTCGTCAATACCATCGTCGAGACCAGCCGGGTATCGGTGGAACTGGTCGATACCATGGGCAAGATCACCTCCGAGGTCCAGAAGATCGACGGCAATCTCGGGGAAATGGACAGCATTGCCGGACAGACCAACCTGCTTGCGATCAACGCGGCCATCGAGGCAGCGAGAGCCGGGGATGCAGGTCGGGGCTTTGCAGTCGTCGCGCAGGAGGTCCAGCACCTTTCGAGCCGTTCCCAGCAGTTCAGCGAAGACATCCGTCGCAACGTCTACACGGTCCAGGAACTGGTTACAGAGGTCGAGCGCTCCATCAACGACGTCGCCTCACAGGACATGAACTTTGCCCTCCAGTCCAAGAAATCCGTCGAGTCCCTGATGGAGGAGATCCGCACACTGGATGCCTCGCGCAACGAGGCCGCGAATGAACTGGCAGGGATCGCTGAAACCGTCAGCCATGACGTGAACACCGGCGTACGCAAAATGCAGTTCCAGGATATGGTGGATCAGATCCTGCAGCGCGTTAACGAGCGGCTGGCACTGGTGGATGATTCCGTCATCCGAATCCGCGAGCAGACTGAACTTGAGCCTGAAACCTGGCTGCGCGAACTGGCCAACGAGATTGAGCGCGCGCGCCATGAACAGCAACGCATCCGTGATAATACGCTGACCCAGGATTCCATGTCCGAGGGCAGCGTCGACCTGTTCTGACCCAACCGAGGATCCCACCCCATGTTCAGCATCGAAAAGCACGACAATGGCGAAGGTACGATCACACTGAGCCTGGCGGGCCAGTTTGACTTCAACGCTTACACCGATTTCAAGCCGAAGCAGACGGAAGCACTGGACACCCAGGGGGTACAGCAGATCGTTCTTGACCTGGGCAAGCTCGATTACCTGGACAGCGCGGCTCTGGGCACCCTGCTGCTTCTGCGTGAAAAAGCCCAGGACCGGAACATCGAGATCGTGATCAAGGGTGCCACAGGGGTCGTTCAGGAAATTCTGGAAATCGCGCACTTCCAGCGCATGTTCCGCTTCGTCGATTGACGATGGAAG
>JBNJEG010000102.1:0-7343 GCA_051745655.1 Pseudomonadota bacterium
GGGCACCCTGGCCGATGTGGCCCGATATTACTACGAGGGCCTGGACGTGGGCGGTTTCGACAGTGGCCAGGTACCGGTACCGGATGCCTGCAGTGACGACGACCCGGCGCCCTGGCTGGACTGCAACCGCGACCTGCACCTCAACACCTTCGGTGTCACGGTCGGGCAGCAGGGGGCCAACGTCTGGGGTCAGGCGATGCCCGGTGGCGGTGACCAGGTGTACGAGCGCCGTGCCGATGCCCATGCCGAGCCGCCCCAGTGGTGGCCGGTGGCCAGTTCGGCGGACGAACCCGGTGCTGCCGCCCAGCGGGACGACCTCTACCACGCCGTGGTCAACGGTTACGGGGAGCTGTTCAGCGCCGGCAATGCGGCCGGCGCCGCCTCGGAACTCAACGGCGCGCTCAACCGGCCCAGCACCCTCAACGCCTGGGAGTCGGCCTCGACGCCCGAGGTGGTTGAGCGCTCCCGGCGCGAGGGCCTGGTCTACAGCGCCTCCTTCAATCCCCGCGAGTGGCTGGGCCGCCTGACGGCCCGGCAGGCCGACCTGACCGCCTCCGACAGCAGCGACCCCCAGGATCAGGTCCTGAGTGAAGTCATCTGGGACGCGGGCGAGGTGCTGGACGAACGGGACCTTCAACAGAACCCCCGCAGCCTCCTGACCCCGGGGGCCGACGGTGAGCTCGTGGCCTTTGAGCCGGGTAATCTTGACGCCCTGCCTTCCGAGGCCCGGAGGGATCTGCGCGCGGGCGGTGACCGCGCCACCGCCGAGCAGCGCATCGAATACCTTGCCGGCGAGCGTGGCCTGGAGGGCGACACCTTCCGGGAGCGGGGCGGGCGCCTGGGTGACATTGTGCATTCCAATCCCGCCCATGTAGGTCGCCCGGCCATGGGCTGGCCGGACGAGGCGCCCTACGGCACCGCCGGCGACCGCTATTCCGATTACCTGGCCGAACAGCGGGATCGCGCCTCAACGGTCTATGTCGGCGCCAATGACGGCATGCTGCACGCGTTTGACGGTACGCCGGATGAATCCGGAGGCGGTGAACGCTTTGCCTACATCCCGTCCTTCGCCTTCGATGACTCGGAGAGTCGCGGCTTCAGCTATTTCACCTCGCCCGAATATCAGCACCGCTACAGTGTGGACCTCGCCCCCGCGGTGTCCGACGCCCACATCGAGACGGATCCGGACGCCGGCAGTGAATGGCACTCGGTGCTGGTGGGCGGCATGCGCACCGGCGGCCGCGGCCTGTTCGCGCTGGATGTGACGGATCCCGGCGTGGCGGAGTCCGGCTCGCCGGAGGACCTGCTGCTCTGGGAGTTCAAGCACCCGGACCTGGGGACCCTCAACAAGCCGGTGAATGTCACGCTGATGCCCTGGGATGGCGGCCATGAGTGGGTCGCGGTCTTCGGCAACGGCTACGACGCGCCCAGTGGCCGCTCCGGCGTCTTCATGCTCCGGCTCGAGGGCGGGCTTGATGGCGAATGGACCGAGGACGAGGATTATCGGTTCATCGAGACGGCCAGCGACGGCCTGCCCGGCGTGACCTCGGATGTCACCCCTGTGGATACCGATGGCGACCGGGTACCGGACCGGCTCTACGCCAGCGACCGCGAGGGCCGCATCTGGGTGCTCAAGGAGAACGACGGCAGCTGGAGCGCCTCCGGCGAGCCCCTGTTCCAGACACCGGACGGTCAACCCGTGACCACCGGCGTCACGGTCGCCGCCAACCGTTTCGTCCCGGATGACGACGACAACGCGCCCAACCTGCTGGTGTTCTTCGGCACCGGCCAGTACCTGGAGACCGGTGATCTGCGCGACACCCGCACCCAGTCCTTCTACGGCGTCTGGGATCATGGCGGAACCGGGCTCAGCGCTGATCAGCTGCAGGAGCAGGGGCTCAGTGAGTCCGTGGCCGGTGATGTCCGCGTGCGCAGCCTCAGTGGGGATGAGGTCGACTGGGGCCGGGATCAGCTGGACCAGAAGGGCTGGTACTTCGACTTTGACACCCGCACCGGCGAGCGGGTGGTCGAGCGGCCGCGTCTGCGCAATGGTCAGCTGCGCTTCAACACCACCATTCCGGAAACGGCGCCCTGTGCCGCCGGAGGCAGCAGCTTCCGCATGTTCGTGGACCTGGACGGCTCGAACCCGGATGAGCCCAACGTCGACGAGGACAACGACGGCGAGCTGGACGGCCCCAACGCGGGGACCGAGCACGAGGACGGGCTGCTCAGTGGCGGCAGCCCAGCGGGTGATGTGCTGGTGGATAACTCCACCGACCAGGAAAAGGACGACGAAACCCGGGTCACCCGGACCAGCGAGCCCGCCATGCGCCGCGGGCGTCTGGGTTGGCAGGAGCTGGTGCGCCCGCGCTGAGGTTCAGCCGTAGCCCCAGAGCAGGGCGAGGTTCAGCGAGGGCAGCATATCCGGCACCAGGGTACTTTCGATGCGGTACTCCTCCTCGCGGGTATCGCGTCGTAGCGGCCCCAGGTAGCGCTTGCCCTGGCCGTTGAACACCGCCTGGGCAACCGGGCTCCGGGTGTCACGGCGCCGGTGGGTCACCAGCCCGGTCTCGCCGTTGGCCAGCTTCACAAGCACCCCCGGGGGATAGGGTGTCAGCTGCTTGAAAACCGCTTCGTAGACCACCTGGTGGGGATCCTCGGCCATGGACTCGAGGATCTCGTCCATGGCGTGGTCCGCGTGGTAGCGGTTGCGGTAGGCGCGCTTGGTGATCATGGCCGTGTAGCGTTCCGCCAGGGACAGCACCTTGGCCTCCACCAGCAGGTCGCTGCCGCTGATGCCGCCGGGGTAGCCCTCGCCATCAAAGCGCTCATGATGCTGCTCCACGATCCGCAGCAGCACCGACTGATTGACCCCGGCCTTGCGCAGTGCGTTGGCGCTCAGTTCCGGGTGTTTCTGGATGACCTGGCGCTGTTCGTCGCTCAGTTTCCGGTTGGATTTATTGAGCTTGTCGAGATAGGGCAGCAGGGAAATGTTGGCGGTGAGCGCCGCCTGCAGGAGCAGCAGGGTGCGGGTGTCATCCAGCTCGAAATGATAGGCCGCCAGCCAGCAGATGATGGCGTAGAACAGGGTCTGCTCGTAGGCCGTGGGCTCCACCGCATAGACGTGGACCAAGCCGATGCAGGCGTCCGCGTCCTGCTGGCACAGGCGTTGGATGCGCCGGGCCAGGTGCTCCAGGCGCTCCTGTGAGCGCGAATCCGCGTTCACCACCCGGTCGAGCATCAGCTCCAGCTCGTACAGCAGCACCGAGTATTCCGCGAACGGGCTGAACCGGGGTCTGTCATCGTCCTCCCGGCGCTTTTCCACCTGGCGCTGTGGCGGCTCGTACATGCCACGTTCGTAGAGCCGCTCAAGTTGCCACTCGTTCTGGATGACATAGCCCTGGGCGACGAGCAGGTTGCCGGTCTCGTCGTAGACCGGCCAGGGCAATGGCTTGCCCACGGTCAGCAGCCCGGGGGCGAGCCGTACCAGATCGGACATCGAATACCTCACAGGGTTGGCTTATCCTTACCAATAAAGCACAGAGTTCGTTGCTATGCCTTGAGCGTCCGGCATTTATGAACTATATCTAGGCATAACCGTACGCCATAAAACGCAGGAGAAATACAATGAAAAAACTGTCCATGACCGTGGCGGTATCCATGTTTACAGTCGCCGCTCCAGGTCTGGCCGCGGCTCAGGATGCCAATTATTTCGCGTTGAGGGCCGGTGTCAATGACACCCGGCAGACCGAGTTCAGCGTGGACGATACCGTGACCCAGAACACCACGGTATCCAGCAAGTACGACACCGGCTACAACACCTCCCTGGCGCTGGGGCGGACCTACGACAGCGGGTCCGATTTCAATGTGCGCACCGAGTTCGAGCTTGGCTACAGTGCCGCTGAAGTCGACTCCCACCAGGAAAAGGTGGTTGACCGCAGCAACCCCGTGCCGAGCACCGTCAGCAGTACCTCACTGACGCCGGCCGAAGGCGACCTGATGGTGACTACTGGCTTCGCAAGCGTCTACGGTGAGAAGGATCTTGAAATCGTCCCCGAAGCGAACTTCATATTTGGCGCCGGTGCGGGTGTGGCCCATGTGGATTTTGACGGCTACGGCGTCACCGGGACGACGGTCATGGACGATGATGACGTCACCTATGGTTTCCACCTGAGCACCGGCTGGTCGTACGAGCTGAATGAGCAGCTGGCGCTGGAGGCGATGTACCGTTACCAGTCCATCGAAGAGGTTGAGTTGGAATCTGAATCCAACGCTACGTCACGTATCCGTGTGGACTCGCACAACTTCCTCGCCGGTATGCGTTACAGCTTCTGAGCCGTTACGGCTCAGGCCTCGCAGGTCGGGCGGGTCCTGAGCCGCAGCCATGCCCTGATCCGCCGTGACAGGGCATCCACCCCGATGTTCATCAGGGCCGTGATCAGGATCAGCACCATGGCCTGGTCAAAGCGGATCTCCTGGATCGCGCCTTCCACATAGAACCCCAGTGTCGTGATGCCGAGAATGCCCAGTATGGCCGTCTCGCGCATGATGATCTCCCAGCGGTAGAACAGGAACGCCAGGAAGGGCGGATAGACCCGGGGCACCAGCTCCCAGGCATACCGGTTGACCCCATTGGACGCGCCCTTGCGCAGTGTCACCTCGTTGCTCATGCGCCCGATCAGGTGGCCGATGATGCCACCGTTGTGCAGCGCCAGTGCCACCACCGCCGGCAGCATGGACGGGCCCCAGAGCTGGAGCAGGATGTAGGCCAGTATGTACTCGGGCGTGGAGCGCGCCACCACCAGCAGCACATGGCCGCTGGTCCGGCGCACGGGGCCCGCGAAATGGGTGGAGATCAGCGGGAAGGCCAGCAACGCCAGCACCCCGGTCACCACCAGTGCCATCTGGGTCAGCAGCAGCGTGTTCCAGACCCCGGGCAGCGCCTCTTCGATCAGCAGCTCCGAGAGCCAGGGCTGCATGCCCTCCCAGCCCTCACCCTCGCGCAGTGGCCGGGGCACGATGTCCTCGGTGAAAAAGCGCGTCACGTTACTCCAGATGATCGGCATGCCATCGCCCAGGCCGAAGGGGGCGGCTGCCAGATAGAACGGCACCAGGCGCGGGCGCAGCCACAGGCGCATGGTGGCGATCAGCACGTAGAACAGGATCAGCAGCGCCCCGACCTCGGAGTAATGCCCCTGGGAAAACCCGGACTCCAGGTAATAGCCCAGTGTCGGCAGCCCGATAAAGCCCAGTACCGCCGAGGAACGCAGTCCGCACTCCAGGCGGTAGGCGGTGTAGGTGCGCAGGTGGGGCCAGGCCTCCGGCACCTGGGTGAACAGGTAACGGGCCATGCGGCTGCTGGCCCGTGGAATCGCCCGGGCCGGCAGCGGGTCGGCCTCGTCGATGATCTCCGCGTAAACCTTGCCGAAGATCCCGGCAAAGGGAATGGCGATGGCAAGCACACCGGCCAGTGGATGGATGCCGAAGGACTGCATGAAGATCAGCGCCCAGAACAGCTCGTGGATGGAGCGTATGAAGGCGCAGAAGGCCCGGATCAGCCGCGAGCCGAAAAGCGTGGCCAGGAAGAACCCGACCAGGCTGCCCAGCGCGACCCCGGTGAAGGCAAAGGCCAGGGTGCGCAGGAAAGCCGTGAAGAGCGAGTCCAACTCCATGAAGTTGGGCGTGAGCATCCCCAGGGCGAAGCGTTCGAGTTCCCGCCAGGGGTTCTGCGTGGTCACCGCCATGTCCGAGAAGGGCAGACAGGCCAGTGCAACACCGATGAACAGGAGGGTTGTGAGTCCCGTGCGTGATCGCAGCATGGTCAGTACAGGAACTGGAGGTCGGATGGGCTCAGGCGGTCACTGCGCTCGTCCAGGGCGATCACGCCCTCGCGTATGCCGATGATGCGGTCGGTGTAGGCGAGCGCCAGGTCCACATCATGCAGGGCGATCAGGGCCGTGGGGTAGCGCTGCGTCAGCGCCGCCATAACGCGCCGGGCCAGCGGGCCGTCCAGCGCCGATACCGGCTCATCCGCCAGCAGCAGGCTGCCCTGCTGGTACAGTGCCCGCGCCACCGCCGTGCGCTGTTGTTGCCCGCCGGAGAGTTCCCCGACCGGCTCGCGCAGTTTATCCAGAAGGTCCAGCTCCTCCAGCAGACCGCGGATTTCCTGCAACGGGCCTGCCAGCGGATAGGCGAGATTGACCAGGTTGTACCAGATCGAATGACGGTCCAGGCGCCCCATGAAGACGTTGTGGAAGACGGAGAGCGTCTCCACCAGCCCCAGCTCCTGGGGCAGGTAGGCCGTGTTGTCCCGGGTCTCGTCATACAGCAGGCTCAGCAGCGTGGACTTGCCAGCGCCACTGCGCCCCACCAGGGCCACGGTTTCATCAGCCGCCAGGGTCAGTGACAGCGGGCCAAGGACCCGCTGTCCGCCGTAACTGGCGGAAATGTTGCTGACCTGGAGACTGCCCATCAATCAAGCAGCCCGGTGGCCTTGCCTACCTTGCGGATGGGTTCGTAGTCGTCATTGCTGGCCGGAATGAAGGCCGAGCGCGGGAAGCTCTCCAGCAGCTCCGGGTCGTCCATGTTCAGCAGGGCCTCGCGCACGCGCTCCTTGAAGCCCTCCCCGAAGCGCTCATCCACGTCGCCACGGATCGACCACTGGTAGTTCGGGTAGTCGGGGGTCTCCCAGATTACCCGGACCTCGTCGGTGTCCACTTCGCCGTCCTCGACCATCTTGTCCCAGACGGTGTAGTTCACGGCGCCAAGCTGATAGGAACCGGACTCCACCATCGCAATGGTGCGGGTGTGGTTGCCACTGTAGCCAACGCGGTCGAACACCTCGTCAGGGGCCGCGTCAAAGTGTTCGCGGATGTGGTATTCCGGCATCAGGCGCCCGGAAGTGGAGCCGCGTGAGCCAAAGGTGAAGGTCTTGCCCTGGACTTCTTCCGGAATGGCATCGTCGGATTTCTCGATGCCGGTGCTGGTGTTGGCAATGATGTAGCTGCGGAAATCCGTGTCCTCCGCCCCCTGGGCCAGAGCCTCAGAGCCGGGGACGCGCTCGCGTGCGCGCACGCCCGAGAGACCGCCGAACCATGCCAGCTGCACCTGGTCGTTGCGGAAGGTGGTGACCGACGCCGCATAGGACTTAACCGGGACATACTCAACCTCCACATCCAGTTCGTCCTCAAGGTAATCGCCGATCTTGGTAAAGCGCTCTTCCAGTTTTGTCTCATCCTCATCCGGGATGGCGGTGAAATAGAGGGTCGGCTCGGCCATCACCGGCGCCGCAGTCATCAGGGCCACAATCAGGCCAGTTATCCATCGCATTATTCTGTCTCCTT